>DFEO01000068.1 GCA_002368715.1 Ruminococcus sp. UBA3800
GTACGCACAATGTGGGGCGGTTCATAAACGTACCGCTTTATTTTAAAGCTGTTCAAGCGTGAACACATAAGTCTCAGGCGCTGTGCCGTTCTGGACCATGACCTGTTTTTCCATAAGCTTGGTCCTCATATTCTTCACCCAGTCCTTCTGGGTGCGAAGCTTCATACCGCCCTGCTCTGCCCAATCTCTTATATATGTGTTGCAGTCACGCCTTGCAAAGCCGATATTATCAGCCTCAAAACTGCCGTCGGCGCTCAGCGTTGTAACGGGCTGTGCCTCTGCAAACTCGGCACCTACTGCTGTTCCTGTCTTTTTCTTTACTGTCAGTCTGAATTTCATTTTATCCGCTCCTTAGTAATCTCAGAACAATGGCTTCTCACTGAGAGCAAACTCATCCATTATCGAATCGGACTTTTCTATAAGTCCGCTGCCGGGCTTTTCCCTGCGTGTTATAGAATCAAAGTTCGGCTTTCTGTCGGAAAGGTTATGGGTGTCCGTTCCGAAGCAATAGGATATGCCTTTTTTTATAAGCTTTGAAACAAACCTTCTCGTTTCAAAATGGTCAAACGCCTCGGCATTGAACTGGAACACAGCATCAAGGCTGAGCACCTTTTCGATATCGTTCTTGCCATACCATTCGGTATAGCGGTCGAGGTGAGCTATTATCGGCATCAGGTCATAGGTGCAGTAAAGGTTATAGATCTCCTCGCCCATCCAGTCGGCATAGGGCGCATATGGCAGCTCCATAAGGATAAGGTTCGTGCCCGAGATCGCCAGCTGTTCTATCCCGTCAAGCTCGCTTATCCCCTTCTCGATCGCCACCTCGGAGCCTATGCGTATATCCTTTATGGCTGGTGCCTGTGCAAGGAGTGAGTAATACGCCTCGTTGCGCCTGTCGAGATAAGCGCTGATACCTCCGGGCTCACGGTGAGAATAGAAATGGGGCGTTGCCGCTATCCTCTCTATTCCCTGGCGCTTTAACTGTTTTATCATCCCAAGCGACATCTCCATATTTCTCGAGCCGTCATCTATTCCCGGAATAATGTGACTGTGATGATCTGTTACCAATTGCATTCACCGACCCTTCCAAATGGCAATGCGCTACCTTATTTCTCAGTGGGATTTGCCTTCTTTGCACTCTCAGCATATCTGTAACTGTAATCGTACTTATATTTATACTTATACCTGTACTTATAATAATATGCGCTTGAACGCTTTCTTCTTATATCGTTGAGTACAAAGCCAAGATGATTGCAGTTTGCAAGCTCGAGCCTCTTTGCGCACTCCTCAAGCTCGTTATATGTTGTCTTTGCATATCTGACGACTATCAGAACACCTGCTATGCTTCCCGAAAGACCAAGAACGTCGGTAACAGGCAGTATCGGCGGAGCATCGAGGATGATATAATCGTACATCCCCTTAACTCTATCGAGCAGAGCCTTCATATTGTCGGAAGCCAGCAGCTCGGAGGGGTTCGGCGGGATAACGCCCGAAGTAAGGATGTCAAGGTTGCCCTTTGTTCCTCTGAATACACACTCCTCAAAGGTCTTCTCACCGCTGAGGATAGAGGAAAGGCCATCCTGATTTTTCAGCCTGAAATTCTTATGCTGAACAGGTCTTCTCATATCGGCATCTATCAGCAGCACCTTGTTCTCGGTCTCGGCAAGAGTCGAAGCTATATTTGCCGAAGTGACCGACTTACCCTCGGACGGGTCGGCACTGGAGACTGCAACTATCTTATTCTTATAGGTCGAGAGCGAGAACATAAGGTTCGTTCTCATAGACTTATAATTCTCAACGATATTGAACGGTATCTCGGGATTGGACATAAGGAGCTTCTTCTTGCGCTCAGCCGCAGAGTTCTCCTTGTTCTTCGAGTCACCGATCGAGAGTATCTCGCCTATGATAGGTTTCTCAAACTTGACACTCAGGTCATTCGATTCCTTAACGGTGTTGTCAAGCATATAAACGATAAGTATGACCGCAACAGCTATAACACCGAAAGCCGTACCGCCAAGGAAGGTATACCTTGTAACATTCGGAGATACCTTTCCGTAATAGACCTTTGCCTCACCGATCTTCTCCATAGAGCCTGCACCGGTGATCCTGATGATGTATTCGGGAGCTATGTCAGCCATTATGTTGCAGAGGTTTGCAGACAGCTTCGGGTTTATAGTCGTTGCCGTTATCTTCAGCACCTCGGTCTCGTTTGCCGCCTCCATAAGGAAGCATCCCCTCAGAGCGGCATCCGGGATCTTGCCGTTGCTGTCAAGGCTGAAATACGATTTGATCTCGTCCTCGCCGTACAGCTCGATAAGCTTTTCTCCGACAGCGTCCATAACTACATCATCGCTGAGTATCTCGATATATGTCTTTACCAGAGCCTTAGACGTTGCAATCTCGGTATAATTCACACCCTGCTGCTTCTCGGGTGTTTTATCCTGGTTCATAACGTACATCGAAACGTGAGACGAATATTTTGGAGCAATAAAAAACTTCGACCATACAAATGCACCAACAGCACCTGCAAAAGTCACACAGATAATTATCCAGAGCTTGCCCAGAAGCAGCCCGAATATGTCCTTTAACGATATTTCCTGTCCTTCCATAGCTTTCCTTTCATATGCAAAAATATTTTTCGGTCCGTCCATGCGGTCCTGACACACCGATATTATTATATCATTTACAGCACATCAAGTCAAGCACTTTTTTTCTTTTCTCACTTTTTTTCAGATCGCCGCCCATTATCACATCCCCGACCCGGCGTATCAAAGCCAAAAAAAGAGCGGTGATACCCTCGAAACACCGAAGATATCACCGCTCTTTCCCCTATATGCGCTCAGTGCGCTTTTTTACGGCTCCTCGCCGATCTTTACGATAAGCTCGTTTATCTTTGTCAGAAGCTCGGAAACATAACTATCAACATCGTTCTTGTCAAAGCCGCCCAGAGCCGTGCTCTTGATATTCGGCTTGGGCACAGGCAGCGGCATAGCATAAGCTTTTGCATTTTTCTTATTCTCAAGTACCGTTTCCAACTCATAGATCCGTGTCGTGAGCAAGTCTATATACTGCAAAGTGTCCACCTTGTCATAGCCTCCGAACAGCACATTGCTTAATCTGTCCATATTCTTCAAGCCCACTCCTTTCACTATAAAAATGTGAACAAAATTGTCAAATTCTTTTCTTAGTAAATTATATCACATTAAATTCAATTTGTCAACAGGTTAGAAAATATTTATTCACGAAAAATCAATCAATTATATGTAGAATTATGTTTATTACGGAGATTTTTTCGGAGGACAATATGGTAAGGATAATACTCACTCTGCTCATAAGCGCCGCTATCGGATATGCCACGAACTTTCTGGCGGTAAAAATGCTTTTCAGGCCGCTGAAGCCTGTTTATATCAAGGGCCACAGGCTCCCGTTCACTCCCGGCATCATCCCAAAGGGCAAGCCAAGGCTTGCAAAGGCGCTCTCTGCCGCCGTAAGCGACAGCCTGCTGACAAGCGAGGACATCGAAAACGCTGTACTCAGCGACAGATCAAAACAGCTTTGTGCCCAGAAG
The DNA here is from genome assembly GCA_002368715.1 of Ruminococcus sp. UBA3800. Classification (GTDB taxonomy): domain Bacteria; phylum Bacillota; class Clostridia; order Oscillospirales; family Ruminococcaceae; genus Hominimerdicola. Next base: position 3,569 of record DFEO01000068.1, read on the forward strand.
CTTTGTATGGGACTTTATATGCGTGAGCGCAACCAACTTGGACAGATGCTCACGGACCTGTCTCAGGGGTGTACATATCCCACTGCAAGAAAGAAGCTTAAAGAGCATATCGTTGAAAAGGGCACACAGGCTGCTGTGGATATGAATATCGGGCAGCTTATGATAGACGAGATAACGGCAGCTGTCAAGGAAAAGACACAGGGCTCTATGGCGGCTATGTTCATTACGGACGAGCTGATCGCCGAGCTTACAAGGCCTGCTTCCGAAAAATTCGATGAATATATCCGTGAGAAGGCGCCCGAGATGATAGAAAAGGCTGTCGAGCAGGAGCTTTGCGAGATGGAAAAAAAGACGATGCCGCAGCTGTTTACGGAGCTGAACATCACTCAGGAGAAGCTCGGACGTATTATCGGTATCGCTATGGAGGAGCTGCTGAGGGGAAAGCTCTCGGGCTTTTTGCAGGAGCTTGATATAGGCGCTGCGGCAGAAAAACACATAAATGATATGGACAACAAGGAGCTTGAAGAGCTTATCCTGTCTGTTATGAAAAAGGAGCTGAACGCCGTCGTGAACCTTGGAGCGCTTATCGGGCTTATCATCGGTGTGCTCAATGTTGTAGTCAATCTCTGAGGCGGTATATAATGATGGACAGAAGATCTATCTGGACAGCGCTGTCGCTTATGTTCTCCTCGCCCTCAAACAGGCTGTGGGAAGTGATGAGAAACTATGAGAGCGCCGAGCTTTTATATCAGGATATAAGAAACGGTCAGTGCGCCTTTGTCAATGAGCGTGAGGCCGCAAGGATGCAGGCTTTTTCTGACAATCAGGTCTATGCGGTGCAGAAGCTGTGTGACCAGAGAGGAATAATGATACTTACCTATGAGGACGAGCTTTATCCTCAGCGGCTGAGACAGATATACTGTCCGCCCGCAGTGCTCTATTGCAGGGGCGATGTGACCTCCCTTTCGACCGCCAGAAGCGTTGCTGTGATAGGAGCAAGACAGGCATCGGAATACTCGCTGAGGGTAGCCTATTCCTATGCGGGAGTGCTTGCGAAAAACGGTGTGACGATAATCAGCGGTCTTGCAAACGGGATCGACGCACAGGCTCACCGGGCAGCGGTGGAAGCAGGCGGCATCACCTGCGGTGTTATCGGCTGCGGCCATGAGTTTGACTATCCAAGAGGGTCGGCGCAGCTGAAAGCATCTATCTGCCGGACCGGCTGTGTTATCTCGGAGTATATGCCGAACACTCGTCCTGAGCCCGAGAATTTCAAGGTCCGCAACCGTCTGATAGCCGCTCTTTCGGATATCGTTCTGGTGGTCCAGGCCGGAGAGCGCAGCGGCACCCTCAACACCGTAGGCCACGCCCTGGAGCAGGGCAAAGAGGTCCTGGTGATCCCGCCCCACGATATCCTCTGCGATGACTACACCGGCCAGAGCAGGCTGATAGAGGACGGAGCTGTGCCTGTCTATTCGCCGGCGCAGATAATTGAAAGACTGTAAAACAAAACACCGCTCAGAAGACGTTCTGAGCGGTGTTTTTGGTGGATCTACTTTTTGAGCAGCTTCTTTATCCTGTCCATAGCTTCAACTGTTCTGTCCTTGTCGCCGAAGGCTGTCAGTCTGAACCAGCCCTTGCCGTTCTTTCCAAAGCCCTCGCCGGGAGTGCCGACAACATTTGCCTTTTCGAGCAGCAGGTCGAAAAACTCCCACGAGCCCATACCGTCAGGGCACTTGAGCCAGATATAAGGGCTGTTCTTGCCGCCCGTATACTTGATACCGAGCTCATCAAAGGTATCAGCTATGACCTTTGCGTTTCTCTGATAGTATTCGATGTTCTCCTTGGTCTGCTTTAAGCCCTCGGGAGTGAATACAGCTGCTGCTGCACACTGAACAGGGTAAGACACACCGTTGAACTTTGAGCCTTCACGCCTGCCCCAGAGCTGAGCCAGTGACACCTCAGTGCCGTCTGATGCCTTTACAACGAGCTCGTGAGGAATGACAGTATATCCGCATCTCATTCCCGTGAAGCCTGCTGTCTTTGAAAGGGAGCACATCTCGATAGCGCACTCCTTTGCGCCCTCAACAGCGAAGATGCTCCTTGGAACATCCTTTTCTGTGATGAATGCCTCGTAAGCTGCGTCATATATGATAACAGCGTTGTTCTTCTTAGCATAGTCTATCCAGGTCTTCAGCTGCTCCTTGGTGTAGACCGAGCCTGTGGGGTTGTTTGGCGAGCAGAGATAAATGATGTCGCACTTTACATTCTCGTCAGGCATAGCGGCAAAGCCGTTTTCCTCGTTGGAGTCTGCATAGATCACCTTTCTGCCGTTCATAAGGTTCGTGTCAACATAAACAGGATATGCCGGGTCTGTGATAAGAACGGTATTATCGTTTCCGAAAATATCAACGATATTACCGCAGTCGCTCTTGGCGCCGTCGTTTATCCTGATGTCTTCAGCGGGAACGTCCACACCGAAGCTCTTATAATAACCCGAAACAGCCTTTCTCAGAAATTCATATCCTGCGCCGCTGTCCTCATAGCCCT
>DFEO01000161.1 GCA_002368715.1 Ruminococcus sp. UBA3800
CACATCCTCTCGGGAGAATCAAGACACATCCTTATCTCCTGACCTATGATGCCCAGCTCCTTGTCTATCGACTCCTGTGTGAAGTAAGGCTGCCGGACAAAGCTCAGAAGTATTTCCAGCGACTTGTCCCAGTTCTGGGAGCAGCTGAAAAGATAGGCAGTATGGTCAAAGGTAGTATAAGCGTTGGCATCGGCACCTGTCTGTGCATACAGCTCAAAGGCAGTGCAATCCTCGTTCTCAAAAAGCTTGTGCTCGAGAAAATGAGCTATGCCCTCGGGGACAGTCGTGTAGTCCTTTTCGCCTGCGCTTTTGAAAATATTATTGAAGGAGCCGTATTTTGTTACGAACATAGCATCCGTGGTCTGATAGCCCTCCATCTTCCATATATAGATATCAAGGCCTGAACTGTGGTGGATAACGCTGTACTGTTCGCCCAGTGCTTCGTCTCTTATTATCTGTTTATTCATCGCCGCTCACCTCGCTGACCGCCTTTAAAACATACACCGTGTCGAGCCTGAATGACGCAGCACACTGCTCGATCTCGGCTTTGGTGACGGCATTGAATCTGGCGCATATCTCATCGGGAGAAAAGGCGGTGCCTCTTCTCGTCTGTACGATATACCAGTCCTGCATATCAAAGGGGCTGTCGTAATTGCTCCTGAAGCTGTCACAGATATAGCGCTTGGAGCTTTCGAGCAGATCATCCGAAAAGGCACCCTTTGCTGCCTCGGAAAGCTGTTTTATTATCTCTTCCCTTGCCGCTTCGATATTTGCGGTCTCGACGCCGCAGTCAACAATGATGGTCCCCTTCGAGTCGATATACACCGAAGGACAGTAATAGCAAAGAGAGAGCTTTTCCCTCACGTTCTCAAAGAGCATAGAGAACGGAGCCGAACCGAAAAGAGTGCAGAAAAGCTTGACCGTGTATATGTCCTCATAGTCGGATTTGAATGCCATGACCATTTTGCTCTGGTTTATCTGTGCATCCTCGCCTGCAAAAACAGGCTCGGGCTTCAGGGGCGAATTGCTCCTGAACGTTACAGGCTCTGCGGCTCTTTTAGTGAAAGGCTCAAAGGCCTTCTTTATCAGCGCTTCACATTCTGCTGTGGTGCCGTCGCCGCTTATGCTTATCTCTATCGCTGCGGTCTCCCGGAGCATCTTATAATAGTCCAGCAGCCCCTGTCTTGTCACCGAAAGAGCATCATCGGGAGAACCGTAATCCGAATACATTGCGGGCTCGTCCCTGAAAATGACCTTCCTTGCCTCTCTTAATGCATAGGAACGCTTGTTGTTGACAGAGGCCGCTATGGAGTCGCTGAGCTCCTTCTGCTTCTGCGAGAATATCTCTTCATTGAAAAGGCCGTTTTCAAGCTGCGGCTCGAACAGACAGTCCAGCATAAGGCTGACCGCCTTTGTGGATATGACCTCTTTTCCTATGGTGTTCGCATCGGAAATGAAGGCGCAGCTGAGCCCCGAGCAGATCATATCCCCTGTCTTTGCAGAGAAAGCAGACAGATATGTGCCGTAAAGGCCTTCGGTCTCCTCGGCAAGAGCGAGCCTTGAAGGCAGCTTTGCGTTTGAAGTGGAAAGCACCGAAAACAGCAAAGCGTTTTTCGCTGCGGCATCATAGGTGTTTTTTGTTATAAAAGCGATCTTCACACTGCAGCATTTGAACTTCGGGTCGGTAACACGCTCAAAGGTCACTGCGCCGCCAAGATCTTCTTTGTAAAAATCTACTGCCAAGTTTTTATTCCTTTCTTTGTTATTGTGTCAGCGCCGTAAAGCGGCACTGAATATTTATAAACTGTTTATCTATTATACCACAATGCAGGCCGGTTGTAAAGAGCGGTGCATTTGCTATTTTTTGCCGTCCGCTGCCTTTTTTGAATGGGGGCACGAAAGGTCGGGCTTTTGCGGATATTCACCGGCGGGCATAGGGCTCTTTTTTGCCTGTTTGTTCTTTGGCTGCATAAATGCCACATTATCCTCGCCCACAGCGCCCTCAAGCGCTTCTATAAGCTCACGGCTGATCCTGACGCCCAAAACGCCCTTGACAGCCGTCATTTTTTTACGGTCGGAGAGCCATATCATCAGCCGCCTGCCCTTTTCAGAAGAATAGCGCCTTGCGATCTCTGCCACAGCCGCCAGACCCTGCCTGTCTGCCGATGTCAGCTGAACACACAGGTCACGCTGCAAAAGCTCGTCATAAAATCGCTGTGCCTCTTCGCAGGTCTCTGCCAGTATCTTGGTATCCTCATCCTCTCTTACCGACAGCCTGCCCCAGACATGGAGCAGAGCCTTCTCCGCTATAACGCCTGCGCACCGGCTGTAAACGTTCGGAAAAACGATGACCTCCAGCGACGAGTATTTGTCCTCCAGAGTAACAAAGCACATAAGGTCGCCTTTTTTTGTGCGAAGCTGACGTTTAGCGCTCACCATTGCACAAAGGTGGACATAGTCGCCGTCACGATAGCCCTTAGCGCCCGACTCCGAATTTGCCCGTATCATTGCGGTGGTCCTGCTGCCTCCTGCTCTCAGGACTGTGAAAAGCTTGTCTATCGGATGACCCGACAGATACATCCCCAGCGCCTCGTGCTCATATTCGAGCAGGGTCTGCTCGTCATACTCGGGTAAAGGGTCTATTTTCATATCCGTCTGAACAGACGCACCTGACGAGAAGAAATCCAGCTGTCCCGAAACAACTCCCTGACCGCCGTCACTCAGGCTCCTGAGTATCATACCGCAGGCATCGGCCATTTCGTGGCGGTTGTTGTCAAAGGTATCAAAGGCTCCGCTTTTTATGAGAGCTTCGACATTTCTTGCGTTGATGTCCTTGCCGTGGACACGGGAGCAGAAATCTATCAGCGAGCGGAACGGGCCGGAGCTCTCACGCTCACGGACGATACGCTCGATAGCACCCTCGCCCAGGCTCTTTATTGCCAGCAGAGCAAACCTTATCCCCTCGTCACAGGCAACAAAGCCCCTCTCACTGGTGTTTATATCTATCGGGAGTATCCTGACGCCGTGCTTCTGGGCATCCGAGATGTAGCCCATAAGCTTGTCAGTGCTCTCAAGGAGAGCGTTTGTCATAAGAGCCGCCATGTATTCCTTATAGAAATGGCATTTCAGATAGGCGGTCTGATAGCTGACAAAAGCATAGGCGCAGGCGTGGGATTTATTGAAGGCATAGCTTGCGAATGATGTCATCTCATCGAATATCTCATTTGCCACCTTTTCGGGCACACCGTTTGCAACAGCCCCGACGCACTGACCCTCTTCTCCCCAGATAAAGGCCTTGCGCTCGTTTTCCAGCACATCAGACTTTTTCTTGGCCATGGCTCTTCTTACTATATCCGCCCTGCCGTAGGAATAGCCCGCAAGAGTACGGAATATCTGCATGACCTGCTCCTGATAAACTATACAGCCGTAGGTGACATCGAGGATGTCCTTTAAAAGCGGATGCTTGTAGGTGACCTTTGAGGGGTCATGGCGGTTTCTTATATATGTGGGGATAGAATCCATAGGACCGGGACGGTAAAGGGAGATAACTGCTATAAGATCCTCTATCCCTGTCGGCCGAAGCTTCATTATCGTGGCGGTCATCCCGGCGCTTTCAAACTGGAAAACGCCCTCGGTCTGACCCTTGGAAAGCATATCGTATACCGCCTTGTCGTCCAGGGGGATATCGTTTATATCAAAGTCCGGGTGTGTTTTTCTCACACTCTTGCAGCACCTGTCGATGACAGTCAGGTTGCGAAGACCGAGGAAATCTATCTTCAACAGTCCCAGCCGCTCCAGTATCGTCATAGTATACTGCGTTGACACAAGGCCGTCTCTTGCATAGAGAGGGACATAGAAGTCCACAGGCTCTTTTGTTATAACAACGCCTGCTGCATGGGTCGAAACATTTCTCGGCATCCCCTCGATACGCATCGCCGTGTCTATTATCTTCTTCGTCTGAGCATCGCTGTTATACAGCGCTTTTAGCGCAGGGTCCTCCCTGACGGAAACAGAAAGCAGAGCGTTTCTCGGGACCTTTTTCGAGATGCTGTCGCCCACCTGATAGGAATAGCCCATAGCCCTTGCAGCATCACGGACAGCCTGCTTTGCGGCAAGGGTGCCGAAGGTGGCTATCTGCGCCACATGGTCGGCTCCGTATTTGCGGATGACATAATCGATGACACGCTGTCTGCCCTCCATGCAGAAGTCTATATCAAAGTCGGGCATAGAAACACGCTCGGGGTTGAGAAAGCGCTCGAACAGAAGATTGTATCTCAAAGGGTCAACACCCGTTATACCTATACAGTAAGCGCAAAGGCTGCCTGCTCCGGAGCCTCTTCCGGGGCCTACGGGTATGCCGTTGGTCTTAGCGTAATTTATAAAGTCCCAGACTATTAGATAATAGTCGGTGTAGCCCATACGGGTTATAACGTCAAGCTCGTATTCCAGCCTTTTGAAAGCGTCCTCGGCGGGGGTTCCGTAGCGCTTGTAAAGGCCGTCCCGGCACATCTTCCTGAGAAACGCCTCGTTGTCCTCAACACCGTCGATATGAAAATAGGGAAGCTTTGTGTTGCCGAATTCAAACTCCACATTGCAGCGCTCGGCTATCTTCACGGTGTTCTCTATCGCCTCGGGGTGAGAGCCGAAAAGCTGTGCCATCTCGTCGCCCGATTTCACATAGAACTCCTCTGTCGGAAAGGCAAGCGAATTCTCGTCCTCGATGGTCTTTGCGGTGGATATGCACATAAGTATACGCTGTGCATAGGCGTCCTCTCCTGTGAGATAGTGGCAGTCGTTGGTGGCACACAGCGGTATGCCTGTCTGGTTTGAAAGGCGTATCAGCGAGGGGTTTACCCTGCGCTGGTCAATGTCCTTATGGTCCTGTATCTCTATAAAGTAATTGCCCTCACCGAAGATATCACGGTATTCGAGCGCAGCACTAAGAGCCGACTCGTAGTCGTCCTGTGAAAGGAGCACACAAAGCTCCCCCGCAAGGCAGGCAGAAAGGCAGATGAGCCCCTTGTGATATTTTCTCAGAAGCTCCTTGTCCACCCTCGGCTTCATATAAAAGCCCTCGGTGTAGGACAGGGACACAAGCTTTATAAGGTTGCGGTAGCCCTCCTCGTTCTCGCACAGGAGGATCAGGTGATAGGGGGCGTCTATCCTGCCCTGCTTGTCGTTTCTCGTTCTTGGCGCCACATAGACCTCACAGCCTATTATGGGCTTTACGCCCTCTGCCTTGCAGGCGTTATAGAACTCCACTGCCGCAAACATATTTCCGTGGTCGGTAACGGCAACAGCCGTCTGTCCCAGCTCCTTTACACGCAAAACAAGCTCCTTGATGCGGCAGGCGCCGTCAAGGAGCGAATATTCGCTGTGAAGATGAAGATGGACAAACGGTGTCATCGGTCTTCCTCCTGTTATCTATGCTGCTTCTGTCTTATCCTGTCTGCAAAGTCAGATATCTTCTGGAGCCTGTGGTTGACACCCGACCGTGATATAGGCGGCTCGAGCATTGCTCCCAGTTCCTTTAAGCTTATGTCGGGGTTATTGTAGCGAAGCTCCGCCATTTCCCGAAGAGCCGGCGTCAGCTCCTCAAGACCCACTGTCTTTTCGATAAGCTCTATATCCTCGAGCTGCTTTTCAGCCGCTCTGAGTGTCTTTTCGATATTGGCGTTGTCACAGTTGACAGCACGGTTTATCTTGTTTCTTACGTCCTTCATCATCTTTACGTTCATTATCTCCAGCGCCGACATTGCGGCACCCATGATAGTGAGCACATCTATGATGTTCTCGGACTCTTTTATATATACTATCTGCGAATTCTTGCGTTCTATGTGTTTTGGCGTTATACCGAAATGCTCGATGAGCAGAAGACCGAAATCATTGCACAGGTCAAGGGTCGGCATAACAAATTCGAGGTGATATTTTTTCTCGGGGTCTGTCACCGAGCCGCAGGCAAGAAAGATGCCTGCTATCAGCTGGGGCAGATACTTCTCCTTGGGAAGGTCATCCCCTGTCAGCCGCCTTGACTGGTCCATACGGAACATATCCAGAAGCGCAAGCCTGTTGTCTGCCCCTGCCACCTCGACATTATAAAGCGAGCCGCCATTCTTTCGGCCTGTCTCGGTAACAAGCACAGCATCGTCACGCTCCAAAAGGCGGCAGGCATTTTTCACAAAGAAATCCCTGACGTCCTCGTTCTCGGTGAGGAAAGATATCTCATTGTCCGAAAGCCTGTTGCAGTAGGTAAGAAGCCCCATCATGCACACGTCCGCCTTGGCACGGGAGTTTATCTTGTCGATTATCTCTTTTTTTACATTTACTGAAAAAGACTCTTTCATAGCTATCTCTCAATATCTCTGTGAGTTACCCTTATGCGGCGGCCTTCGAGCAGAAGGTGTGCCGAGAGCGCCTCCGCAAAGGTGACGCTGCGGTGCTTTCCGCCTGTACAGCCAAAAGCTATCACAAGCTGGCTCTTTCCCTCTTTTTCGTAAAGCGGTATCATATAGTCCACAAGCTCACAGAACTTTCGCAGTATTTCCCTTGACTCCTCAAAGGACAGCACATAGTCCGAGACCTCGCTGTTGAGGCCTGTTTTATGCTTGAGCTCGGGAATATAGAACGGATTTGGCAGACACCTTACATCAAACACAAGGTCGCCCTCGGGCATAGGCCCGTATTTAAAGCCAAACGAACGCACATCTATGTGCATATATCCGCCGTCCTCGCTGAACATCTCCGTTATGCGCTGTTTGAACTGTGCGACCGAGCTTGTTGAGGTATCGACATAATAATCCGAAAGCGCCTTGATGGGTACGAGCAGCTGTCTTTCGGCAGCGATCGCCTTTTCTATGTCGCCAAAGCTCTGCTCGTCAAGAGGATGCTTTCTTCTTGTTTCCTTATAGCGCCGCTCAATAACGCTGTCGGCGCAGTCGAGAAACAGTATCTTCAGCTCGACTTCTTCCTCTCTCAGCTCGCTGATAGTGTCCTGAAGCTTGAGAAAAAGGTCTCCGCCTCTGATGTCTACAACAAATGCCACCTTGTCGATCTTTCCGTCCGACTGACTGCAAATGTCGGCAAACTTGCCTATAAGCTCCGGCGGCATATTGTCTATGCAGTAATAGCCCATATCCTCGAAAACATCGACCGCTGCCGATTTTCCCGAGCCGGACATTCCCGTTATGATAACAAATTTCATCTATATCACCGTTATTTCTAAGTCAAAGCTCAAAGGCTCAGCCCTGCTTATTCCTCATAAGGGAT
>DFEO01000154.1:0-3890 GCA_002368715.1 Ruminococcus sp. UBA3800
ATATAGGCATAGCCGGCGGCAAGGGCAAGGCCGTTATTTTCAGAAAGGGCGAACAGCTCTGCACCGTTGATGAAAAGGATGCCCTCACGGCTCTGCTTGACGAGATAGACAAGCTCTGACACCAAGAATGGTCGAAAGGACAGTTTTATGCTAAAGATGATAACCAACAGGCTTTTTGGCGGGATAAAGATGACCTGGCCGAAGGTCATAGGCTTTGCAGTCATAATGGCTGTTTATACGGCTGCCTGTGCGCTGCTTGCTCCCGACGGCAATTCGTTTCACGACATAGCTGTGGTTATGTCGCCGTGGGTGCTCCCTGCGCTGATAGTGATCCTCAACTGTGAAAAGCCCTGGGAGGCAGCCGCAAAGGTATTTGTGTTTTTCCTTGTGTCCCAGCCTCTTATCTATCTTTTTCAGGTGCCTTTCTCCGATATGGGGTGGAAGCTTTTTGGCTACTATCCCTACTGGTTCAAGTTAACCCTTGCGACCATTCCTGCCGGGTTTGCGGCGTGGTTCTGCAAGAAGGGGAACATCCTCTCGGCTGTTATCCTCTCGGGTGCGATAGCTCTTATGGCGCTGGAGGGTCTTGGCTTTCTCAAAAGAGCGATCAATGATTTCCCGAACGGCATTCTTTCAGCGATAGTTATCCTCGGGCTCATACCTGTGTTCATTTTCGGAATACTCAAAACAAGCAACGCAAGGCTCGTAGCAGGTGCTGTTTCATTGCTCCTGATAGTTGCGCTGGCTTATTACAGCTTTGTTATAAACAAACCCTCCGACCAAATGACAGAGATCGCCGTAAACTCAGAATATGGTATAACCGTCAAGAATATGGACAAATCGAAGATCATCATAGACAAAGGCGGTGATGATATCGTTTCGGCAAAGTTTTCAGAGAATGACGGGATGTGTTATGTGAAGCTTAAATTCAAAAAGCAGGGAAAGACCGGTATCACCTTTGTAAACCCAAAGGGTGAAAAGCACAGGTGGAAGGTCAGTTTCGAGGTAGATCACGGAAACTATATCATAGGACACGAGATAATAGACTAGTGCCGGACAGGCAGGGAGATCTGATTTCAAAATGACTGAACAGACAATAGCTACGCTCTTTGAGGAATACAATGCACTTATTCCCAAGGAGCTTGAAAACGGAAAAGTATTAAAGCTCGAGCTTGACAGCGACAACAGCGGTGTGACCGTGACTGCTGCCTTTGACAGGCTTGTAAGCTATGCTGCGATAACAAAATTTCGTGAGGATATGCGCTCGGTGATGGGACTCGGACGTTTTGACCTTATGCCGAAGTTTGCTCCCGACAAGCTCAGCGCCGATTATTTCGGTGAGCTGTGTTTGTTTTTAAAGAGCCGCTGTCCGCTTGTAAACGGTTTTCTTAACGGCGCAGAAACAAAGATCGAGAACGACAGTACCTTTGTGGTCGAGCTTAAAAACGGCGGCTACGACCTTTTGCAGCAGGCAGGCGCAGAGCAGCAGTTTTCAAAGCTTGTGAGGGATATGTTCTCATGCAGCGCTTCTATACGTTTTGAAGGCGTTCTTGAAACGGACTCAGCTGCCAATGACGAGCGAAAGAAGCAAGAGCTTGATTCAAGACCCGAAACAAAGAAGCTCATTGAAAACGCAAAGAAACAGCCCGAACCCGGAAAAAGCAAGGATAACGCAGCCTGTCCTGTGAATTTCAGGACCGCCACTATTGACTTGCGCCGTTTCTCGCTCCTGTGCGAGGACTCGGCTGTGCTTATGGGTGCGCCGCTCAGCTCCGAAAGCGAGCTGACAAAGATGGCTGACACCACCGAGCAAAGCGGCGATGTCATCGTATGGGGCGATATCTTCTCGAAGCCCGAAACAAGGGAAACAAAGAACGGTATGCTCATAGCGACCTTTTTTATCACCGATTATACATCCTCATTCTCAGTCAAGCTCCTTGGCTCGAACAATACATATAAAAAATCCAAGAATCTCAAAAAAGCCGTGCTCGAGCAGATGCTCTCGGACTATATAAAGCAGGGTGCAACTCTCCTTATGAGGGGACACCTCGAGGAGGATAGCTATGACCACAACCTCTATTTTATGCCCGACACTATAATGTCTGTATTGCATGAAAAAGAAAAGGATACCTGCGAGCACAAAAGGGTCGAGCTGCACTGTCACACGAATATGTCTCAGAACGATGCCATGACACCGGCGTCAAAGCTGGTGGAAAAGGCCTATGGCTGGGGTCACAGGGCGATAGCAATAACCGACCACGGCTGTGTTCAGGCTTTCCCCGAGGCTGTAAACACCGCAAGAGGCATACGCAAGAGCGGTGCCGACTTCAAGCTCATTCTTGGTGTCGAGGCCTATGAGGTCAACAATGACGAACGCATTTTTACAGGTATCGACAGCAGAAAGCTGACTGACGAGATCATCTGCTTTGACCTTGAAACAACAGGCACCGATCCCGAAAAAGACAAGATAATCGAGATAGGTGCTGTCAGGGTAAAGGGACTGAAGATCGTGGATACCCTTGATATAATGGTAGACCCCGAGGGGCCTATACCCGAGTTTATCCAGGGACTGACAGGCATAACCGACGATATGGTAAAGGGCGCAGAAAAACAGGAAACGGCTATCCGCCGCTTTATCGAGTTCTGCGGTGAAAAGCCTGTGCTCTGTGCTCATAATTCACGCTTTGACACAGGGTTCGTTTCTTCTCTTTGCAGACAGCTCGGCATTGAGTTTGGCTTTTCTCATATAGACACTGTGCCTATGTCACAGATAATGCTGCCCGAGCTTAAAAAACATAAGCTCAATGTGGTAGCCGAGCATTTCGGCTTCGGTGACTTCAATCACCACCGTGGCGGCGACGACGCACAGACGCTTGCAAAGATATTTATCAGGCTCTCGCAAATGCTTATCGAAAAATATCCGCTGCTGCAGGTCACCGTTGACAAGCTCAATTCACTCCTTGCCGACGAGGACGAGGTGCTCTCAAAGCCTTCGTATCACCAGATAATCCTGGTGCGCAACAACACAGGCCTTAAAAACCTCTACAAGCTCATTTCAGACTCGAACCTCAAATACTTTAAGCGCCGCCCCCGTATACCCAAGTCCGAACTTACACGTCACCGTGAGGGGCTTATAATAGGCAGTGCCTGCTCTCAGGGCGAGCTTTTTACCGCTATCATGGACAAAAAACCTTGGGAGGAGCTTTTGCAGATAGCCTCGTTCTATGATTATCTTGAGGTCCAGCCTATTGGCAACAATGCCTATATGCTGAGGGAGAACATAGTTAATTCAAAAGAGGAGCTCCAGGAGCTTGACCGCACTGTTATCCGTATAGCCGAGGCACTCGGAAAGCCTGTCTGCGCCACTGGCGATGTCCATTTTATGGAAAAGACGGATGCAGCATTCCGAGCCGTTATCCAGGACTCTATGGGCTATAATGACTGCGATCAGCAGCCGCCCCTTTATCTTAAAACGACACAGGAGATGCTTTCTGACTTTGCCTATCTGGGCGAAGAGAAGGCTTATGAGATCGTTGTCACTAACCCGAATATGATAGCTGATATGTGCGATCCCGACCTCAAAGCCTTTCCTGACGGCACCTATACACCCTCGATAGAGGGCTCGATATATCAGCTCCAGATAATTTGCTGGAGAAAATGCTGCTCTATCTACGGCGACTGCGACCCCGACTCGATAGAGGTCCCCGAGGGCGAGGACGTTGATGTATCGCAGTATTTTGAGGGACATATCCCGGATATAGTTTTCCAGAGACTCAAGCGTGAGCTTGCGTCCATTATAAAACACGGCTTTGCTGTGCTCTATATGATCTCACAGAAGCTTGTGGCCAACTCAAACGAGAACGGCTATCAGGTGGGCTCCCGTGGTTCGG
>DFEO01000154.1:4020-4163 GCA_002368715.1 Ruminococcus sp. UBA3800
ATGTCTGCCGCAAGTGCAATTACAGCGAGTTCATCACTGACGGTTCGGTGGGCTCGGGCTTCGACCTGCCGCCGAAGAAATGTCCACGCTGTGACCATGACCTTCACCGTGACGGCCACGATATCCCCTTCGAGACCTTCCTC
>DFEO01000089.1 GCA_002368715.1 Ruminococcus sp. UBA3800
TTTCCTTCAGCCACGGAATGATGATAGATGTATCAAGTCCGCCCGAATAAGCCAGTACAACCTTTTTGATCTCTTTAGCCATTTATGATTCCTCCGTTAAAAAACTTTTGTGTCAATACAAATCGCTTTCGCTATATTCATATTATACACCAAAAAATGCCTTTGTCAAGAGCTTTTGCATAAAAATTTTATATTTATACATATTTCTCGCATATTACTGCATAAAATATGGAAATATACAGGAATTATTGTATAAACTCCGATTTTCAGCACCCAGCCGATGAAAAGCGCAGCAGACAAATATCCTCCCACAGAGAAAACGTCCGCATTCATAAGCTAATTATACCACAGCTTGCAAAAAAATGCAACCGCAAAAAGCCTGTTTTACGCATTTTTTTGAAAAATCTCCGATGCTTTCAGATAAGCTCTGCGGCCCTTGTAACGGCCTTTTTAGCAAGGTCAGATACCTTTGCACAAAGAGTATCTATCCTGAGCACTCTGAAAAGCAGTCCTCTCAGGATATCGAACAATGCAGCCGCCATAAAGAACACCACAGCATATCCGAGAATGAAGCTTACGGAGAACAAAGGCGACCGATCCACAATGAACTTGAATTTATTATAATACCATTTGAACCAATCACGCTGTGTATTTACAAGATATACTGCAAAGGAATGATCCGACAGCAGCTTTATGCCTTTGCCGCCCTTGATAGGCAGCCTTTTAAACAGCAGAAACAGCGCAAAAGAAGTAAGGATGACCGGCATATAGGTATAGTAAAAATCATCGTTTGTTCCGGAAAGAACAACGCCCAATACGGCAGCCAGAACGATCCACATGGATTTTATCTTGTCAAAAGCGCCTGTCTTTGCGATCAGTATACCGCATATATAAAGATATATGAGCCATATCGCATTGTAGCCCTCTACAAATGTAAATATATCCGCATCCTGATCTTCTGTCGAAACAAAGAAAGTATAAAGCGGCAGCAGCACCACCATAACTACCAGCATCTTCTTTGCAGTCTGTTCGGAAACAGCGACAGCTATCTTTCTTAATAGCGGTGTCAGTATAGTCAGAGCTGTATACGCAGTGAAATACCAGTAGCAGCAGTTTGACACCGGCATAAGATTTGTAAGGATATCCAGCTTTGTCCCAATGATGAAATGAGCCGCTATATCCAGACCCACACCGTAGAAAACGACCTCCAGCCACAATCCCAGCCAGCGTTTTATTGAAAAAGGCCTGTCCGCAGAATGAAACGCCAGATAGCCGGTGGTGATAGCAAAGCAGTTTACCGCACAGCAGGCGAGAGGCAGGATAAGAAACTGACACGACACTTTAAGCACAGAGGGCACCCTTGCAAAATGGTATACACCTCCGATGTTAAGTGTGTGAAGAATTACTATCCCTATCATCGAAACGATCTTCAACAGCGCAAGTCCGTAATTATATTGTTTTTTCTCACCCATATGCTCACCCCAAAAGCCGCTTTTTCAGTTCAATTTTATCACAGGCAGGGTCAAATGTCAATTATCGGGAACAAAAAAGAAAAGCGGTGTTGATTTTCACGAATGAATGTAGTATAATAGTATCACAAACAGGAAAGGCAGGTAAAACATATGAGTTTAACAGATATGGGTTTCAGGGCGCTTTCGGGCGAGGAGATAAAAAAGCTGGACTTTAATCCTTTCACAAGGATAGGCGACCAGTGGTTTTTGGTAACGGCAGGCGACCCTGACAGCCACAACACAATGACAGCTTCTTGGGGCTATGCAGGCGTTATGTGGAACAAGAACAGCTTTATCACAGCTATCAGGCCTCAGAGATACACCAAGGAGTTTCTTGACAAAAGCGCTTATTTCACCGCAAGCTTCTTCCCTGCTGACATGAGAGAAGCTCTGGCGTTCTGCGGCTCGCACAGCGGCAGGGATCATGATAAGGAAAAGCAGACCGGGCTTACACCCGTAAGCATCGACACAGGGGACGGCAGCACGACAACGGCCTATGCACAGGCGGAGCTTATCATCGTCTGCAAAAAGACCTATGTACAGCTGATGAAGTCCGAGTGTTTCATCAGTCCCGAGGTCGACAAGGCAAACTATGCCGCAGGCGATTATCACACTCAGTACATCGGAGAGATAGTTGCAGTATACACTAAATAATCATATAAAACAGCACGCTGCCGTCTTTAAATGGTAACGTGCTGTTTTGTGTTTGTATCAGCGCAGGTTAGCCCGTCAATCCGAAAGCAATTGTCAAGCTGCAAGCAGCTTGAGGAGAAATTGTTCTTGCTTCTCACAAGGGGCGACCTCTCTTGCAGGTCGCCCCTCTTGAAAAAAGTGTCCACCGGACACTTTTTTCAATTCACCCCTGCCGAGCGCCTCCGTATAAAGGGGATTTCGCCCTCTGCGGAGGGCGACCAGGGGCGCCGCCCCTTGGATCCCTGCGAGCCTTTGAAAAGGCTCGACCCAAACTTTTAATTCCCTGGCGAACTTTTTCAGCTTTGTTGTTAAACGGACATATCAGCTATCTTTCAAGGTTCACGCAGTGTGCAACTGAAAAGCCCCCAACAAAGCTATCCCCCTCCCCTCCGGGGAGGGCAGGGGGAGTTATTAGTTAGCACTAAAGCCCGATGGGTGGGGGAATTGGGTGCAGGCGTACACGCCTGCCTACATGAGGTCTACCGACTCGATGCCGAGGATGTCCAGATGCTTTTCAAGGACCTTTCTGAGGATCACACAGGCTCTGAGCCATGCGTTTTTCTTCTGCTCGTCCTCTTCTGTCAGGATGTGGTTGTCGTGGTAGAACTTCGAGAAACTGGAAGCCAGCTGATAAGCGTTCTCGCAGACAATGTTGGGAGCTCTGTCCTTAAATGCCAGCGCATAAGCTTCGCCGCTGAGCGCTATTTTCAAAAGCAGATCTCTTTCGCTGTCAGTAAATACTCCCGAAGCCGCCGAGATAGCACTCTCGTCGGTCTTTTTAAGAATGGAGTTTATTCTTGCCACGGTGTAAAGCAGGAACGAGCCTGTCTTTCCGTCAGCTGCCATAAACTTGTCGAGGTCGAAGATATAATCCTTAGCCCTGTGGTTGATAAGGTCGCCAAACTTGATGGTCGCCACAGCTATTTTTCTTGCAACATCAGCCTTGTCCTCTTCGGCACTGAACTTTGACTCCTTAACTCGCTCCATAGCCGCATCGTAAACGGTCTTGTAAAGAAGCTCCAGCCTCATAACTCCGCCGTCACGGGTCTTATAGGGCTTGCCGTCTGTTCCGTTCATGGTTCCGAAGCCAAGATGCTCGGGAACGGTATCACCGAGTATTCCTGCCTTTTTCGCACAGCGGAACACCTGAGTGAAATGGAGCCCCTGACGCTGGTCAACTACATACCATATCCCCTGCGGCGCAAAGTCTTTTTCTCGCTGAACAATGGTCGCAAGGTCTGTTGTGGCATAAATGCTGGAGCCGTCGGACTTCTTGATTATTACAGGGGGGACTGTTATCTTGTCGTCGTCCTCTGCAACGTCCACGACCATAGCGCCCTCGCTCTCATAGAGAAGACCCTTTTTCTCAAGCGTTTCCACAAGCTCATCCTCGTATCTCGAAGCATCGCTCTCACCATACCAGTAATCGAAATCGACATTCAGGTTTTCGTAGTTTTTCTTTATATCGGGAAGTGATATCTTTGTTATCTCCCTGCCGAGATACTCATATCTCGGGTCGCCGTTCTGCATCCTGACGGTGAGATCCTTAGCCTTTTCCTTGAACTGCTCGTTCTCCTTGCTCTTGGCGCTCGCAAACGGATAGACCTCGTTCATCTCGTCAACGGTCAGCGGAAACTCTCCGCAGTTTTCAGGATCAAAGCCCTCACTAAAGCATTCCCAATCGGGGTGGCGCTCCTCCAGCTCAGCCATGACAAGACCCATTTGCAGTCCCCAGTCACCAAGGTGAACATCAGCGACAGCAGTCCTGCCCGTTGCTCTCACAAGTCTCTTCAGAGCCTCTCCGATAACGGCAGCTCTGAGGTGGCCTATATGTAGCGGCTTTGCAACATTAGGTCCGCCGTAGTCGAGCACGATAGTTTCGGGCTTTTCACACTGCGGCACGCCTGTCTTGTCATCGGCAAACACCTGCTCCACAAAATCAAGCAGCAGCTTGTCCGAAACGTCGATATTTATAAAGCCTGCCCCTGCTATCTCGACCTTTGCAAGGTCCTCATCCTCTCTGAGTGCGGCTGCAACGTCCTCGGCTATCATCCTCGGAGCCTTGTGATAAAGCTTTGCACCGCCGAAAGCGCCGTTGCACTGGAACTGGCAAAGGTCGGGTCTGTCGGAAACAGTTGCAAAGGCAAGCTCCTTCGAGTATCCGCATTTTTCAAAAGCCGCTTCAAGCTTCCGGTTCAGCAGGTCGGTAAGTGTTTTCATTTTTCTCATCCTTTCAAAAAATACATACGCAGTTATTATAACACACAATTGTTAACAAGTAAAGTATCCGGGCAAAAAAGATCCCCCTTACCTCACAAGAGGTCAGGGGGACTCTCTGTTTTTTTATCACGGATATCCGGAAAGGTTAAAGCTTCTCACCAAAGATACCTGGTTCCCTTCAGATGTGACTTGATCGCTGTGATGTCTCCGGTCTGGACTGCTCCGTTTGCGTCTGCATCTGCACAAGCCACCTGGTATTGTTCAAGATTTACCGTCCTCTTGAGATACTTCTTTACCAGCGTGATGTCTGCCGTGTTGACTGAGCCGTTTGCATCGACGTCACCTTTCAGGCACAAAACGATCCCGGGGTCGGAAGTAAGATTGCCATTCGAGACTGTGACAGTGTATGTCCTTGTTACAAAGCTGTCCGATGAAACTGTCAGTGTGTAAGTTCCGTTTGCAAGACCCGAAGGTACGGAGAACTGCTTGTTCGAGGTCGTTACTGTCTTTGTTGTCGAGCCCTTGAATGTGAGCTTGACCTGATTGTTTGCATATGCGTAGCTTCTGTCAGTGGTCTTTGTGCCTGTCTTCAGCGTTATGCTGTAAACGGCTGTCTGACCTATCGGGTCGGTATAGTTGTCCTTATACTCAGCTCCGCATACCGAACACTTGTGGAGCGTGTAGCCCTGTTCGGTGGCAGTGGGTGCAACGACCGTGGTCTGATAGCTGTGCTCTGCAAGAGGTATATCCTGAATATACTTGGTCTGGGTGGAGTAAGCACCGTTCGAGAAGGTGGCTGTATAACGTGTCGTTCCCATGGTCTTGCAGGTCGCCGGTGTACTTACAGACGAGTTCACTGTCGCACTTACGGTCTCGATGTGGCTCTTATCTCTCGAGCAGATCCTCTTTCCTGTGCAGCTCTTGCCGTCTGCGCTCCAGGTATAAGTCGGGCTGCCCCAGCTGTGGCCGGCGGCTATAACTGTCGATGCCTGAGTTATCTCCTTGGTGCAGGCCGAATCGCTGAAATACTTGTTGCACCTCGAGCAGTACCAGTAAGCGATATTTCCTGCGCTCGTGCAGGTGGCTGCCTTTGCGGCAACAGCCTGTTTGTTGTGGCCAAGAGCACTTATAACCGTGCTTGCCTGAGTTATCTCACTGGTCATAGCGCTGTTGCTGAAATACTTCTTGCACACAGGGCAATACCAGTAAGCGGTGTTTCCTGCGCTCGTGCAGGTAGCTGCCTTTGCAGAAACGGACTGCTTGGTGTGGCCTGTCGCATTGATAGTTGCTGTCTCGGTCTCACCGCAGGTGCAGTATCTCTTCTTCTCACCAGCTGTTGTGCATGTCGCAGCCTTGGTCACTTCCCACTCGCCGAAGGAATGGGTATGAGAGCCTCCGCCTATGATATCGTAATTGACATTATTCTGCTGTGCATAAGCATGGGCAGTGGAATCCTCGTAAACATGGAGAGTAAAGTCGTTCTTTACGGAGGTCGTGCTTGAATAGCCGACGCAGCGTGTGCCCATAGCACAGCTGGTCGAGGGTATGGTCATCTCGGTCATCCAGTTGCAGCCTGTAAAGCAGTCTGCACCGATAGATGTGATACCGGAAGGAAGTGTTACTTTATTAAGTCCGTCATCAAAAGCCGAGCAGCCGGAGAAAGCCTCCTCGTCCAGCACTCTCAGAGTGTTCGGGAATGTCACTGTTCTTAATCCCTTACAGCCGCTGAATGCCTTGAAGCCTATGCTCGTGCATCCCTCCTGGAAGGTCAGCGAGGTAAGAGCGTCGTTGTTTGCAAAAACCTGATCTGCTATATGCACTGCCTTTGCAGGGATAGTGACGCTTGTCAGTGAGGAGTCGGCATAAACGAGCCAGTTGCCGACATATTTAAGCGTACCGCTCTGTCCTGTAAGAATGGGAGCATTGTCAAACGCAGAAACGCCAACGCTTGTGACCGACGATGGTATGCTGAATGTCGAATCGACAGCAGTGTTTTTGAAAGCAAAATCTCCGATCCGTGTCAGATTCGATGACATATTCACGGTCTTCAGATTTGTGCAGCCGTCAAAAAGGCTGTTCGGTATAGTCTTGACAGCGCTGAGGTTTGCGGTGGTCAGGGCTGTGCAGCCGCCGAACACACGGTTGCCGATATACTTGATACCGTCAGGAACGGTAACGCTGCCAAGAGATGTGCAGCCGCTGAAAGCTGAGTCTGCAAGGCCTATCGTGCCTGACTTAACGCTGGCGCTTGTTATTCCGGAATCTGCGCCTATCGCCCAGTTGCCGGCATAAATGATGCCGCTCTGATCGTTATAAAAAGAAGTTCCCTTGAACGCCTGATAACCTATGGATGTAACTGTCGAAGGGATCTGAACGCTCGTTATGCTCGAACAACCCATAAATGCCTGCGATGGGATGCTGGTTACACCCTCTTCAAAAACGATCTTTGTTGCAGTGCCGTTTGACAAAGCAGGCGAAAACATTTTCAGCAATGACGCTGTGGCTGTTCCTGTAATGGTATAGCCGTCCACCTTTGCCGGATAGGTCAGAGTTGCAGAATTCTCCAGAAAAGCAGATATAGTTGCTGTTTTTGCCGTGTCATTGGTCGACAGCTTGTATTTTCCGTCCGAAGATGTGATCGTTGCTGCCTCTGCGACCATATTGCTGCGGCCGAAAACATCCTGAAAGACCTCAGCGGGTAGCCCTGCACCTGCAAACGCCATTGACAGCGCCAGAGCGCAGGCTGCCAGTTTCTTTTTCATATAATGACCTCCATTTTTATCAGGCGCTGCCTGGACCCCAAAGCTTCAAAGCGAATGGTGATCCAAGCATTGCCGCTGAACTATTAAAATTATAGCATACCGTATAAAAAAAGTCAACAAAGCATATATAAAATTTACGCCTTTCAAAAGCCGCTCCTTTGGGCGAAATGTGTATATCCGGACAAAAAAATGCCCCTCCCCGAGGGGAAGGGCATAAACATTTTAAACGTTCATACGTTTACTTTTGTTTTTTCTTTACAATAGCGAGTGCTGCTATGATAGCTGCTCCTGCCATTGCTGTTCCTGCTGCCGCACCTGTTGTAGGATTGGTAGCGGTGTTTGCAGCTGTTGCAGCGCTTGTTGTGGAAGCTGCCTTGCTGCTTGTGTCAGCCTTGGATGAGGAATCCTTTGAAGAATCCTTGGAATCTGCCGACTTATCAGAAGACTCTGTGCTCTCTGTGCTCTCGGTGCTCTCTGTGGATTCTGTGGACTCTGTGGACTCTGTGCTCTCATCGGAAGAAACGTCCTGCTTACCTGTTGCAGGGATGACCTCTTCCTCGAAGTGCTCTTCATTTCTCTTGCAGACACGTCTCTTGAGGCCGTCCTCAGTCTCTGTGGGTTCGGTAATTACCTCCCACTCGCCCCAGTCGTGACCACCGAGGTCAGGGATAACAATATCCTCATCAGAAACCTCTGTAAGAGTTTCGTCCTCTTCTTTGATGAACTTCTTGCCGCAATCCTCACAAAGCTCATAAGCGATGTTGCCGTCCTCTGTGCAGGTAGCGGGTATTTCATCTACATGAGTAAGATTAACGTGGATGCCTGTTGCAGGGATAGTCGGGATCGCATCTATCGGGTCGCCTTCCATATCGAACAGAGCTCCGCAGACTGTACACTTCTGATAAGAATAGTATCCGGCTTCTCCGCAGGTAGGATCCTTGCCCTCTACGGTCTCAAGCTCGTGCTCATCAGTCTTATGAAGTGTAACTGTTTTACGGTCGAGCTCCGCGCCGCAGCCGTCTCTCTTGCAGTAGAGGACCATATCTACCGAGCCATCATCCTTGCAGGTAGGAGGTACCAGTGTAGACTCATCCCTTACATAATCGCCGGTATCATCATGACCAAGCTTTCCGATAACAGGTACTGCCTGAAGCTCGTTATCGTTTTCATCGATAATCTTGCCGCAGACACTACACTTCTTGTAGAAAGCGTGTCCATCCTCAGTGCAGGTAGGTTCAGCGCCAACGAATGTTGTATAGTCATGAACTCCTGTCGGATCAAGAGTAACGGTTCTGCGTCCGATCTCTTCGCCGCAGCCGTCTCTCTTACAGTAAAGGACTTCATCGACCGAGCCGCTGGCTCCGCAGGTAGGTTCTACAAGTGTAGACTCATCTCTTACCCAATCGCCGGTATCATCATGACCCAGCGGACGTGTAGTAGCTGCTGCATCGATCTCTGTCGTACCTTCTGCATCAGCAAAAAGCTTGTTGCAGACCGAGCACTTGTAGCAAGCCTCATGTCCGGGCTCTGTACAGGTCGCAGCCTCAGCTTCAACAGGCACGATCGTGTGCGGTGCCAGAGCAATAGGAGTAGATGTCCTGCTCAGCTCTGTCTCACAGTTACTGCAGTAAACGACACTGTCATAGCTGCCGGCAACCGTGCAGGTAGAAGCAACATAGTTTTCTACAACAGCTTCTGCCGGAACGTGATCCTTCTTAGGATCAACGGGAACTTCGGTTATCTCTGTCTGACCGTTTGCATCAGCGAACATCTTGCCGCAGGTCTCGCACTTCCAGTAGTCCTTTGTTCCTGCTGCCTGACAGGTTGCCGGTGTTCCGGGCACCTTGGTCAGATCCTCAGCTGTGTGAACGATAGCCACTGTTACGACTGTTGTAGCCTGAACGCCTTGCTTTGAAGCCTTTGTGATGATGTTTGCAACACCGTCAGCAACGGCTGTTACAGTTCCGTCAGCAGAAACTGTTGCGACATCAGTCTTATCGCTCTCAAAGGTCACAGACTTGTCCGTAGTATCATCGGGGTTAACAGTAGCTCCGATAGTAAAGGTCTCGCCGTGCTTGGTAAGAGTCTTCGTCGTAGGATCTACCGTTACCGACTCAGGATCGACAACGTTGACAGTAACAGGTGTTTCTTCTTCTTCATGGAAGCTTTCATCGCCGTATACGATAGACTGTGTTTCGTCACTGCCGACAACGAAATTGACCTGATTATCAATGTCCGGATCGAGAGTGACTGTCAGATTGCCCGAAAAATCGTTGTTTACCGTACACTGGAAGGTAACAAGAGGCGTCTTTGCAAGCGGTGTCGCAATAGGCGTATTGTTTCCGTCATCATCAAGGAAGAAACCGGTGAAGATTTTACCGTCTTCTCCTTCCTCAAGAGCGCTCGGATCATAGTTCCAGTAATACTCTAGATCCTCACTGTTCACCCATTCATCAACGATGCTAGACATTTCAAGTCCAAATCCCTGCTTCTTGCCTTTTTTAACAAAGGTAAGACCATCGGGGATATAAAACCCAACGAAGATGTTGTTGAAACCTTCGCCGCCGGTAACTTCTAACGACACTGTATATGTAATTGTATCGCCAGGGGCAGCCGTTGTCTTGTCAGGCTCGATGTAGAACTTAACAGTCGGTGCAGCTTCAGACGCTGAAACATAGACCGAAGGCACAGTGCTCAAAGCCATAGCCGCAGCAAGCAGTGCACTAAAAGCCTTTTTCATATAACTTTCTCCTTCTCTTAATATTAGTCCTGTCGGCAGAAAACAGATATTATCCGCCAACATACCATGTACATTATATCATAACAATAATTATTTGTCAACAAGATGAGCACAGTTGTAACATGGCAATTTTAACAAAAATTATATACCTGTTTTTGCTATTCTCCTCAAATATTTATCCCTCACACCATATATGGTATGAGGGATATCTTTTGGTCAGTTAAGAGACTTCGTCCCTTTCAGATGCGCTTTGGCAGGTGTCAAGTCCCGAGCATTGACAGCCGCTTCATTCAGGACGTCAGTCTTTTAAAATACTTTTTGCGCATTACTATTTATCCTCGAGTTTTTTCAGTGCCTTCATCTCATTCCTGTCAACTCTGATGACCGCATCCTTGATGACCTCGATATCATCCTTCTTGACAGTCACCACGTTATCGGACTGATCTATCTTCACCCTGAGCTTTCCGGTAAGGAGATTGACCTCCTGAACGACACCCTTGCCCTCTGTTGTCTTTACGACAGCGCCGACCTTCGGGGTATGCTTCAAAAGATCCTCATAGCTGTCCTGCTCATATTTCAGGCAGCACATAAGCCTGCCGCAGGTGCCGGATATCTTAGTGGGATTGAGCGAAAGGCCCTGCTCCTTTGCCATTTTGATAGACACAGGCTGGAACTCTCCCAGAAACCTCGAGCAGCAGAACGGCTGACCGCATATGCCCAAGCCGCCGAGCATCTTTGCTTCGTCCCTCACGCCTATCTGTCTGAGCTCTATCCTTGTTCTGAAAACAGATGCCAGATCCTTTACCAACTCACGGAAATCCACCCTGTTTTCAGCGGTGAAATAAAACAGCAGCTTATTGT
>DFEO01000067.1 GCA_002368715.1 Ruminococcus sp. UBA3800
GTGAAATAAAACAGCAGCTTATTGTTGTCAAAGGTACACTCGCAGTCGATAAGGTCCATTTTCAGCTTATGGTCCTTTATTTTCTGCTCGCATATCTTCATTGCATCCTTTTCCTTTTCACGGTTGCGCTCGATGGTTTTCATATCCTCGGAAGTCGCAATGCGGATGATCTGCTTTATCGGGTTTGAAAATTTCTCCTCGTCTATCTCACGGTCAACTATAACAGCCTCGCCGCACTCGACACCTCTTGCGGTCTCAACGATGACTCTGTCGCCCTCTTTGACCTCAAATTTACCGGGGTCGAAATAGTATATCTTTCCCACGCTTTTAAAGCGCACTCCTATGATCTTTAGCATATTACTCTCCTTATCTGCAAGGCCTGCGCCCTGATCTGTTTCGCTTTAGCGTCACCGTTTCATTTCTCGTCGCTCAGCGTTATCCTCTTGGCTGCCCTTGCCTGAGACTCAGGGCGGTAGATCTCCGCCTCGAACCAGAAGGTCGAGCCCTTGCCCACCTCAGACTGGACCCCGTAGGTATAGCCGTGGAGCTTCAGGATCTGCTGACAGATAGACAGTCCAAGTCCTGTGCCCACGATGTCACGCTTGACCTTTGCATCACGGTAATACCGGTCGAACACCTTTGGCAGCAGCTCCTTCGGGATGCCTCTTCCGTTGTCCTCGACTTCTATGCGCACGGTCTTTTCCTTGTTTATCTGCCTTACTCTTATCACTTTATTGTCGCCGCTGTAATTCACGGCATTGTTTATAAAATTGTATATCACCTGATCGAGCTTTTCGGGGTCAGCAAAAATAGATATCTCATCGCCGGGCTCCAGCTTTATGTCATAACCGTCCTTCTCGACAAGAAGATTATACCTTGTCATACAATCCTCCAGCTTTTCCCTTACCCTGACCTCTCTGCGCTCGAGCTCGATATTTCCCGACTCCAGCTTGGAAAGCTCCAGCAGATTGTTGACCAGTGCCGACAGCCTGTCCGCCTCGTCGATGATGACCTGTATATGCTCGGCACGCTTTTTTGGGTTGTCGCCCGAAAGGTCCCTTATCATTTCGGCATAGGCCTTGACCATAGTAAGCGGTGTTCTCAGGTCGTGAGAAACATTTGCGATAAGATCTTTTCTAAGGTCAGAGACCTTTCTTATCTCGTTCTTTGCGTTATTAAGGACGTTTGAGAGCTCCTCGATCTCAACATAGCCCTCTCCGCCGAACTCGACGCTGTAATCTCCCTCTCCGAACTTCTTAGCGGTCTCGGTTATATCGGTGATCGGCTTTGAGAGCCGCTTTGAAATGAACATCGTTATGATGAATGCCAGCTCGAACAGTATGATTGTAATATATATCAGCTGTCCTCTGATGATATTGACAGTGGCATCTATCGGCTCTACCGAGCTTTCTATAAACAGATAGGCCTGGTCATCGACCTCGTCATTATATATCTTTGTGCAGTAGAATATCTCTCTGCTTTTAAAGCTTTCATTTTGTGTTATCTTTGCAACGGTGCCGCTCTTGCTGTCCTCGACATCATTTATAAGGTCAAAAAGATAAGCTCCGTACTTGTCGTGCATATTTTTAATAAGGAACGAAAAGCTTCCCATATTGTTCTCATAGGTGATAATGTTCGCCATTTCGTCCGTGATGATTATGCACAGGTTATTGTCAAAGGCAAGGCGTCTGTTCACGCTCTGCTGATCGTCGGTGCCATAGGCCTCGATGATGTCGTTGGCGGCATCGGAGATGTTTCTTACCTTTGCCGACTCATAATACTTTTCCAGAAAGAAATACTGGAACAGCCACAAAAGCAGAAGAATGATGATAGCGAATGCCATAAAATAAAGCCACACATAAGTGCGTATGCCCCATTTTGCCCTTGCTTTGGCAAACAGCCCGCTTCGTCTTTTCTCCTTGCGGTTCTCGCCGTCTGGGCTATCTGATCTTTTCAAACTTATATCCCATTCCTCTCAGGGTTATGATAAGATTGCGGTATCTTCCCAGGCTGTTTCTGAGCATTTTTATATGCGTATCCACTGTCCTGTCGTCGCCGTAGAAATCAAACCCCCACACTTCCTCCAGAAGCTTTTCTCTCGAAAGTGCGATATTCATATTCTTCACCAGATAGAACAGCAGGTCATACTCCTTGGGAGTCATAGCCACTCTCTCGCCGTCTATCTTCACTTCTCTTGCGGTAAAGTTTATCTCCAGTCCCTCATAGGTTATAACATCCTCCTCGGGCGCCGAAGAGTGCGCTCTTGCGAGCACCGCCTTTATCCTTGCCATAAGCTCCTTGGGAGAGAAAGGCTTTACGACATAATCATCGACTCCTATCTCAAAGCCGAACAGCTTGTCATACTCCTCGCCTCTTGCCGAAAGCATTATAACAGGAACAGACTTTATCTTTTTTATCTCCTTGCAGGCCGAATAGCCGTCGAGCTTTGGCATCATTATATCCATAACGATAATGTCAAAATCCTCGGATTTTACCTTCTCGACCGCCTCCATGCCGTCCTCAGCCTCGCTCACGGCATAGCCCTCAAACTCGGCATACTCCTTGATTATAGCTCTTATCTTCGCTTCATCGTCAACAACAAGTATTTTTGCCATTATACCAGTCCTCTCTTTATGTCAATTATTATTGAAGAATTTCTCGACCATGGGATGAAACTGCGGGCATTCATCATAGACCGCATGGCCGTAGCCCTCGAACACCTGTGTCTTCCAGCCAAAGCGCTCGGCAAAGCCTGTCTGCAAGCCGACCGGGAAAACAGAGTCTTCCGAAGCGGCAAACACGCAGACGGGGCAGCTTATCTTCTCTGCTCTGTCTGTCATATCAAAGCCCGAAGCTGCATCCGACAGGATGATAAAGCGCTGTCTGTCCTTTTGCGTCACCATATCCGCAAGCATATCGAACGCCTGCGCATTCTCATTACAGAAGCTCTCCGTATATATGTCCTTGCCAAAGCACCTGTAAAGCTTTCTGATATCTCCGCTCACAGCAAGCTGCTTCCACTGCTCTAAGATCTCCTGCGCATGGTCTGCCATACCGACGGCGCTCGAACATAGCGCCAGGCTCTTCACAAGGTCGGGCCTTTCCAGCGCAATGGCAAGCGCTATCATACCGCCCTGAGAAACTCCTATAAAGTCGGCATCCTTTATCCCCAGCCTGTCGATAGCCTCGGCTGTATCCTTTGCCATATCACCGATACTATATGTATCGGGTATCTCCTCACGCCTGTCAAACAAAAACACCTCATGATCCTCGGTATAGATCTTATAGGCATTCATCACGGGATCAGCAAAGGTCATAACGCTTATCAGGCTGAGTCCCGGCAGAACGACCAGCGCTCTTGCTCCCTTTTTGCCAAAGCGCAGACACTTCATTTCAGATCCGCCGCAGCTTATACTTTCGATCATTACAACAACTCCTAGCTTTTATCCCTTATTATAAACAGCAAAACAGCGAACCAGTGGAAAACACTGCCTGCTATCGTAAACAGATGCCAGATAGAATGGAAATATTTCTTATCCTTGCGGACATAGAAAACTATACCCACAGTATAGAACAGCCCGCCGATAAGGATGAACCACAAAGACAGCGAGTTCACGTTATCGAGCATCGGCTTTACCGCAAAGATTATCGCCCAGCCCATAAGGATGTAGCAGACGACCGAAGGCTTGCGGAACTTTTCAAGGTTTATCGACGTAAACACTATACCTATCACTGCCGCTCCCCAGATCACTCCGAAGAGCACCCAGCCCAGAGGGCCTCTTAAAGGTAACAGAGTTATCGGGGTATAGGTCCCGGCAATAAGGAAGAAAATGGTGTTGTGGTCCATCACCCTGAAAAAGCGCTTGGCTTTAGGGTTTGTTATAGCGTGGTAAAGTGTAGACATCGTGTAAAGGATTATCAGCGATGCGCCGAATATCGACGAGCTGACAACGCCCCAGGCATTTGAATAGATAGCGGCAAACACTATCAGAACGACAGTTCCTGCTACCGAGAGCAGGCCGCCCACACCGTGAGTTACTGAATTGAATATCTCCTCTCCCAATGTATATCGTTTAACCGCCGGACTCTGTGCCATCAGTCTCGCTCCTTTCAAACAGTTATACATGATTAGTTTATCACTTTATTCGGCATATGTCAAGCAAAAAAGCTCAGACAAGCTCGGCAGACAGCAAAAAACGGACACTGCAATTTATGCAGTGCCCGTTTGCAAATATCACTGTTCTGTCTGGTGCTTCTCGGCATAATCGACCTGTCTGTCATAAACTACCTTTGGTGTATACCTCTTGATAGCCTTGTCATTGATCTTGAATTCGATAGCCTCGACCCAGGAATCGATCTTTGCCTGGAACTCGTCGCCCTTCATTTCCTGGAGGAGCGAATCATGGTTTTCCTCGGCATACTTGGCGGCTCTCTCTGTAATGTCGCCCTTTGCGATGATGTAGTATGCGTTGTCATCCTCATAGGTCTTTACCTCGCCGGCAGACATATTATAGATGAATTCGTTGAGCTTGTAGCTCTTGTCGTCGTAGTCCTTCTCGTCCTTGTTCTCATCATAGGTCTTCTTTATAGATGTAAAGTTGACCATCTGCTCGTTAGCATAGGGATCTTCCTCTGTCGTCTGCTCGCTGTCAGCGGAAAGATCATCGGGAGAAAGGTTGAGGTCTTCATCAGCGGTGCTGTCTGTCTCGCTGTCAGCAGCGGAAGAAGCAAGCTCCTCTTCCTCAGCAGCGCCTTCCTCGATGCCCTCTTCAGCGCCCTGAAGCGCATCAGCTTCGGCAACGCTCGAAGTATCATCAGCGCCTGCGTTTGCATCCTCGGTCTCTACCTCGCTGACATTTATATCGTCAGCAGCGGAATCAGCTGTGGAGTCAGCGCCTGAGTCAGCAGCGGAGTCGGTCTCACTGTCAGCTCCGGAGGATGCCTCCTCGGCAGCAGCAGCCTGCTCCTGCTGGATATGCTCGTTATAAGCATCTATCACCTCATCAAAGCTTGTGAAGTCCTTATCTCCTGCCAGCTCGGAAAACTCATCAAAATGCTCCTTAGCCTCGGCATTTGTCTCCTCGGCACCCTCGGCATCAGCCGCAGCCTTTGAGATAGTTATGAGCTTGTATCTCATATAGTTGTCATTGACATAGCTCTCGATATCGGAAGCCTTTACCTCTTCCTCTCCGCCCTCGCCATAATAATGGTCGAACAGAGCCTGTCTCATATAAGAAGCCTTCTGTGCAAGCTTCACCGACTCCTTGGAGATGCCCTCGTATTCAAGGAGCTCTCCCTGAGCCTCCCAGGCCTCGTTCACAGAATCACTGAGCTCCTTGAGCTGCTCCTTTGAAAGCTTCAGGCCGAGCTCGTCGAACTTGTCAACGACCGCAGCATATTCCTTTGTCGCTTTGAGCGCATAGTCCTCAAGATACTCGGAATAATCCTTGCCCTCTATCTTCTGGCTGAAATAATCCTCGGTAACGCCGTCCTGATAGTAAAGCATCATATTTCTGTAACGCATCTCTGTGAAAACATTGTAGATATAAATACCTGCATTTATCTTTTTTCCGCCTGCCTCCATGGCATAGGTCGTGTCAGAGCAGCCTGTTAAGGATGCGGCACACATGACCGAAGCCAATGCAGCGGCGATAAGTCTTTTTGCCTTAGACATTGCTATCAATTTCCTTTCCTCTGGCGTTTTCGCCTTTACATACAATAATAATTATACTACATATCCCAAAATAAGTCAATACTTATTTTTCACTTTCCCTATAAACCTGGCATACTTTCCCAGCGGCGGCTTGTCAAAGGCTATACCCATCCGCTCAAAGCGCTCCGTCAGAGCCTTCGGGAATTCTCCCGTATATTCAAGCTCGGCCTCGTAGTCCGTAACTCCCAGATACTCGCTTTTGTCAAGACAGACCTCGCAGCTGCCTATCACAGCCAGGCGTCTTTCGGTGAACAGCGACCCAATAGCGACCGCACTGCCGAGATCTGCGCCCGTAAGCTCCGAAAGCTCCCTGTCCGTCAGCACAGGCGGCAGGCAGTCAAGCTTCTTCTCGAATTCCTTTTTCACGCTCAGCGCACCCTTTTCGCTGACAGGCATCTTCACCTGCAAAAAGAACTCACCGTCTATTTCTCTCACACGGATGCTCGAAAACAGCTGCGTGTTCTCGCACTTATAATAGTGGTTGGTCTGACAAATGACTCTGTCCCACTCAAATTCGCCGCAAAGCCTTTTATACTGTTGTTTTGTGAGCATCACCTTCAGCTCACGCTCTATGTTCATCATTTTTCTGTCCTCCGGTCTCAACTGTGTTATACCATATTATATCATAGATAAAGCATCTTCGCAAGTGCATTTTTGTACGTTTTAATACTCTTTTTACAGGCTTTTAAAAGAGTATTTCTGTACTTTTAGTATAGTGTCTTGTACTGTTTTATGTATTTTTGCTATCAAGTATTATACATATTTATGTATTTTAGTCTATACCTTTTATACGTTATTTTGTATATTTGATATAGTTTATTATACATTTATTTATACTTTAAACATATGTTGAAGTACATATTTTCGTATCTATA
The DNA here is from genome assembly GCA_002368715.1 of Ruminococcus sp. UBA3800. Classification (GTDB taxonomy): domain Bacteria; phylum Bacillota; class Clostridia; order Oscillospirales; family Ruminococcaceae; genus Hominimerdicola. The sequence continues at coordinate 6,589 of DFEO01000067.1, forward strand.
TTTAATGGGTGTTTTATTTACCTTTTAATGCTGTTTGCAATACTCTAATTTGTACTTTTGATATGCTTTATTATACGTTTTTTATCCCTTTTTAATGTTGCGACAAAAAAAGCTCCGAAGCTTTTTTCGCTCCGGAGCTTTGTGATCGTGCTTACTTTTCGCCGCTGACGATCTTCTGGATCTCGGTATTTATCGTCTTTATCTCGGAATTTACCGTGGTGCTGTATGCCTCTCTTACGGATGCCCATGTCTGCTGGTTGCCGTCGGCATCGGGCTGAGAGGAAAGGATGTAGAGCGTATCTGTCAGGCAGTTGTTGCCGTCAAACGCCTTGGGGTCGCCAAGAGCATTCGAAATACCGTAGCAGTAGTCATAGATCATATAGTAATCAGGCGATACCACATCGGTCTTGACACCGTACATCTCCTCTGTCCAGGTGGGGTTGTTCTCCATAAACTTGTCCTTGTTGGTCTGCTGATAGTCAGGATCCGTGTAAGTAACACGGCAGCACTCCAGCCAGCACTTCATCGCCTCGTTCTTAGTCGAGCCCCTTGTCCACATAAATGCCTTCATATCCGACGTTGTTATCTTCTGCGGATTCTTTGTATACTGCGGCATAGGAACGACAGCCCAGTCGTCGCTGTCCTTCGGGGCATTGCTTCCCGAATAGCCCCAGTCGCCCATCGCATAGAACAGGCAGCCCTGATTGAAGGCTTCCCTTGCAGAGCCTATCCAGCCGTTGAGGATGATATTCTCCTTGTTAAGGTCGTAAAGCAGGCTCTGTGCAGCCTCGATATCTGGGTCGTCAAGGTTCGACTCGAAGGTGCCGGTCTCACTGTCATAGTTTACAAGCGTCTTTCCCGTCTGCTGAGTTATGTGCTCCTTGAAGAAGCCGTTTATGCCGTAGATCTCTTCCCCGTCGCCGTTCTCGACATACTCTCTCATTATCTCAGCCCAGTTGTCCCAGTTCCACTCACCCTGGAGATAGAGCTCATACGGGTCTTCAAGACCCTCGTTCTCTATTATCTCGTGGTTATAGCACATCATTGCAGATGCCTCATACCTGAGCGGTGCCACATAGTGATTGCCGGCAAGAGCATACTGCTCGGCGTCGTCCTTCACATCAGCCCACAGCGGATCGTCAAAGCTTACTATCGGGTCGATAGGCTGGTGCATATTCGCAACAACGTGAGCCGGGAACGAAAGCCACTCATAGTTGGTCATATCCGGTATATCCTTATTTGCAAGCAGAGCCGCAGCAAGATCGTCAAAGCGCTCGAAATAGCTTGTCCTCTGATAGTCGATCTTTCCGCCCTTGCTCTCGAACAGGGTAAGCTCGGTGCTCTTTTCGGGGTTGGCTCTGGTGGGGTTCAGGTCAGACACACCAAGATACAGAAGTGTCGTTTCTGCACCATCGGGGATAGCATCTACCTTGTCGGTCGGTGCGACCTCAACATTCTCGGTAGCCTCAAAGCTGTCCTCCTTCTTTGAGGAGCTGTCGTCCTTCGAGCCGCAGGATGCAGCCGAAAAGGCCATAAACACCGCCGCACTGAAAGCACATATTTTCTTCATTTTCATCATCGGTCCCTCCTTGAGTTATTTAATAAATACAAATTCCAGCAGTTCAAAAAGGTCTTTCCCTTCAAAGAACTGCGCTGTCCAGTCTGTCAGCTTATGCTCTGCAACAAAGTATATCGAATGTCTTCCTGTAAGCGGTCTGAGCCTTGCCTTGTAGATGCCGTCGGCCGTGCCTATCTCGCACGATCCGAGCTCTTCGCCGTTCTCCCAGTCATCCGCCATTATCCTTATCCTGCATTTCGTTCCCATACCTCTTATCTTAAAGGCTATCTGCATGGTATCTCCGGTGAAGTCCTCACCGAAGTCAAAATACTTATATCCCATGACCGCTCCGTCCCTGACACTTGTTATCACCCTTGTAAAGAGGTCCTTCTCAGTGATAAAGCAGCCGCCCTTCAGAACACAGGCTATCTCGGCGGGCGTTATCTTATAAGGATCAAGCGCATCCTCAAAGCCCAGAGAGGTCATCTCGACAGGCGGTATAGTGCCGTCAGGAAGTATCTCGATCTTCTCGGCACAAACTCTCCTCGACATTATCGAGCCGTTTGTCATCTTGTGATAGAACACATACCACTGACCGTTTATGCAGGCTATGGAGCCGTGGTCGTTGCCGCCGGGATAGTCCACCGAATTGTCGATGATATATCCCCGATAAGTAAAGGGTCCTCTCGGAGAATCCGCAGTTGCATAAGCAAGGCGGCTACCCTTGCAGGGCGAATAGATAAAATAATAGGTGTCGCCTATCTTTCTTGGAGAGCTTGCTTCAAAAAAGCGCTCCTCCTCGGGAACGTCCTCGCTGTCGCCGATAACGGGACGCATATAAGAGCCGTCTATGACAGTGTGCATATCATCGGGATCGAGCTCGTTCATATTCGACTCGGTAAACCCGTAATAAACATATACCCTTCCGTCGTCATCCACCAGGACTCCCGGGTCATTGAATATGCCGTCGTCGCCCACCTTTTTGCCCTTATAGTCATACCTGCCGATTAATCTGAACGGTCCCTCGGGCTTGTCGCTCACGCTCACAGCTCCCTCGGCACCAACGATATAGGTATAAAGGTAATACTTCCCGTCTTTTTCCACCACATCCGGCGCAAAGAGCAGATTGTTCGTCCACTCCGAGGTATCGGCCTTTCTGTCTGTCCCGTCCGCCGTGCGGAAGCTGTCACCGTGACAGTGCCAGTTGTTCAGGTCGTTCACATCAGCCGACCAGACCTTCAGCTTATAGTCGCAGAACTCATTGCTCGCAGGCCTGTCGTGGGAGCCGTAGAGATATATCCTGTTTCCGAATACACGAGGCTCGGCATCGGGGATATATTCCCACAGCGGTAATATCGGATTTGGCATAAAGCACCTCCAGTGTATCAAAATATTAACCTCAAAAGTCATTTTAATGCACTTTTACGATACAAGTATAACACATATGACCAAAACTTTCAACCATAAATATTTAATTTATATGAAAATATGCAAAAAACAACAAAGCGCCGCTTTCTCTTTTCGGAAAAAGCAGCGCCTTTCTTTTTAATTTGTTTATACCCCGTCCGGTCAGACCATATTTTCAAGGAACGCCACGGTCTTCGAGTCATACTTTATATCCTGAGCGGACATATCCTCATCGAGCTGCCAGAGCTTTGTCACAGCAAAAACAGAGGACACAAAAAACGGCTGGCTGTTTAGATACGCAAGCGGTATCACCGCAGCGGCGACACCTGTCTCCTCGCTTATCTTCTTGACCTTTGCGAGCTTGGCCAGGTTTGCAACGGTAGCATACTGTCCCTCGGGGAGATTGTTTGCAGCGTCACCCTTGGCAAGCTTTGCAAAAAAGCCCTTGGCCTGAGGCGAATAAGCCATGACCGGGAATCTGTGTTTGCGATACCATGCGAACTCCTTCGTATCCATACACACAACAGTGTGGTCTCCGATGGTTTCCGGGCTTGCATGAGCAAGGCTGTAACTTATCTGGCTGACCCTTATCGGCTCAAGTCCGTGCTCCTCAGCATAGCTGTTAGCCTGTGCGATACGCTTTGTCGTCCAGTTTGACACGCCTATAAAATGTATCCTTCCGTCCTCATAAAAACGGTTGAGCATTTCCATTATCTCACCGACAGGAACGCTCACATCATCCCTGTGAAGAAAATATATGTCGATATAGTCCGTCCGGAGCGCTTTAAGGCTCTCATTAAGATCAAACTCCACCTCGGCAGCAGAAAGCCTTCCGGTATCCATAGTCTCAAGATCAGGATGACCGCCCTTCGTACACAGGAGCACCTTGTCACGGTTGCCCCTTGCCTCCATCCACCTGCCGATAACGCTCTCGCTAGCGCCCTCGCCGCCCTCGAGCCACGAACAGTAGACCCTTGCGGTATCTATACAGTGACCGCCGAGCTCCATATATCTGTCAAGAAAACTGAAATACGTTTCGTCATTATCATTATTTTCAAAGCCTGCTCCTCCAAAGCTGAGTGCAGGCAGCTGCACCGAATATCTGTCATTTTTCAGCTCGTGTTTCAGCATCTTCATCACTCTCCATATGATACCTGCCGACAAGCAGGTGTGTTAATTACATCAATCTTTTAACCATTATAATTATAGCATAGAAACAGAGTTTAATTTAATAATATTTTGTAAATTTT
>DFEO01000026.1:0-7587 GCA_002368715.1 Ruminococcus sp. UBA3800
TGAACGGGAACACAGCCTCCTTGACACCGTAATGGCCTATCTTCTTGTCCTTGAGCTGAGGAACAGGCGAAGGTCTGCCTGTAAGCTCTGACGTGATGATCTCGGTGGCGATCTTCACCATATTTATGCTGCACACCTTGGATACCAGAGGAACTGTTCTTGATGCTCTGGGGTTTGCCTCCAGCACATAAACAGTGTCTCCCTCGATAGCATACTGCATATTCATAAGGCCCTTAACGTTCATCTCAACAGCTATCTTCTTTGTGTACTCCTTGATAGTAGCAACGATCTCGGGCGAAAGGTTCTTTGAAGGAAGGATACAAGCAGAGTCTCCCGAATGGACACCCGCAAGCTCGATATGCTCCATAACAGCAGGAACAAAGCAGTGCTCGCCGTCGGATATCGCATCAGCCTCACACTCGGTCGCATGGTTGAGGAAGCGGTCGATAAGGATAGGTCTGTCAGGTGTAACACCAACAGCGGCAGACATATAAACTCTCATCATCTCATCATCGTGGACTATCTCCATTCCACGTCCGCCAAGAACATAGGAAGGTCTTACCATTACGGGATAGCCTATCTTATTTGCGATATCAAGAGCCTCATCAACGTTTACAGCCATTCCCGCCTCGGGCATCGGTATGCCGAGCTTGTCCATCATTGCACGGAAGTGGTCTCTGTCCTCGGCAAGGTCGATAGTCTCAGGTGTAGTTCCGAGAATGTTCACTCCGTACTTTTTAAGGTCGTTTGCAAGGTTGAGCGGTGTCTGACCGCCGAACTGTGCGATAACGCCGACGGGCTTTTCCTTCTCGTGGATGCTGAGCACGTCCTCCAGAGTCAGCGGCTCGAAATAAAGCTTGTCTGATGTATCATAGTCTGTCGAAACGGTTTCGGGGTTGCAGTTTACGATTATAGACTCAAAGCCGAGCTTTTTAAGTGCCAGAGCCGCATGAACGCAGCAATAGTCAAACTCGATACCCTGACCTATCCTGTTAGGACCGCCGCCCAGTATCATTATCTTGGGTCTGTCAGTATTAACGGGGCTCTTGTCCTCGTCAAGGTGATATGTCGAATAATAGTAAGCAGCATCCTTGGTCCCGCTGACATGAACGCCCTCCCAGGCCTCCTTGATGCCGAAGCCTATGCGGGCATTTCTTATCTCCTCCTCGGTCACATCGAGCAGCGAGCTGAGGTATCTGTCAGAGAAGCCGTCAAGCTTTGCCTGTTTAAGGGTATCCTTGTCGGGAACACTTCCCTTCTTAGCGATAAGAGCCTCCTCTTCATCGACAAGCTCCTTCATCTGCTCGAGGAACCAATGCTTGATCTTGGTCAGCTGCCATATCTCATCGATAGTTGCACCCTTTCTGAGTGCTTCATAAATAACGAACTGTCTTTCGCTTGTAGGATAGCGCAGCTGCGAAAGCAGCTCCTCCTTGGTCTTCTCGTGGAAATCCTTTGCAAAGCCAAGGCCGTATCTTCCTATTTCAAGGCTTCTGATAGCCTTCTGGAAAGCTTCCTTATATGTCTTTCCTATACTCATTACCTCACCGACAGCTCTCATCTGAGTTCCGAGATGGTCGGATGCGCCCTTGAACTTCTCGAACGCCCATCTTGCGAACTTGATAACAACATAATCACCGTCGGGAACATACTTATCAAGAGTGCCGTACTTGCCGCAGGGTATCTCATCGAGTGTAAGACCACAAGCGAGCATTGCCGAAACGAGCGCTATCGGGAAGCCTGTTGCCTTTGAAGCAAGAGCCGAAGAACGGGATGTTCTGGGGTTTATCTCGATAACAACTATCCTGCCTGTTTCGGGGTCTCTTGCAAACTGGCAGTTACATCCGCCGATGACCTCGATAGACTCGATTATCCTGTATGACATCTCCTGAAGCTGCTTCTGGACATCCTCGGGGATGGTCAGCATAGGCGCCGAGCAGAAGCTGTCGCCCGTATGAACACCGATAGGGTCGATGTTCTCGATAAAGCAGACTGTTATCTTGTTGTTTTTGGCATCTCTTACGACCTCGAGCTCAAGCTCCTCCCAGCCGAAGATGCACTCCTCGACAAGCACCTGGCCAACCAGACTTGCCTGAAGGCCTCTTTCGCAAACGACCTTCAGCTCATCGACATTATAGACCATTCCGCCGCCTGCGCCGCCCATGGTATAGGCAGGTCTTAAAACGACCGGGTATTTCAGCTCCTCGGCTATCTTCACAGCCTCATCAACAGTGTAAGCGACCTGGCTCTTAGGCATTCCGATGCCAAGCTCTTTCATTGCGTTCTTGAACTCTATCCTGTCCTCTCCACGCTCGATAGCGTCCACCTGGACACCGATGACCTGAACGCCGTATTTCTTGAGAACGCCGGCCTTGTCCAGCTCTGAACAGAGATTAAGACCTGACTGACCGCCCAGATTAGGAAGCAGTGCGTCCGGTCTTTCTTTTTCAATGATCTGAGTGAGCCTGTCCAGATTGAGAGGCTCTATGTAAGTGATATCAGCAACGTCCGGGTCTGTCATAATGGTAGCAGGATTGGAATTAACGAGAACTATCTCATAGCCGAGATTTCTCAGTGCCTTACAAGCCTGAGTTCCGGAATAATCAAATTCACAAGCCTGACCTATAATGATCGGACCAGAACCGATTATCATGATCTTATTGATGTCCTGTTTCTTTGGCATACAAAAAACTCCTATCTGAATTCAACTCTGTTGAAAAATCTTTCAAAGATTATAATAACACAAATTCTTACAAATTGCAAGACGTTATCGTCATTTCTTTCAAAAAATTTCTTAACAATCTGTTGAGAGCACCATATCCGCTATACTAAATAACATAATAAGGGGACCCCGAAGGATCCCCTTTCGATCTGCTTTTTAACTGTCAAAGGCTCTCATAAAGAGCGATATAGTCCTTTGCCGACTTGGTCCAGCTGAAATCCTGCTTCATACAGGTATTCACAAGGTTAGACCACTTCATCCTGTCGTCATAATAGGCTCTTGCCCTTACGCAGGCATCGAACATATCGTGGGCATTATAGGACTTGAATGTAAAGCCGTTTCCGCCTTTGTCTCCCGCATCGTGGATGCTGTCACGCAGGCCTCCTGTCTCCCTGACGATAGGCACCGTACCATAGCGGCAGGCTATCATCTGTGCAAGTCCGCAGGGCTCGCTCTGTGAAGGCATCAGGAACATATCCGCTCCTGCGTATATCTGTCTTGAAAGCTCGGGAACGAACCCAAGTGTCAGTCCCACCCTGTCAGGATAGCGATAGTGCATCTCGGAGAAGAAGTCCTCATATATCTTCTCGCCGGAGCCCAGGATAGCAAACTTGTATCCGAGCCTTATAATATCCTCGAACACATACTTGATAAGGTCCAGACCCTTGTGGGAAACAAACCTTGTAACTATACCGATAACAGGCTCCTTGCCCTCAGCCATTCCCAGCCTGCAAAGCAGGTCTCTTTTGCAGACGGATTTACCGAGCTTATCATTAAGGCTGTAATTCTTGGCGATCACCGGATCCTTTGAAGGATCATAGATATTCATATCTATACCGTTTAGTATCCCGCAGAGCTTGTGCTGCTTTGTACACAGCTCTCTGTCGAGCCCGTGGGAATACCAAGGATCCAGTATCTCCCAGGCATAGCTGGGCGAAACTGTTGTCACCTTGTCGCTGACCTCGATAGCGGCCTTCATAAAGTTCACATCGCCGTCATAGGTCAGAAGATCGGTATGATAAAGCGGTATGCCCATAATGTCATTTATAAGCTCCAGCCCGTATCTGCCCTGATACTGGATATTGTGTATGGTGAAAACTGTCTTTATATCCTCATAGCCCTGCTGATAGCGGTAGAACACATCGTAATAGACAGGCACCAGAGCTGTCTGCCAGTCGTTAGCGTTAATAATGTCAGGCTTGAAGTCGATATACCTAAGAAGCTCCAGAACAGCCCTTGAGAAGAATATGAATCTCTCAGCGTCGTCATAGAAGCCGTAAAGGCCGTTTCTCATAAAGTAATACTCATTATCGAGAAGATAATAGGTAACACCGTTGATGGTCCCCGAGAAAACGCCGCAATACTGGTTTCTCCACGCAACAGGGACAGTAAAGTTCGTCATATAGCTGACCTTGTCTTTAAGCTCCTGCCGTATAGCGCTGTAATAAGGGATAACAACACGGCAGTCATGTCCTGCTTCATTGAGAGCCGCAGGAAGTGAGCCTGCAACGTCAGCGAGTCCGCCCGATGCGATGAACGGCAGTGCTTCGCTTGCTGTGTAAAGTATTTTCATAGATCACTGACCCCCTTTTTTAGAAATAATCCTCTACCGGCCTAACGACCGATAGAGGATATCTTTTCAGTTCGTTATACCGTTGCGCCCTTGCCTACATACATAGGATAATCGGGAGAGCTGGTTAGTATATGGTTCCGGCAGATATTAACGTTCTTATCAGTGATAAGATAGTTGAGCTCGGTGTCGTCGCCTACGACCGTATCCTGCATAAGGATGCAGTTCTTGACCTTAGCGCCCTTGCCGATCTTGACGCCTCTGAACAGAACGCAGTTCTCTACCTCACCCTCGATGATGCAGCCGTCTGCCACAAGAGAATTCTTGACAGTGCAGTCAAGATCATACTTTGCAGGAGCGTTATCGCTGACCTTTGTATATATCGATCTCTTGGGAACGAACAGCTTCTGAGCATTCTCGGGATCGAGCAGCTTCATATTTGCAGCAAAATAGCTTGACGGACTGTTGAGCTTGGAGAAGTAGTTGTCATACTCATAGGTCATGATCCTGATATCCTTGCATTTCTCCTGAAGGATATTTCTCTCAAAGCTTACAAGACCTCTTGCCATCGAGTCCTTGATAGTCTCGGTCAGGAAGTCCATGTTCATAACGAACATATTAAGGCTCATCTTGCAGGTGCCGCTGATATCGGGGCTTATAAGAACAGAAGAAACTCTTCCGTCTGCGTCCGTATTAAGAACGGTAGCCGTTCTTGTTTCATCGGATGTGTAAACTCCGGTGTTCACAACAGCTGTGATATCCGCACCCGACTCGATATGCTGTGAAAGTATCGGCTTATAGTCGATATTGGTAACAACATCGCAGTCGGAAAGTATTACATACTTAGCTCTCGAATGCTTGATAAAGCTCATAGCACCGTACAGAGCCTCTATCCTGCCTCTGTAAAGCGTGCTCTCCACATTTCCGAAAGGCGGAAGTATGAACAGACCGCCCTTCTTTCTTGCCAGATCCCACTCTCTTGCAGAGCCCAGGTGATCGAGCAGCGACTGATAGTTCGACTTTGTAATAACGCCTATCTCGCTGATGCCGCTGTTTACCATATTGGAAAGCGGAAAGTCGATAAGGCGGTATCTTCCGCCGAACAGGACAGAACCCATAGTCCTGTTCTTAGTTATATCTCCGAGGGTCGTGTCATGCATATTTGCGAAAACAAGACCCAGCACATTACCCATATTTACATCCATGATCACTCGGTCCCCTTTCTTAAACATTCTCATAAATGATAGCCTTCGGAGCTACATTTGCGCCGTCGGATACTGTGAGGTTGTTTCCTACAACAGCCACGCCCCACTGATCCTTGTCCTCGATAGTTTCGGGTCTTGCGCCTATCTGAGCGTTCTCACCGATAACGGTGTTCTCGCCGACGATAGCATACTCGACCTTAGCGCCCTTCTTTATTACAGCGCCCGGCATAAGTATCGAATCGTAAATTACAGCGCCGTCCTCAACAACGACTCCGTCCGAGATCATCGAGAACTCTACCGAGCCGTTGATGACACAGCCCTCTGTTACCATAGAATTCTGGATCTGAGCGTTGGGACCGATGCTCTGAGGAGGGAGCACAGGGTTTCTCGAATAGATCTTCCATGAAGGATCATAAAGGTCTATCGGGATGTTCGGATTGATAAGGTCCATATTTGCTTCCCAGAGAGAGTCGATAGTTCCGACATCCTTCCAGTAGCCGTCGAACCTGTAAGCCACCAGCTTCTCACCGGCTTCTCTCATATCAGGGATGATATTCTTTCCGAAGTCCTTGGAGGCTTCCTTATCTTCCTCGTTAGCTATAAGATAAGCTCTGAGCTTGCTCCATGTGAATATGTAAATACCCATAGAAGCCAGAGTCGATCTCGGATTTTTCGGCTTTTCCTCAAAGTCAATGATATTATCCTGATCGTCGGTTATCATAATACCGAAACGGGATGCCTCCTCCTTCGGAACGTCAAGAACTGCGATAGTAGCAGCTGCCTGCTTCTGCTTGTGGAAGTCGAGCATCTTATTATAATCCATCTTATAGATGTGGTCACCTGAAAGAACGACTACATACTCGGGATCGTATCTGTCGATAAAGCTGATATTCTGATAGATAGCATTAGCGGTTCCGGAATACCAGTCAGCGCCCGAAGCGGTCTGATAAGGAGGGAGCACATGGACACCGCCGTGGATACGGTCAAGGTCCCATGGCTGACCGTTTCCGATATACTCATTGAGCACAAGAGGCTGATACTGAGTAAGAACTCCGACCGTATCTATTCCTGAATTGATACAGTTTGAAAGAGGAAAATCAATAATGCGGTATTTTGCGCCGAACGGTACCGCAGGCTTAGCTACCTTCTGGGTCAGAGCATAAAGTCTGCTTCCCTGTCCGCCTGCCAGAAGCATTGCGACACATTCTTTTTTGTTAAACATTTTTTTCACCCACCATTTAGTTTATTTGTCAGCCTTCTTGGCCGGACTTTTTTTCGCTGTCTTTGTCTTCTTAGCCGAAGACGTTTTTGCGGCACCTGCCGACTTGGAAGACTTTGCGGTGCTCTCAGCTTTCTTCCTCGGAGCAGGAGCCTTCTTCACCGTAAAGTACATACACGAGAAAGCAGGGATATCTATACTGATAGACTGCTCAAATCCGTGCATACCTACATCCTCCGACTTGACAGGCTTGTTTGCATACGGTGTGCCGTCGGCAGAGGACGAATTGAATACTTCGGTATATGTTCCCTTATAAGGAACGCCAAAGCAGTAATTCTTTCTCTCCACAGGTACAAAATTGCACACAACGATGACCTCGTTGCCCTTCTCGTCAAATCTGCGGAAGATAATTATGGACTGCTTGAAATCGTCATTGGATATCCAGCTGAAGCCCTCCCACGAGAAATCTCTCTGCCAGAACTGAGGATGCTCGAGATAGAAATGATTGAGCTTCTTGGAAAACTCCAGATAATTCCTGTGGTTTTCATATTCATCCACCAAAAACCACTCCAGGCCGTTCTCATAATCCCACTCTCTGAACTGTGCAAAATCAGCTCCCATAAACAGAAGCTTCTTTCCGGGATGCGCCATCATATAAGCCATGAACAGCTTGCACTGAGCAAACTTGTTGTTCACATCTCCGCCGTACATCTTGTTAACCAGCGATGCCTTGCCGTGAACGACCTCGTCATGGGATATCGGGAGAATGAAATTCTCGGAAAAAGCATAGAAGAACGAGAACGTCAGCATATCATGATGGAAAGCCCTGTCTATCGGGTCGAGCGCCATATACTTGAGCATATCGTTCATC
>DFEO01000026.1:7665-20735 GCA_002368715.1 Ruminococcus sp. UBA3800
TTCCACTTGAAGTTGAAGCCAAGGCCTCCGTCAGACGCAGGCTTTGTTACCATCGGCCATGCAGTGGATTCCTCTGCTATCATGAGAGTGTTGGGGTTTCTTGCAAAAACAGCAGTGTTGAGCGCTCTGAAAAAATCCACAGCTTCAAGGTTTTCCTTTCCGCCGTATTTATTCGGAGTCCACTCACCATCTCTCCTGTCATAGTCAAGATAGAGCATTGATGCCACAGCATCGACTCTCAGTCCGTCGATATGATACTTCTCGATCCAGTAAAGAGCATTTGAGATAAGGAACGACTTTACCTCTCCCTTTGCATAGTCGAACACTCTTGTTCCCCATGTCAGGTGGTCAGCCTTCTTCCTGTCGGAATATTCATAGGAAGGACCACCGTCAAATTCAAACAGTCCCGCCTCATCCCTCGGGAAATGTGCAGGCACCCAGTCAAGGATGACAGCGATATCCTCCTTGTGGAACATATCTATCATCTTCATGAACTCGTGAGGTGTTCCGAACCTTGAGGAAGGCGCATAATATCCTATGCCCTGATATCCCCATGAGCCGTCAAACGGAAACTCTGCAAGCGGCATGAATTCTATATGAGTATAGCCCATTTCCTTCAGATAAGGGATTATCGTCTCGGCAAACCTGGAATAAGAATAATACTTTCCGTCAGTACAGGTCTTCCAGGAATTAAGATGGACCTCATATATATTCATAGGAGAGTTATAAATATCTTTTTTCTCCTTCTGCTTCATCCACTTGCTGTCGCCCCATTTGTAGCCGTCGATCTCAAAAATCTTCGAGCCGGTATCGGGTGCGACCTCCATATGTGTTCCATACGGGTCGCATTTATAATGAGTCTTTCCGTCACAGCCGTAAACGCAATACTTATAAGTATCATATGTTTTCAGTCCGGGAACGAAGCATTCCCATATCTCGGAATTGCCGAGCAGTTCCATTCTGTTCGCATTTTCGTCCCAACTGTTAAAATCTCCGACCAGAGAAACGCCTTTTGCTTTAGCAGCCCAGACTCTGAAATAGTATCCGTCTATTCCATCCTTGGTTCCCTTATGACAGCCAAGAAATCTATAAGTCTCATAATTCGTGCCGTTATGGAAAAGATACAGCGGCAGTTCATAGTCCTTGGGAACGAACTCTATCATATGTCAGCCTCCTTGATTTGTTTATTTACAGGGCAGAACACACTACCCCATGGTTATATTGTAAACTTTTTTAGATAATTTTGCAATAGTTTTAGTCGTTATTCTCATATTCGCACATATTTCAACCTCTAGACTTGGTAACTTTGTACAATTTATTCAGGGCATTTTTGACCTTGGCTTTACTTTCTTCGGCTTATCCTTGCTCCGACCACAGTTATATCGTCCTTTCTTCCGCCCGGAGCGCTGACCGGCGCCTGTCTGCCGACAGCGGCGACCAGCTGCTCCAGCGAGACATCCTCTGCAAGAAGCTTGGCTGCTGTTTTCAGAGCCTTTGCTTCCGATATACCGTCAGAGAACACTATGACCGTATCCCCGTCAAAGAGCTTTATCTCGGTCACATCCGGCGGACAGTTCTCTATTATTCCCGGAGGAAAAGCCTGACCGCCCACCGCCTTGACAGAGCCGTCACGGCAGATAAGGCTCCTTGCGGCGCCTGCTTTCAAAAACCTTGCACTCGCCGCCGAAAGGTCGAACCTTACCACATCGAGAGTAGCGAAGGACTCCTCCCAGCCCTTGACACGAAGCAGCGAATTTATAAGCCCGTGAGCCGACTCCATTGAAAGGCCTGCTGCCAGGAGCCTTGTGACAAGGCTGACCGAGAACATCGAATCGAGCCTTGCTCTTTTGCCTGTTCCCATGCCGTCGGAGAGGACCAGATATTTTCTGTAAGGTGTGTCTGAAAGCTCGCTGAAGGTATCTCCCGAATATTCTTCGCCGGAGGAAGCGCAATAGCTCCTGACCTCCAGCTCATACGGCGGCTCCTCACAGAAGTTCATACGATAGACCTTTTCGAACTCGGTTATCGTAGGCATTGCAAGGTCGCACTCGGTTATATCCGAAAGTGCAGCTGTCAGGCGAACAAGCTCGCCCCTGAACTTTGCCGTAAGGTAAACATCGGCACACCGCATATAACAGTTGTCAACATACACACAGGCTTTCACATTCGGATAGCCGAGGGCTTCAAAATGCTCTCTCACAGCAGCCGAAAGGCCCGAATCTATGCTCCTCACATCGGACACCCTGAAAGACAGGTCGGAAAGGATGCCCTCCATTGCCGACAGCTGGCCCGCAAGAAGCTTTCTCATCTCCCTCACCTTCAGCTGCTCTGCTCTCTCGTCAAGCATCTGAGCATGGATCTCATTGAAAGCCCGGAGCATGAGCGACCTTCTCACACAGCCGGGAAAGCCGTTGGTAACATCCAGCATACTGACGGAATTATAGGTGTTTGCTATCTTGTCGAGCCTGATAAAGGAAGATCTGACGTCCTTGTTGCGCTCGCAAAGCTCCAGCATCTCACAGTCGGTGCAGACGCAGGCTCTGACCCTGTCCGAAAGCCTGTCCTCCTTTGTCCTGCGGTCAATGGCTTCCGTCACAAGGGTAAGCTGCGTCCTTATGGACGACAGGGTCTTTGAAGCGACGCAAAGCCTTGAAGATGTGACCTGGCCCGCAAGATTTGCACCGCCTTCGATCCCGACGACACGGCGAAAAAGCTTTTTTATCAGCGAAGGCGGTATCAGCAGGAACAGCGCTGTGCCTGCGACAAGGTCGGCAAACATCGTAAAGGTGTCGGCATTTACGCCGATAGCCACCAGGCTGACAAGCGATGTTATAAGAAAAACCAACGCCGAGAGCAGCGAGCCGAACCTTATGAACGCTCCGCAGATAAGACCCGAGGATGCAATGAGGAACGTGTTCTGAGCAAGTGAGGGCATTGAAAGCATAACTCCGCAGGCAGTGAGCGAGCCTGCAACAGCTCCGCCGATGTTACGGTAGCGGCGGACAGTCATATGAAGGCAGGCAGTACCTGCTACTCTTCCAAGATTGAGATAGGGCGTTGGGACTCCGGTCAGCGAGGATATGAAAACTATGTAGAGAGCCGACACCAGGATCCCGTTCAAGCCCGAGATATCGAGCGCACCTGCCCTGAGAGCACGCTGCCTTACAAGGCTTGCCGCAAAAACAATACAGCCGCACATCAGAGCGTTTATCATTCTGAGCGAGGCTGTATAGGTATCTGACGGAAGAGCTATCGACATAACACAGCCGAAAAGCATCATAGCACTTGACGAAACAGCTGCATCGAAGAACGGTTCTCGTTTCTCGCCTTTGGGATAAAACAGCCTCACAGCCGCTATCACCAGTATCGAGCAAAGCTGGACTATACCGTCTGCCAGACCGCCGCTGACAAGATAAGACAGAGCGCTCCCTGCAAAGGCGGCAAGGATATAGCTGTCGCTGACCGCTGCAAGAGCAACGTTGACCGATGACGGGAACCCGATCATCCTGCCGAAGGCGGCCGCAAAAGAAGCCGCAAAAACAAGGCAGCAATTGCGAAAATACACTGCTCTGTCGTGTTTTATCCTTATCATCTGTCTGTCCGTATGCATACCGATCATCCTTTCTATGTCATAGCTGCCTAACTATTTTAACAGCAGTGACACGCAAAAAATGTCGGTCTGTGGAAAACGGACAAAAAAATTTATGTACAAAATATTGTACACTTATATGAGCTTTTTCAGTTCCTCGGAAAAGGCTGTGAACTGCTCCATAAGCAGCTGCTCGGGCCTTACCGCAGGCGGAAGGCCTGCCTGTTCGCAGGCTTTCACAGCAACGGCTTTATCTATCCCCAGCCCTGACGAAACAGAATTGACAAGCGTTTTTCTCCGCTGAGAGAACGCCGCCCTTACTGTCTTGAAAAAGAACGCTTCATCGGTGACTCCCTCAGGAGTCTTATCCTTGATGTCGAGCCTTATAACACAGCTGTCCACGTTCGGCGCAGGCATAAAGCTGCCCCGTGAAACATTGAACAGCACCCTCGGCTCGCAGTAATAGCGCACAGCAACGGTCACAGCCCCGACATCCCTTGTTCCGAGCTTTGCACAAAGGCGCTGAGCCGCCTCCTTCTGGACCATGACTGTCACGGACTTTATCGGAAGACGCTGCTCCAGCAAAGCCATTATTATCGGAGAAGTGATATAGTACGGCAGATTAGCGCAGACAGCCACATCGAGCCCCGGAAATTCGTCCTCGATCAGCTTTCTGAGATCGACCTTCAGAACGTCCTCGTTTATTATCTTCACATTGTCGTATTCGGCAAGAGTTTCCTCAAGAACAGGCATGAGCCTCGTGTCGATCTCGACAGCACATACCTTGTCGGCTCGCTTGGCAAGCTCGTTTGTGAGGACACCTATACCTGTGCCTATCTCGATTATCCCGAAGCCCTCTCTTGCGTTGCCCATTTCGGCTATCCTCGGGCACACAGAAGGATTGACCAGAAAATTCTGGCCGAGCGATTTTGAAAAAGTAAAGCCGTGACGTGAAAGGATGTCCTTTATCACACCTATATCCGAAAGCCTGTCCATATCATCTCTCCGTTTACAAAAACTGTTTTGACCATTATATCACGCTGTCCGGGATATGTCAATCAAAGGTCATCCGACAAGGCATTGCTTTGTGCCGGCTGTGTTTGACTTGCGCGTGTCGGCGGAAGGTCAAGTATCTTTGCTGTTTTCCACAAAAAACGAATTATTATCATTTCCCGGGCAATAATATGAGCATGGGGGTGATGATCTGAAAAAGCGATCTTTTTATTATGTCCAGGAGCTGCCGACGGAGCTTTCAGCATCAATGGCGAGGGATCCGTATGCTTACAGCTGCTTTGCAAAGCTTACTCATCAGGAGCGCCGAAGGCTCATCCTTCAGGCCGAGAACGCAAGGAGCAAGGGCGATATGACGGCGGTCATGGACACACTCATAGGGGGTGCCGGCACGCTCGGTTCGCCCTATAAGACACGCCGGTGATATCAGTTGTTAAATTTAACAATAAATTCAATTATAATTGATATAAATTTTATAGTAAAAGGTGTTGAATTTTAACGGTAAATATTGTACAATATTACTGTAAGGGAAAGCCCTTGAAGTGTGTGTGCTGAAATCTGTGATACGGAGCGATGACTATGTCTCTGACAGCTTGTATTTGCTCGATATTCTATCCCGTTGGCAGGATCTGTGAGAGAGACAGAGACTGTCTTGATTTTCTGCACTCATACACAGAAATTGCGCACAAAATCTGACTGCAACGCAATAGTTGCAGTTTTTTTGTTATGTGAAAGGTGGTTGAAAGAATGAAAAAAGTTGCTGTTATCATGGGATCGGACAGCGATTTTCCCGTTGTCAGGAAGGCTCTCGAGGAGCTGAAAGCTTACGGCGTCGAGTTTGAATGTCACGTTATGTCGGCTCACAGATCGCCTGCTCTTGCTGCGGATTTTGCGGCGAAAGCCAAGGACAACGGTTTCGGAGTCATCATCTGTGCTGCCGGGATGGCTGCTCATCTGGCAGGTGTGATAGCCGGACACACGACTCTGCCTGTTATAGGCATACCCTGCAAGGGCGCACAGCTCGACGGGCTCGATGCGCTGCTGGCAACTGTGATGATGCCGAGCGGCATACCTGTTGCAACTGTGGCTGTGGACGGAGCTAAGAATGCGGCTATCCTTGCCATACAGATACTTGCACTGTCTGACGAGGTGCTGGCGACTAAGCTTTTGAAGGCAAAGCAGGAGATGCTTGACGGCGTTATCGCCAAGGATAAGGCTCTTCAGGAGCAGATCGAGCTGCTTTAAAAAATCAATAATTTAATCTACATATCAGGAGGAGATCATTATGGCAGACATAATCAAGGGCGAACAGCTCTATGAGGGAAAAGCAAAGAAGGTATTCGCAACAAACGACCCGGATCTTGTGATCGTTGACTACAAGGACGATGCGACAGCATTCAACGGCGAGAAGAAGGGCACTATCACAGGCAAGGGCGTTATCAACAACAAGATGACAAACTATATGTTCAAACTGCTCGAAAAAGAGGGTGTTCCCACACATCTCGTAGAGGAGATATCCGACAGAGAGACGATCGTCAAGAAGGTCGAGATAGTTCAGCTCGAGGTCATCATCCGCAACGTTGCGGCCGGAAGCTTTTCAAAGAGAATGGGCGTTCCCGAGGGACAGAAGCTTCTCACTCCTATCCTTGAGTTCAGCTATAAGAATGACGACCTGGGCGACCCCTTCATCAACGACTATTATGCGCTGGCACTCGGCATAGCTACAAGAGAAGAGCTCGACAAGATAGCAGAGTACGCTTTCAAGGTAAACGAGTTTATGGTAGACTTCTTCAAGAAGATCAATATAGACCTTATCGACTTTAAGATCGAGTTCGGACGTTTCCACGATCAGATACTGCTCGCAGACGAGATATCGCCCGATACCTGCCGCTTCTGGGATTCCACTACACACGAGAAGCTTGACAAGGATAGGTTCAGAAGAGATATGGGCGGCGTAGAGGAAGCTTATCAGGAAATGATGAAGAGAGTAATGGGAGAGTAATTCATGGGCGGTTTTTTCGGCGCAGTCTCGTCGAACGACTGTATCCAGGACGTTTTCTTCGGGACTGATTATCATTCACATCTGGGAACGAGAAGAGGCGGAATGACTTCCTATTCTCCGGAGCTCGGATATCAGAGAAATATCCACAGCATCGAGAACTCCCCTTTCAGGACAAAGCTCGATAAGGATATCCAGACTATGAGAGGAAATATCTGCATCGGCTGCATAAGCGATACAGACCCTCAGCCTATCATGGTAAGATCAAAGCTCGGACTTTATGCTATCTGCTCTATCGGCATCATAAGAAATGCCAAGGAGATCTCGCAGGAGCTGCTCGAGCAGGGCTGCTCAAACTTTGAGACGATGAGCAGCGGAGCTATCAACTCCGCAGGGCTTATCGGTGCGCTCATAGCTCAGAAGGACAGCTTCGTAGACGGTATAAGATATGCCCAGGACAAGATAGACGGCACTATGTCTCTTGTTATCATGAGAGAGAACTCTATCATCTGTGCAAGAGATAAGAACGGCAGGCTCCCGATAATCATCGGAAAGAGGTCTGACGGCTTCTGCTTCTCCTTTGAGTCGTTCGCATTCCAGAAGCTTGGCTATGAGTTCTATCACGAGCTAAAGGCCGGCGAGATAACAGAGCTTACAAAGGACGGCTGCACCACTCTGGCAGAGGGCTTTGACCAGACAAAGATATGCACCTTCCTGTGGACTTACTACGGCTATCCCAATGCAAGATATGAAGGCGTGAACGTTGAGATGATGCGTACCCGCAACGGCGAGATAATGGCTGAGACCGATATGAAAAACGGCCGCCTGCCTGATGTTGACTACGTCTGCGGCGTGCCGGATTCCGGAACTCCCCACGCTATCGGTTATGCTAACAAGAGCGGCATCCCCTTTGCAAGACCGTTCATCAAGTATACTCCTACCTGGCCCAGAAGCTTTATGCCTACGAACCAGTCAATGAGAAACAGAGTGGCTAAGATGAAGCTCATCCCTGTTCATGACCTTATCGAAGGCAAGAAGCTGCTGTTCGTTGATGACAGCATCGTCAGAGGAACACAGATGAGAGAAACAGTCGAGTTTCTCTATGACAACGGTGCAAAGGAAGTTCATATGCGTTCTGCCTGTCCGCCTATAATGTACGGCTGTAAATATCTCAACTTCTCAAGGAGCACCTCGGAGCTGGAGCTCATCGCTCGTCAGATCATTGACGAAAAGGAAGGCGCTGAGGGGATCAAATATATAGCCGAGTATTCGGATTCAAACACAGAACGAGGCAGGATATTAAGAGATGAGATCTGCAGAAGACTGAAGCTGACCTCACTTGAATTCCAGTCATATCCCGGAACAGTAAAGGCTGTCGGCATCGACGAGTGCAAGCTGTGCTCGTACTGCTGGACAGGTAAAGAATAATGCGAAAGGATCAGTATTTTTATGAATAACAAGAGCTTTTCTGAAAGCTATAAGAAGGCAGGCGTAGATGTTACTGCCGGCTATAAGGCTGTTGAGCTTATGAAGCAGCACGTTGCAAGAACGATGAATGCAGGAGCTATCGGCAGCATAGGCGGCTTCGGCGGCCTTTATGAGCTTGACCTGACAGGTATAAACAAGCCCGTTCTCGTTTCGGGAACTGACGGCGTGGGCACAAAAATCAAGCTTGCATTTATTATGGACAAGCACGACACTGTCGGCATAGACTGCGTTGCTATGTGTGTCAACGATATTATCTGCTGCGGCGCAAAGCCCCAGTTTTTCCTTGATTATATAGCCTGCGGAAAGAATTATCCCGAGAAGATCGCTCAGATCGTTTCGGGCGTTGCTGAGGGCTGTGTTCAGTCGGGATGTGCTCTTATCGGCGGCGAGACAGCCGAGCACCCAGGCCTTATGCCCGAGGATGAATATGACCTTGCAGGCTTCTCTGTGGGCGTTGTTGACAAGGACAAGATACTTGACCCCACCTCACAGAAGGCAGGCGATGTTATGATCGCCATCAAGTCAAGCGGTGTCCACTCAAACGGCTTCTCACTGGTAAGGAGCGTGTTCGGACTTGATGATAAGTCTGCGGCTGTCAAGTATGACGAGCTGGGTATGACTCTCGGTGAGGCGCTGCTCACTCCGACAAGGATCTATGTCAAGGCTGTTATGCAGCTTATCGAAAGCGTGAACGTCAAGTCGATCTCACACATAACAGGCGGCGGCTTCTATGAAAACATCCCGAGAGCTCTGCCTAAGGGACTTTCGGCAAAGATCGCAAGGAGCGATGTTCAGGTGCTCCCTATATTCGATGTTATCGCCAAGACCGGCAATATCCCCGAGAGAGATATGTTCAACACCTTTAATATGGGCGTCGGAATGACCTTTGTCGTTGATGCCGCCGATGTTGACAAGGCTATATCCGCTGTCAAGGCTGCCGGAGAAGATGCTTACGTTCTCGGAACTCTCGTTGAGAGCGACGAAGGCGTTATCATCGGCTGATACGGAGGATGAAGATGAAAAACATCTGTGTGCTCGTTTCGGGCGGCGGAACAAATCTTCAGGCGCTCATTGACGCTCAGGACAGAGGAGAGATAAAGGGCGGCAGGATAAGCTGCGTTATTTCCTCAAACCCTGAAGCCTATGCACTGGAGAGAGCAAAAAAAGCCGGGATAGCCGGCGTTGTTATCCCAAGGAAAGAATATCAGAGCAGCAAAGCTTACAGCGAAGCGATACTTGCCGAGCTTGACAGGCAGAAAGCGGATCTTGTGGTGCTTGCAGGGTTTATGACTATTCTCGATGAGTGCGTGACCAAAGCTTACGACTATAAGATAATAAACGTTCACCCTGCTCTGATACCCAGCTTCTGCGGAGAGGGCTTCTATGGGCTGAAAGTACACGAGAAGGCGCTGGAATACGGCGTCAAGGTTTCGGGTGCGACGATACATTTTGTGAATGAAAAGGCCGATGCAGGCGCTATCATCCTTCAGGGAACGGTCGATGTTGCAAACGACGATACGCCGCAAACGCTCCAGAGAAAAATAATGGAGAACGTAGAGTGGAAGCTGCTGCCAAAGGCCGTGTCTCTTTTCTGCGAGAACAGGATAAGCATCAAAGACGGCAAAGCCTACGTTGATCTGTAAGATCAGACCGAGACCGTACAAAAAATCGGACAGTAAGATCATCTGCGGCCGGGTGATGTAAGAAGCTTCACCGAAACGGGCACAGACATTGGCTTTTCGGTGAAGAAAAAAGGGATCAGATAAATATGAAAGCGATCAATAAAAACTTTAAATAGGAGGTCAAGCAATGAAAACTCTTGATATCTATGAACAGCTGAAAAACAACGCATACCCCGGAAGAGGTATCATCATCGGTAAGTCTCCCGATGCAAAGAACGCTGTCACTGCTTATTTCATAATGGGCAGGAGCGTGAACTCCAGAAACAGAGTGTTCACCGAGACCGAGGACGGTATAAAGACAGAGGCGGCTGACCCCTCCAAGCTTTCCGACCCTCACCTCATCATATATTCGCCCGTGAGAGTTCTCGGCAACAAGACTATCGTTACCAACGGCGACCAGACCGATACCATCTATGAAGGCCTTGACCGCCAGATGACCTTTGAGCAGTCCCTGCGCAGCCGCGAGTTCGAGCCCGACGCGCCCAACTACACACCCAGGATTTCCGGCGTCCTTCACGTGGAAGCCGGCAAGTACAACTTCGCCATGTCCATTCTCAAATCGGATGACGGAGACCCTTCCTCATGTCTGCGCCAGACCTTCGCTTACGAAAGTCCCGCAGCAGGCCAGGGCCGCTTCATCTCCACCTACCAGGGCGACGGCAGCCCCCTTCCCTCCTTCGCGGGAGAGCCTGTGAAACTCGCTTTTGACGACTCCTTCACAGCCGATATCGACACCTTTGCCGGCCGCATCTGGGACGCACTCAACGAAGACAATAAGGTCTCTCTCTTTGTCCGTTTCATCGACATCGCTACGGGCGCGGCAGAGAGTCGTATCATCAATAAGAATAAATAATAAGGAATAAAAAGTATTTTTTAGAAGGAAAGGAAAGCAATGAGTACAGAGAAGATGACAGAACTTCAGCTGAAATACGGCTGCAACCCCAATCAGAAACCTTCACGCGTCTATATGGAAGACGGCAGCGAACTTCCCATCACCGTGCTGAACGGCCGCCCCGGCTATATCAACCTGCTCGATGCCCTCAACGGCTACCAGCTGGTCAAGGAGCTCAAAAAGGCCACCGGCAAGCCCGCGGCCACTTCCTTTAAGCACGTGTCACCCGCCGGCGCAGCCATCGGCCTTCCCCTCACTGACGTGGAAAAGAAGATCTACTGGGTAGAGGACGCAGGAGAACTCACTCCCCTGGCAAGTGCATATGCCCGTGCCCGCGGTGCCGACAGAATGTCCAGCTTCGGCGATTTCATCTCCCTGTCCGACAAGTGCGATGCCTGCACTGCCAATCTGATCAAGCCCGAAGTCTCCGACGGTATCATTGCCCCCGCCTATGACGATGACGCCCTTGAGATCCTCAAGAGCAAGAAAAAAGGCAACTACTGCGTCCTGCAGATGGATCCCGATTACGTTCCTGCTCCCATTGAGAAGAAACAGGTTTACGGCATCACCTTCGAACAGGGCCGCAACGAACTCGTTGTCGACGACGCCCTTTTCGCAAACATTGTCACAAAGAATAAAGACCTGCCCGCCGCAGCCCGCGACGACATGGCCATCGCCCTCATCACCCTCAAGTATACCCAGTCCAACTCTGTATGCTTCGTCAAGGGCGGCCAGGCCATCGGCATCGGTGCCGGCCAGCAGTCCCGCATCCACTGCACACGCCTTGCCGGCCAGAAGGCCGACAACTGGTACCTGCGCCAGTGCCCCAAGGTACTCAACCTTCCCTTCAAAGAAGGTGTCCGCCGCGCAGACCGTGACAATGCCATCGACCTCTACATCGGCGAGGAATACATGGATGTTCTCGACGACGGCAAGTGGGAGGCACTTTTCACCGAGAAGCCCTCTGTTTTCACAACAGAAGAGAAAAAGGCATGGCTTGCCGGCAACACAGACGTGACACTCGGTTCCGACGCCTTCTTCCCCTTCGGAGACAACATTGAGCGCGCATACCGCAGCGGCGTCAAATACGTTGCCCAGCCCGGCGGCTCCATCCGCGACGACAACGTCATCGCAGCCTGCGACGCCCACGACATGGTCATGTGCTTCACCGGCATCCGCCTCTTCCACCATTAATGAGTCACGAGGGACGGTTCTGACTGACTCATTTTGGGACACAAGGGACGGTTCTGGCCGTCCCATTTCAGCATCAGATTGCAGATATAACAGGAGAATCACTCTTATGCGCATCGGAACCGGTTATGACGTCCACAAGCTGGTCGAGAACAGGAAACTGATCCTCGGCGGCGTGGAAATTCCTTATGAAAAAGGTCTCCTCGGCCATTCGGACGCGGATGTCCTGGTGCACGCCATTATGGATGCCCTGCTCGGCGCCGCCGCACTGGGGGATATCGGCCTGCATTTTCCGGACAATGATCCCGCTTATAAGGGGGCTGATTCCCTCCGCCTGGCGCGCAGGGTCTCAGAGATCCTGGCTGAAAACGGATATCTGATTGAAAATGTTGATTCAACCGTGATCGCCCAGGCGCCCAAACTCAGGCCCTACATCGACCGGATGCGACAGAATATAGCTGATGCTCTCGATGTCGACAAAGATCAGGTAAGCGTCAAGGCGACGACAGAGGAACATCTCGGATTTACAGGGCGCGGCGAAGGCATCTCTGCCCAGGCAGTCGCCCTCATCACATCGCCCCGCGACCTCATTGCCCGCGAAGTCGGCCCCGGTGCCGGTCCGGATGCAGCGGCCATGCCCGGCGGCTGTTCAGCCTGTCCCATGCGGCAGCAGGCAGGGCAGAGCAATGAGCATTAAGCGAAAAATACGACAATTATAAAAGGAAATCCATAGGATATATAACCATAGGATATTTAAAAGGAAATCCATAAAAACAAGAGCAATATTGAAATATAGAAAACCAAGACACAGATAGAGGGACTGTAAATGATCAGAATTTACAACACAATGTCGAAACGCAAAGAAGATTTCGTGCCGCTTCACGAAGGCAAAGTCGGGATGTATGTCTGCGGACCTACCGTCTACAACCTGATCCACATCGGCAATGCGCGCCCTATGATCGTCTTTGATACAGTCAGACGCTACTTTGAGTACCGCGGCTACGAAGTCAACTTCGTCTCCAACTTCACCGACGTCGATGACAAGATCATCAACAAGGCAAAGGAGGAGGGCGTTGACGCCAGCGTGATCTCCGAGCGTTACATTGAAGAATGCAAAAAGGATATGGCGGCGATGAATATCCGTCCTGCCACTACCCATCCCCAGGCGACCAAAGAGATCGGCGGCATGATCGAAATGATCCAGAAGCTGATCGACAC
>DFEO01000069.1 GCA_002368715.1 Ruminococcus sp. UBA3800
ACCTCGTTCTCTCTTCCCGAGATACCGTCACAGCCGCACAGAGCTTTTAATGTATCAGTAAGCATTATCAGACCCTCCGTGCTAAAATGTATGCTGCAAGAAGCCTTGCCGTGTTCTCGCAGTCCTCTAGGGACACCACCTCAACAGGTGTGTGCATATATCTCTCCGGGATAGAAAGAGTCACAGTTTTTATGCCTCCCTTTAAGACAGCCAGACTGTCGGCATTAGTGCCTGTGAGCCCACCCATGACTTCTGTCTGGAAAGGTATGCCGTTTTCCTTTGCGCAGGACGCAAGTGCGTCCGACATCTCGGCCGAAAGCGAAGCACTGGCGCCAATGGCAGGCCCCTTTGAAAGCTCATAGCGCTCAGCTTTGTTCTCGCCGTGGCTAAGACCGAAGGTCACATCAACAGCTATCGCTTCGTCATATTCTCCGTGATAAGCACCTGTCCCTGCTCCCCTGCAGCCTATCTCCTCGGCCGATGAGAACATTACCGTAACATTTTTCTCATATTCTTTATCTTTTATAAGCTCGAGCGCCCTTATCACGGCAGCGCAGCCTGCCCTGTCGTCGAGAGCCTTTGCGCTGACAAAGCCGTTCTGAAGCTGTACAGGCTCGTTCTCTATAAGCACTCTGTCGCCTATGCTGACAAGCTTTTCGAGCTCTTCCTTTGAAAGGCCCGTGTCTATCAGCACCTTGCCGATCTCCGGGACCGCATCCCTGTCATCGCTGAGATGAGGTGCGACCGAGGTTACAACACCCGTAACGGGCTCCTTGCCCAGTATGGTCACTACACTCGCCGCAAGCACACGCACATCTACACCGCCGCACTCGGACACCTTGACAAAGCCGTCATCGGTGATATAGGTGACTATCATTCCTATCTCGTCGATATGTGCATCTATCAGCAGAGACTCTCTGCCCTCGGTGTGAGTGCCTACTTTGCATAAAACATTTCTGTCAGGCGTTATGCTTACCTCTCCGTATTCCGAAAGAAGCTTTGCCGCCGCCTTTACGGCATCACCCTCTGCTCCCGAAACGCCTGCTTTCGGGCAAAGTGTTTTGATTATATCGATCATCTGCATAGCTCGTTCCTTTAAAGGTCGTTCACCAGAGCCTTGAAGTGTCTGCCCCTGGCTTCAAAATTGGGATAAGCATCAAAGCTTGCGCACGCAGGCGAAAGGGTCACCACATCGCCCTCGTCAGCGATCTTGTCGGCTATCTCCACAGCCTCTTCAAGGCTGCCTGCACGAAGTATCTTCAGGCCGCTGTCAGGATAAAGCGGGCTTGCTGTGACGGCAGCTTCTATCTTGTCGGCAGTGGCGCCTGTGAGTATCAGTGTCTTTACGTTCCTGTTGACAGGCTCGGCCAGCGGCTCGAAGGGTATCTTCTTGTCATAGCCTCCTGCTATGACGATGAGCTTCTGGTTGAATGAATTGAGTCCTGCGATAACTCTTGTGGGGCTGGTGGCTATCGAGTCATTATACCACTTTACGCCGTCTTTTTCTCTTACGAACTCTATCCTGTGCTCGACGCCGCCGAAATTCTCGGCAACGGAAACTATGCTCTGTATGCTCACCTCTCCCCAGACCGCACATATAGCAGCAAGATAGTTTGCCACATTGTGGATGCCCGGGATGCGGATATCGTCCTTGTGAACGATAGGTGTGGTCCTGCCGCCCTCGGTAAAGCAAAGCATACCGTCATCACGCAGGAAGGTGCCTCTCTCAACGGGGTGCCTGAGCGAGAAGGTGTAAAGTCTTCCCCTTACCATATCGGCAAGACCAATAGTTGTTTCGTCGTCCTCATTGAGAACAGTCTTGGAATAGCCGTCCTGATGAGCGATGAGGTTGGTCTTTGCGTAGATGTATTCCTCCATAGTTCCGTGAACATTAAGATGGTTAGGAGTGATGTTCGTTATAACTGCTGTGTTGGGCGAAGACCTCATAGAAAGAAGCTGGAAGCTGGAAAGCTCAACAACAGCAATATCTGTCTCAGCCATAGTCTCGACTATCGGCAGAAGAGCCTTTCCGATGTTTCCGCCAAGATGTACCCTGTTGCCCTCGGCTTTAAGAAGCTCACTTATAAGCGTTGTGGTCGTTGTCTTTCCGTCGGAGCCCGTAACGCCGTAGGTGCGGCAGGGACAGAGAGAGAAGAAGGTCTCCATCTCGGAGGTGATGACAACGCCCTGCTTTCTTGCCTTTGTAAGGATCGGGTCGTTATAATACATACCCGGGGTCCTGAAAACAATGTCACAGTTAAAGATAGCGTCAAGATAATTCTCGCCCAGCGAAAAGTCACACCCCTTTGCCGAAAGCTCCTCATAGATAAGCTCGTCAAATTCGTCCTCATCCTTGCGGTCACAGACAACGCATTTTATGCCCCGGCTCAGAAAGATCTTGATGAGTTCGGTATGGCTGACGCCGACTCCGATGAAGGCAACTCTCTTGTTTTTAAGATTTGCAAAATATCTCTGTGTTCTTGTCATTATACATTTACTCCCTTTACTTTAGTATCATTACATATACTGTTATATTATAACACATAAATCCTTACTTGTAAAGTTTTTTTTGCCAAGTCTCAGAGCGCTTTCGCTTGTGCCCGGCTGTGTGGCACTCCGCTAAGGGGGACGGTCAGAATAAAGGGAATTTTTGTGTAAAAAGGAAAAAATGTTTTTTCTTGCAAAAAGCTATTGTAAAATGGTGAAAAATAAAGTATAATGAGTGTAGTGATTTTTTGAATTAGCGAAATTTTAAACTATGGAGGACTTTAAAATGGGGAACGCTGAAAACGTACTGTTTGACAATGATTCGAGGGTCGCTCCTCTCGGACTGATCGCAATGAACGGCGCTCAGGAGCTGGCAGAAAAGGTCAACGGTTATCTGACAAGATGGGCAAACGAGAACGCTCATGTTGCGGATACCTTCCTTATCGAGAACGAGTGTCCCAGATTTTCATCAGGCGACGCAAAGGGTCTTATCAAGGAAACTATAAGAGGTGACGATCTGTTCATACTCTGCGATGTAGGAAATTACAGCATCAAATATGACTACTTCGGCCACGAGAATTCGATGTCTCCCGATGACCACTATCAGGATCTTAAAAGAATAATCCAGGCTGCCAGCGGAAAGGCACACAGGATAAACATCATCATGCCTTCGCTTTACGGCGGAAGACAGCACAGAAGGAACTACCGTGAGTCCCTTGACTGTGCGGTGGCTCTCCAGGAGCTCCAGTCGATGGGCGTTTCCAATATCCTTGCCTTTGATGCTCACGACCCAAGGGTGCAGAACGCTGTTCCTCTTATGGGATTTGACAACATCATCCCCAGCTATCAGGTGCTCAAGGCGATGTTCAAGAGCCTTGACGACTTCAAGCCCGATAAGGATCACTTTATGATCGTGTCTCCTGACGAGGGCGCTATCAACAGAAATATGTATTATGCTTCCGTTCTCGGCGTTGACCTTGGAATGTTCTATAAAAGACGTGACTACTCGACCATCGTAAACGGAAGAAACCCCATAGTTGCGCACGAGTATATCGGAAGAGACTGTGCAGGCATGGATATCTTCATTGCGGATGACATCATCTCTTCGGGCGAGTCTATGCTGGACGTTGCTCTGGAGCTGAAAAAGAGAAAGGCAAACAAGATCTACTGCTATGCGACCTATCCTATCTTCACAAACGGTCTTGACAAGTTCAACAAGGCTTACAGTGACGGCATCATCGATGGTGTGTTCGGAACGAACCTCACCTACCGCAAGCCCGAGCTTCTGCTGGCGCCCTGGTTCCACGATGTTGACTGCTCGAAGTATATCGCATACTTCATTGCATCGCTCAACCACGACCAGTCGATCTCACAGGTCATAGACCCTCACAGCAAGATCGACGCTCTGCTCAAAAAATACGGTATAAAATAAACAGCGAAGCCCGAAAGCTTGTAAAAAAGCTTCCGGGCTTTTCTTATGTGTTCCTGCAAAGAGCATCTGCCAGGGCAAGATCCTTGTCAGTCGTTATCTTGAAGTTGAGTCTGTCGCCGGGAACTATCCTTATGCCCATGCCCTTTCGGGTGAAGACCGAGCAGGTATCGGTAAGTGACGACATCTGCTCTTCGGAGAGCGCCGACATTTCTTCAAAGAGCTTTTTCAGGGCAAAGCTCTGGGGAGTCTGCGCCTGATAAAGCGTGCGGCGGTCGAGGGTCTTGTCCACAAAGGCGCCCGACTGAGAGGATATCACGGTGTCAGCCGATGGGATATATGTTCCGCAAAGGCCGTATTCTGCTGCCGCTGAGATATTGGCCTCTATGATCTCGGCGCTGACAAACGGTCTCACGGCATCGTGGGTGAGGATGATGTCCTCGTCCTGTATCCCAAAGCGGCTGTTTATCTCGTCGATGATGTTCTTCACTGTTGAGTTGCGGTCCTTTCCGCCGCCCACAAGCAAAACACCGCCGCAGCCTGCGTCCTCCAGGAGCTTCTTTGTATAGTCATAACAGTCGGGCTTTATGCCGACGATCACCCTGTCTATCCGCCCGACGGACAGAAAAGCTCTGACCGTTTTTATGATAACGGGCTCGCCGCCTATGGGCAGGAACTGCTTCGGCATAGGCGCATTTTTCATCCTTGTTCCGCTGCCTCCGGCAACTATGGCTGCATATACCACAGTAAAACACCTCACATATCATTATCCCCCTGCCGCCTGACAGGGGGAATGTTTTTTATTTCGGGCTGCCTGCTCAAAGCTTCTTTTCAAACACAAGGTCGTCCATTATAAAGCCGCCCCCTATATCCGTCTGAAGCGTTCTCACGACCGACATACCAAAGGCCTCATAAGCCTTTATGGCACGTTCGTTGTTCTTGTTCACAGTCAGCCATACGCTTTCAAGACCCTGCTGTCTTGCCATATCACAGATAAAGCGAAAAGCCTGTGTAGAAAAATGCCTTCCCCTGAATTCACGTCTGAGATAGAATTTTGACAAAAACATGGTGCCGTCCCTGGGCGCTATGGCAAAGTAGCCCACAGCCTCGCCCTCGAAAACTATAAGATAGTAGCTGTACCCCTCTTTGGCGATCTGCTGCTTCATACTTTCAAAGGACTGGAACTTTCCCACCATATAGTCCGTCTGCGCAAGCGAGATTATCCCGGGGAAATGCTCGTGCCATATCTCGTCTGCAAGAGCAGCCGCTGCACGGATATCGTCATCATCCCTGCAAAGAACGAACTCAGGCATCAGGCGCACTCCCTTTGACCGACTCTATGAACTGCTTTGCGGCTCTCGGTGAACGGCCTGCCTTTGTCAGGGCAAAACGCTCGGCTCTCATAAACAGCTCATCCTTCGGCATATCCACCTCATACTCCTCGGCAAGCCTTTCCACGACCTCAAGATAGGTGCCCTTGTCGGGCTTGCGGAAGGTGACGGTAAGGCCGAAACGATCCGACAGCGAAAGGAACTCCTGCATAGTGTCACGCAGATGTATCTCATCGCCCTCTCTTGCAGAGAAGGTCTCTCTCACCAGATGGCGCCTGTTTGAGGTCGCATAGATACGCAGATTCTTTGCGGTAGAGGAAACGCTTCCCTCAAGTATTGCTTTGAGCGCTGCAAAGTCATCGTCATCCTCGGTGAACGAAAGGTCGTCGATGAACACTATGAACTTGAGCGGATTGCGGCTGATGCTCCCGACTATATCGGGAATGGTGTGGAGCTGTGTTTTTTTCAGCTCGATAAGACGCAGACCCTTTGGCGCAAATTCATTTGCTATGGCCTTGACGGTCGAGGACTTGCCTGTTCCGCAGTCGCCGTAAAGGAGCACATTGTTAGCAGGCTTGCCTGCCAGAAATGCAAGCGTGTTCTCGATGACCTCGGCTCTCTCGTTCTCGTAGCAGTGGAGCTGCGAGAGCCTTATCGGGTCGGGATACTCAACAGGAACGAGATCGCTGCCCTTCATCATAAACACATTGTGCCTTGAATATGCCCCGTAACCGAATTCTCCTATGCGGTGCATACGGTCGGCATAGACCTTTGAAAAATCGGTCTGCTGTGTCATATACCTTGGAAGGAAGCCGTCGAAGCCTATTCTTGCGGCTATCTCCGAGCTCTGTATCTGCGAGAGCTCCTCCAATGTCTGAAGCTCATTCGCAAGACATTCCTCAATCATCATACCTGCCTTTGAGCCCTCGCCCCTGCGGAAGGTATAGATGTTCTCATCCTGCAAAGTTATGCTTAATATATATTCAGTAAGGTCGTCGCCCTTTTCATAAAGAGCAGACACAAAGGCGCAGTAATCCGTGACCGCCTTCTCGGCATCTCCCGAAACCGTGCTCTCCAGAGCCTTTACGAAGGAAGAAAAAATAACGTCCTCAAAAAGCCCTCTGAAAACCACCAGTGTCCTTACTCTTGAAAGAATGTTTTTCAGATCAGTCATAAAAATCTCCTATCTGCCGGCGCTCACCACAGAAATGACCATAAACGGGCTGTCGTCCCTGCCCTCTTCCTCGATGACCACATCTACCGTGTGAAGACCCGGGCCGGCATTGCTCGTGACTATCGTCAGTGCGCTGAGATCACCCCAGTCCTCATCAAAATTCGCATCCAGGATGACTCTTTCGTTCGTCTTTCCGTCAACCGTCACATAAGCAACGGGAGCAGGCTTGTTTATGGTCTTTCTCCACTGGAGCATTATTATACTGCCCTTTACAAGGAAGCTCAGCTTCGAGCCCTTTCCCTTGCCGAGCCAGCCGCCCTTGAACGGGTCGCACCAGGCATAGCCCTCGGTGTTGGGGTCAGGAGCAAAGCCCTCGCTCTTTGTGGCGATATCCTTGTTCTGATAACGCACCGCATCCTCGAAGCGGCAGGCAGTTATCGGTGAAGCAAGTGCAGGCTTTTCCGGGTCGTCTATCCTGTTTTTCAGCTGGATATCCAGCATATTGCAGATAAGGTCCGCTATCATCCTGTGGCCCTTATCGTTCGGGTGGAGCATATCGGAAGTATAATCCTCACGCTTCTCCTCGCCCGAAACAAAATGCGGATAGATATAATCTCTCACGCTCACTATCGGCAGACCATAGTGGATGCCTATCTCGTTATGTATCTCCTGAGCGTTGTGACCGTCATTATAGAAAAGGTTGTTTATAAGCATCACGGCCTTGACAGAGGGTGCTTTGAGCAGCTTTCTTATCAGGCTCTCATATGCCTCTCTGAACACCTGCGTATTGTCATCGTTGACAGAAAACTCGACAAACACAAGGTCAGGCTCCTTGTCAAGAACGTGCTCGTCCGCCCTTGCCACACCGAACAGCGATGTGGTGGCACCTATGCCTGCATTGAAAAAGTCGATCTCGATGCCCCGAAAATGCCTCTTCCACCATCTGGCGGAAAGGTCGGCATATCTTCTCTCCTCGGTCTTTGCGTGGCAGCCCTGGGTTATCGAGCCGCCAAGATAAACTATGCTCAGCTTCTTTTCTTTTTTCGCCTTGTCAAACACCGCCGACATATAGTTTGCATTGCCGGTGCTGACAACGGATGTATTCATATCGTACATGGCTTTCCCTGCTTTCGTATCCAAAATTTCGGACAGTTAGTCGAGATCTATCTCCATTATAGGCTGGCTCACATCTGCGCCTGCCGGCACCATAGGCAGGACATTGACGTCCTTGTTGATGATAACATCCACAAGCACGGGTCTGCCGCTCCTTGCAAGCTCCAGAGCCTTTGCGATGCCGTCCTTTATCTCGTCCTTCTTCGAGATGCGCACACCCTCTACTCCGAAAGCATCGGCAAGCTTCATAAGGTCGGTGCCTCTCTCGATATCGGTCTGCGAGAAGCGCTGACCGTAGAAAAGACGCTGCCACTGTCTTACCATTCCGAGA
>DFEO01000064.1:0-6028 GCA_002368715.1 Ruminococcus sp. UBA3800
AGATATTTACCATTCTGTTGAGCTTCTCATCAGAGGTCTCAACGTGATACTGAGAAAGCAGAGCGTTCCACGAAGCCTTGAGCTCCTCCAGAGCCTTGTCAGCCTTTTCAGCAGTGTTCATAGCCTCGATCATCTCATAAGCCTTCGACTTGTTCATAGAGCCGTCAGCGTTCCACTTGTTCTTGCCGTTCTCAACATAACCGAGAACGAACACGAGCACCTTTTCTTCGCCTGCTGCAAGAGTGATATCTACGCAGTGCGAAGCCACAGGCGACCAGCCGTCGGCAACCGAGTTTGAGGGCTTGCCCTCGAAAACAGTGCCGGGGTTTGCAAAGCCGTTGTAAACGCTTCCCATGAAGCTCTCTCTGTCGGTATCGAAGCCTTCGATATCGGTGTTTACGGTGTAGAATGCGAAGTGATCTCTTCTCTCCTTGTACTCTGTCTTGTGGAAGATAGTGGAGCCTTCGATCTCGACCTCGCCGGTGTTGAAGTTTCTCTGGAAGTTCTCACCGTCGTCCTGAGCGTTCCACAGGCACCACTCGAGGAAGGAGAACAGCTTGAAGCTCTTGGGCTTGTCCGAGGTGTTCTTGAGAACTACCTTCTGCACTTCGCCGTTATAGTTCTGAGGAACGAAGAACGATACCTCAGCCTCAAGGCCGTTCTTAGCGCCCTTGATAATGGTGTAGCCCATACCGTGGCGGCAGGAATAGCTGTCGAGCTCGGTCTTTACAGGGCTCCAGCCGGGGTTCCATACGGTGCCCTCGTCATTGATATAGAAATATCTTCCGCCCATATCAACGGGGACATTGTTGTAACGGTATCTTGTGATCCTTCTGAGTCTTGCGTCCTTGAAGAAGCTGTATCCTCCTGCTGTATTGGAGATCAGCGAGAAGAATTCCTGTGTTCCGAGGTAGTTTATCCACGGATAGGGAGTTCTGGGGTTGGTGATGACATATTCCTTGTTTACGTCATCAAAGAAACCAAATTTCATAATTGTTTTCCACCTTTCGATATTATGTATAAAAATTTATTTCCATAAATTATTACCGTTTCAGTTTGGCGCTTATATATATCACCGAATATTGATAATAGGTCATCTTCGCATCCGAGCGGTAAAAGGTCACGTTCTGATAGCCGCTGCCCTCTTCCGATAGCTCGTTATAAGCAAAGCCCGAGCCTCTTTCAAAGGATTCTCCCTCAGAAAGCTCGTCGAACGCTTCATCGGGTATCTGCAAAAGCACACCGCCGCTGCTGTCATCAAAGGCCGCATAGTAATTGCCCGATGAGTCGGCACACAGCGTATAGCTGCTCACATTCACTGTTTTCGGGATTTTGAGTTCTTTTCCGATGTTTACCGCTGCGCCGAGCGCTATCACCGCAAAGATCACCAGCACAGCGCCGCCGCCCAGAGTGAACAACAGCTGCTCGATCGAACTTGCTCTGCCCTTCCATGTCTTTGTAAAAACGACCAAAAAAGCCGCTATTGCCGCAAGCAGGACCACGAACTTTATCAGGTTGCCGATAAAAAACGTCTCGACCGTCTGCTTGCCTCCAAGGTTGTCGGCATTGCGCACGATCAGCTCCTTTATCCCGGAAGCCGCCAGCCCCAGCACGAACGCTCCGAGAAGTATGGGCTTCCATTTGAACTCCTCCGACTTGTGATACCGGTAGTCCCGGATCTGCTTGTCAAAGCTGCTGTTAAAGTCCATCCGTCAGTCTTTCTTTGTGAAGAACCTCTGCCAGCACCTGAAGGTCTGGCCTCTGATAAGTTCACAATAACCCGAAGTCTCATGGTCGAGAGAAAGGTTCGGAGAATTTATCATAGCGGTCATAGGCTCGGGACAGAAATAGCCGTTAAAGCCCCTGTCGTTCCACATATTCCAGAATTTGAACTCCTTCGACACCTCATTGCATATCTTCATCCCAGTGTCAAGGTCTGTCACATAAGCGCCGTAGAAGTCCTCGCCGTCGAGCTCGTTCATAACAGCCGTATACATATCGTTGGAAATGTCATTGAGCGTGGGCATCTTTGTGCCTTTCTTATATTCAAGGTCCTTGTCCGAGAGCGGCAGCAGCCTCTCTGTGGGCAGGCACCTGTCATCAAGCTCGCATCTTTCGCCTATTGGCACGCACAGTCTCATAGACTCCTCCTGTCCTCCGTCGCACATAGGCGCATTAAGGCAGGTGTGGGTGCATATGGAAACAGGCAGAGCTCTGTCGCTGTTGCTTGTCAGGTATATCTCCTGTGTCAGTCCGTCCCTGTCGGAAAGGGTAAAGGTATAGCTTATCTTGAAATCCACAGGGAAATACTTATACATCTCGTCCTTCTTGTCATAGGTGTAGGACGTCACCAGCACGCACTTGCCGTCCTCTGTGGAATAGCACTCCACCTCATGAGGTCTTTTGTGGACCCAGCCGTGGATAAAGTTTCCGAGTGCTTTTTCATTGATCGGCAGCTGATACACAGCGTCCGATGTTTTGAGCACACCGTTTTCAAATCTGTTCGGCAGGTAAAGCGTGGGCAATCCCCATATCTCCCTTGCCTCATTTATCTTATCTATCGTGCAGTCATCCCTGTAACGGAATATCTCCACGCCGTTCTGCTCATCTCTCAGCCTGAGGACAGCCGAGCCCATTGTGTTTGCCACTATGCATATATATCTGCCCGAATGCATCCTTACGCATTTCTGGCCTTTAAAGTCAAATTCAAGTTCGATCTTGTTCAATCAAATTCACCGCCGTGCTTTACTTAATCGTTTAAGGTGCTATAAGAACACCTTATTCACCGTACAACTAATTATAACACATTCCGAGAGTTTTGTCTATAAGATTTTATTGCCCGGTATATAGAATTTTTAATACTATTTTCTGTAATATTTACCAAAAGACCAATGAATAAAGCAGCGGTAAGATGTCAATACTAAGCTTGCAACGCCGCAAGGCTTGATATAAAGCTATTCAAACGCAAAGGAGGTAATCTTGATGCTGGACAGGATAGCGCTGGTGCTTCTCATTATCGGGGGGCTGAACTGGGGGCTGCTGGGTCTTTTCGGATTTGACCTTGTCGCCTTTATCTTCGGCGGTCAGGGGGCTGTTATCAGCAGGCTGATCTATACACTGGTCGCAGTTTCGGCTGTGTGGTGTATCTCGCTGTTTTTCAAGGACAGGGAGCTGATCCCCGGCTAGGGGGCAGCTACCGGAAGGGGGCCTGTTTTCAAAGGCAGGCCATAGGTGACGGGTTTGCAAAAAGTCTGCAAAAGAAAACAGACTTCCTTCCGATAGAGAATAGATCCCTTCAGAGAAGAGTGCATACGGGCGGCAAGGCCGGCTGTATGCGCTCTTTTTGCCTGAAGCCGCCAGGCACAAGGCAAAAATGGGTGTCGGGCTGATAAAAAGGAGCAGCGAAAATTGTGCAAATTAACGAAATTAAACGAAAAATGTCATAAAACGGAAATTTTGCTTGACAGTTTTTTCGTTTGCGGTTATAATGCTTATGGTGTTAAATGAATGTTTAACATCCGTTTTGTTGTCTCCTTTCTTTTGTTCTACACATAATTATTTTATTTCATCTCGAGCAGGGCACCGTTGTCCTGCTATTTTTCTGTCCGGGGGCAGAGACTTTGCTAAGGAGGTGGTCTGCATGAAAAGAATAATACCATTAGCTGCCTGTGCAGCGTTTCTTTGCGGCTGCGGCTCGGAGATAGGAAGGTCGGAGCCCGTGAATGTTACCGTGGATAAGAGCTCCTCTGAGGCTCAAACAACGACCACTGCCGTTTCAACGACTGCTGCGTCAACATCAGCGCCGGTGACAACGACCGGAAAAAAGACGGAGAAAAAGGCTCCGGAGGTCAAGCTTGAATACACCAAAGAGTTTGAGGTCTTCGAGGATGTCAGGCTCTCGGATATGGTGACGAAAACAGATGCCGAGCTGGCAGAGCCCGACACAAGGATAGATACCGAAACAACAGGCGAGCATAAGGTAAAGGTCAGACTTATCACCGGCGGAAAGGAAACGGTGAAGGAGCTTACATACACTGTTAAGGACACTACGCCGCCTGTTCTGCTTGGGGGAGATTACTTCTCGACACAGGTGGGCAGCAGCTGTGATATAAGCACACTGGGGTTTGTGGCCGACAATTATGATACCGAACCGACTATAACGGTGGACGGCTATGTGGACACCGACACCATAGGTGTTTACAGTGTTACAGCGACCCTCTCCGACAGCTCGGGGAACACCTCCGTCAGGGAGGTGACGGTGGAGGTGGCGGACTTTGCTTCGTCCTATCTTGTGCCTGACAACGGCGAAATGGCATTTTCGGACTATCTGGACAAATATCAGGGCGGTTCTGCCGATGTGGGGATAGACGTTTCAGCCTGGCAGGGAAACATCGACTTTGAAGCCGTGGCATCCGAGGGCTGCAATTTCGTTATGGTCAGGGCAGGCTATTCCTCGGGGAATGTGACAGCGGATGACTATTTCCTGCAGAATGTGGATAACGCACAGGCGGCAGGTCTTGACTGCGGAGTGTATTTTTACAGTGCCGACAGCGATCCCGAGCTTGTCAGACAGCACGCAAGGTGGCTGATAGATGCTCTCGGCGGCAGGCAGCTTTCTATGCCGATAGCTTTTGACTGGGAGGACTTTGCGAATTTCAGAAGCTATAAAATGAACCTGCACACGCTCGATCGGATGTACAAGGTGTTCAAGGAGGAGCTAGAGGCAGCAGGCTATCGGGTAATGCTTTACGCAAGCAAGAATTTTCTTTCGAGCGCCTGGGAGACAGAGGGCGAGGACATATGGCTTGCGCATTATGTGGAGCAGACCGACTATGAGGGCAGCTATTCGCTGTGGCAGACAGGTGTGGGCCGCATAAACGGCATCGACGGACAGGTGGATCTGGATGTGAGATATGCTCGCTGACGGCGGTTTACAAAAAATTTACAAATAAGTAGACCTGTGCCCTTGACAAGAAGTGACGGGTCTGCTATAATATTAAGGCATTCGTATCTAAAGACAGCAGGCGGTGTGATGAACACGGAAGCCCTGCCGAGGAGGAATAGCAAGGTTTTATAATGAACTTTGTGCCCTTTTGTCTTTGACGAAAGGGTCTTTCTTATTTTAGTGACGTTTTGCTATCTTGATCTTGAGAGAGGTGAAATGACAAATGGCAAGTGAAAAGGTTTTAAGCGCAAAGAAGGCAAGAGTTCAGGAACTCGCAGAGATGATCAAGAACTCTCAGGCAGGCGTGCTCGTTGATTACAAGGGCATCACTGTTGAGGAGGACACCAAGCTTCGTAAGGAGCTGAGAGAGGCTGAGATCAACTACTTTGTTGAGAAGAACACCATCCTGAGATTTGCTCTCAAGGAGGCAGGACTCGAGGCTATGTGCGATGTTCTCGAGGGAACAACTGCTATCGCTATCTCTAACGGCGACCAGACCGCTCCTGCAAGAATACTCGGAAAGTTCTCTGAGGACTGCAAGGGAGAGAAGTTCTTCCTCAAGAACGGTTACATCGGCGAGGAGGTCTATGACGAGGCAGGCGTAAAGGCACTGTCGAAGATCCCTTCGAGAGAGGTGCTTCTGGCACAGCTCGTTGGTTCTCTTCAGGGACCGCTCACAAAGCTGGCTGCAACTCTTCAGGCAGTTGTGGACAAGGAAAACGGCGCTGCATAACTGCGGCTTCGGCGGCATAGGGATATGCTGCATCTGACGGGAGCGCAGCTCCTGAAAACGTGGGGGAACGATCCCCCGGACTTTATTAAATTTTAAAAAGGAGATTATTATCATGGCTTCAGAGAAGATCACAAAATTTGTAGAAGATATCAAGACCCTGTCCGTTCTCGAGCTTTCCGAGCTCGTTGACGCTATCCAGGAGGAATTCGGTGTAACAGCTGCTATCGCTGCTGGTCCTGCTGCTGGTGCAGGCGCAGGCGCTGCTGCTGAGGAGAAGACTGAGTTCGACGTAGTTCTCGCTTCCTTCGGCGATTCCAAGATGCCTGTTATCAAGGCTGTTAAGGAGATCA
>DFEO01000064.1:6083-6211 GCA_002368715.1 Ruminococcus sp. UBA3800
GTTAAGGAGATCACAGGTCTCGGTCTTAAGGAGTCCAAGGAGCTCGTTGAGGGTGCTCCCAAGGCTATCAAGGAGGGCGTTTCCAAGGCTGACGCTGAGGAGATCAAGGCTAAGCTCGAGGCTGCCGG
>DFEO01000032.1 GCA_002368715.1 Ruminococcus sp. UBA3800
TTTAGTGATTATAGCAACCTTTAAGTAAAATAAAAAAATCACTAAAACCGTTATGGTTCTAGTGATTAAAGTTTGGTTGCGGGGGATAGACTCGAACTATCGACCTTCGGGTTATGAGCCCGACGAGCTACCGAACTGCTCCATCCCGCGATATTCTTATCTGAGTGCCTATTGATTATACCACATTTTGGTCACGATGTCAACCCCCTTTTTTGTGTTTCATTGCTATGTTACATTATATGCCGCTTTCGTTGATTATATTCAGCGCTTTTTACAAAACCTTCCCTCACTTTTCATATTATATCCGGACGTCGCCCCGACAAGAGGCAGCGATCGGTGTTTGCCCAGAACGAAACCTGTGGTGTGTTTTTATCTCTTTTTGTGCGTAAAAACACGGAAAATTAACAGATTTGCTATTGACAAATCAGACGGAATGGGTTATAATGATACAGTGCTTTATCAAGAGAAAGCATAAAAGCTAAAAAGCTTTAAAGTATTAAATTAAGGGAGTGTTTCAATTGACAGCAAGGTGGGTCATACTTGTGCTGTATCTTGCCCTGATGATAGGTATAGGTGTCTATTACAGGAGAAAGACAGCAAGCGTCAATGACTTTGTCCTCGGCGGAAGAGCGCTGGGCGCATGGTTTACTGCATTTGCATACGGAACGTCGTATTTCTCGGCGGTGATTTTTGTCGGATATGCAGGAAAGTTTGGCTGGTCCTACGGTATCGCATCGACATGGGTGGGCATAGGCAACTGCGTCATTGGTTCGTGGCTGGCATGGAAGGTGCTCGGCAGGCGGACAAGGATAATGACAAAGCATCTCGAGGCAAAAACGATGCCGGAGTATTTTGAGAAGCGTTACAACAGCAAGGGGCTGAAGATAGCTTCGGCACTTATTGTTTTCGTATTCCTCATCCCATACACCGCTTCGGTATATAACGGCCTTTCAAGGCTTTTTGAAAAGAGCTTCGGAATAGACTATGCGTGGTGCATAGTTGGTATGGCTGTGTTTACGGCGATCTATGTTATTCTTGGCGGCTATAAGGCTACCGCACTCAACGACTTTATCCAGGGACTTATAATGCTGGTGGGTATAGTTGCTGTTGTTCTGGCTGTTCTCAACCTCAACGGCGGCCTGTTCGATTCCATCGACAAGCTTGGCGAGGTCAAGGATCCGAGCGGCAAGACAGGCATTTATAACACTGTCTTCGGACCCGACCCGATAAACCTTCTTGGTGTTGTGATCCTCACCTCTCTCGGCACCTGGGGACTTCCTCAGATGGTACAGAAGTTCTATGCTATCAAGGATGACAAAGCTGTCAGGACGGGAACTGTTGTTTCAACTGTATTTGCGCTTGTAGTTGCCGGCGGCTGTTATTTCCTTGGCGGCTTCGGAAGGCTTTTTGCAGACCCTGCTGAGGGCGGTTTGCCCGAGGGCGGTTCCGATTCTATCGTTCCCATAATGATGGACAAGCTCCCGAATGCGCTGTTTGGACTTGTTATAGTTCTGGTGCTTTCTGCTTCGATGTCCACTCTTTCGTCGCTGGTGCTCACATCCAGCTCGACGCTGACTATTGACCTTATCAAGCCCTGGCTTGACAAGAAGGGCAAGATGGATGACAGGAGAGAGCTTCTCATAATGAGGATCTTTATAGCTGTATTCCTTGTGGTGTCTGTTGCCATTGCTCTTATCACGCTCCACAATCCTCAGACCGTTATCTCGAGCCTTATGGGCATTTCCTGGGGCGCTCTTGCAGGTGCATTCCTGGCGCCGTTTATGTACGGACTTTTCAAGAAGAAGGTCACAAAGGCTGCTGTATGGGCAAGCTTTATCTGCGGCATCGGAATAACTGTGGTACATATGCTGATATACACCTTCGAGTTCATTCCTGATGCGCCCAAGACCCTTGGCAAGCTCAGTCTTGCTTCTCCCGTAAACGCAGGTGCGTTTGCGATGCTGTTCGGTCTTATAGTCGTACCCGTGGTCAGCGTTATGACAAAGCAGAGCGACACCGACAAGGCTTATGTTGACGAGCTTTTCGAGTGCTATCACGAAAAGAAAGCAGCCGAAAAAGCCGAGAAGAAAAGTCAAAAGGCAGAGCCTAAGGCTGCCAGAGCATAATGATCCGTATTCAGGTATCCCTCCCCGCACCACGGGGAGGGATTTTTTTGCAAAAAAAGATCACGCCTCACGAAAACGTGAGCCGTGACATTTGCGGCATATCAGTAGATTATGTATTTCTTTGCCTTGTTTACGATAGACTTGTCATTCTCATAAGAAAGCACCTGACCGGCTCTGCCGATCTCGACCCACTTTATATCGGCTATCTCCTCTTCCTGAGGGCGATAGTCGGTGTTCTTGGCCTTGCCGATAAAATAGACAACGACCTTCTGGGTGTCCTTTCTGGGAGAATAGGTAACGAGTTCCCTGAAAGTGGTGTCAAGGTTCACGTCTATCCCGGTCTCCTCCATTATCTCACGCTTGGCAGTTTCTTCTTCTGTTTCGTCCCCCTCAACGTGTCCCTTCGGGAACGACCAATGTCCGCTGTTTATGTGCTTGATAAGGAGTATCTCGGTGTTTCCGTGATACTTTCTGTAAACAATAGCGCCGCAGGATTTTTCATGCAGCATAAAATTTCCTTTCCAGCAGTTTTCCTGCTTGATCTTTCATTGTTACCATTATACCACAATTCCTTTTCTTTGTCTACACCATTTAATAAATATATTGCAATTTTATGCACTTTGCACAACCGCTGCGGAACCTAGATACTTTCAGCTATTTTCTATAAAGTACATAACCAAACAGCACGCCACCGCTTTTGCCGGTAACGTGCTGTTTGGTTTAAGGAAGGTTATATGAAGAAAGTTTTTATCTGTTTGTTGTCTTTGCCTTTCTGTTTATATATACGCAGCCACAAAACGAAATGGCAATACATTCACAAAACGTTTACAATTTTCGCATCAAAAAAACTGCTCCCCAAAAAAAGGGAGCAGCTTTTATCATTAAATTATTCCTCAACCTTGCTCTCAATATACTTAACGATATCGCCGACAGTCTTGATGCCCTCAACGTCCTCGTCGGGGATCTCAACGTCAAAGCTTTCCTCGATGCTCATTACGAGATCGACAACGTCGAGAGAATCAGCGCCGAGATCCTCGGTGATGGAAGCCTCCATTGTCACCTCGTCCTTCTCGCACTCGAGCTGGTCAACGATGATCTCACTTACCTTATCAAATACCATTTTTCTTTCCCTCCATTCCTTAAAAATAGTGGCAGATCTGTGTTCAGCACTCCGAAGCCTTTACCCCTCCGAGAACTCGCCCACAGTTCTAAACTTATTATAGCGTTGATTTAGCAATTCGTCAAGCCCTTTTTTAAATTTTCTTTCAAGAGCCTGAGAAATATACTCACTTATGTTTTCTGCCGTCAGCTGAGCGTCGTTATGAGCACCGCCCTCGGCCTCGTCGATGATGTGGTCACACACTTTAAGTCTTACCAGATCCTCGGCGGTTATCTTCATGATATCGCAGGCTTCACGCTCTCTGGAGGGATCCTTCCAGAGGATGCTTGCAAAGCCTCTGGGCGAGATGACTGAGTAGATCGCATTTTCCAGCATAGCCAGCTCATCGCACACACCCAGCGCCAGCGCTCCGCCCGAGCCGCCCTCGCCGAGTATTATCGAGATGATGGGAGTCTTTATCGTCATAAACTCCATGATATTGCGGGCGATCGCTTCGCCCTGTCCGTGCTGTTCGGCGTCTATGCCGCAGAAAGCTCCGGGGGTATCTATAAAGCATATCACAGGTCTGTGGAATTTCTCGGCCTGTCTTGCGAGTCTCAGCGCCTTTCGGTAGCCCTCGGGGTGGGGCATCGCAAAGTTGCAGTCCTGATTTTCTTTAAGGTTTCGTCCCTTGACCTCTGCTATGACCGTCACGGGCGTGCCTTTAAAATAGCCTATGCCGCCCAGTATGGCGCCGTCGTCGCCAAAGAGCCTGTCGCCGTGAAGCTCATAGAAATTATCAAACAGAAGCGGGATATAATCTCTTATAGTTGGTCTGTCCTTGTGCCTGATAAGATCGAGTCTCTGGCAGGCTGTCAGCTCATTCATCGGCTCCTGCCCCCTTTCCGGAAAGCCTGTGTATCTTCAGAAGATTTGAGAGCACACGTCTCATCGACTTTCTCTCGACTATCATATCCACGAAGCCGTTTTCAAGCATAAATTCCGCCGACTGGAAATCGTCCGGCAGCTTCTGCTTGATGGTGCCCTCGATAACACGTCTGCCTGCAAACCCTATGAGCACCTTAGGCTCAGCGATGATGATATCGCCAAGAGAGGCGAACGAAGCCGTAACGCCGCCTGTGGTAGGGTCTGTCATAACAACAGTATAAAGAAGCCCTGCCTCGTTGTGTCTGGCGATAGCTCCGCTGGTCTTGGCCATCTGCATAAGGGAAACGATACCCTCCTGCATCCTGGCTCCGCCGGAAGCTGTGAAAGCCACAACGGGCAGCCTGTTCTCGGTGGCATACTCTATCGCTCTGGTTATCTTCTCGCCCACGACGCTTCCCATAGAAGCCATCATAAAGTTTGAATCCAT
Source organism: Ruminococcus sp. UBA3800 (assembly GCA_002368715.1). GTDB lineage: Bacteria > Bacillota > Clostridia > Oscillospirales > Ruminococcaceae > Hominimerdicola. The sequence continues at coordinate 4,601 of DFEO01000032.1, forward strand.
AACGATGATGATACACTCTTCGCCTCTGATAAGAGCCTTTCCCGTGAGAACGGCGTCTTTCAGGCCGGTTTTTTCTCTCATCTGGAGCTGTTTTTTATTATAATCCGGAAAGTCTATCGGGTTTTTCGATATCATCTGCGCATCGAATTCCTCAAAGCTTCCCTTATCTACCGTTATATCCAGTCTTTCCTTGGCGCTCAGCCTTGAATGGTAGTTACATTCGGGACAAACCTTGCCTGCCTTGTTGAACTCCTCCATAAAGGTGACGCTTCGGCATCGGGGACACTTGAACAGCAGCCCCTTGGGGATATCGGTCTTCTTTTTGTCATCCTCTGTTTTATCGCCGTTGAACCTTACTTTGACAACAGAAAAAAGGTCTTCGAGCATTTTCTTAGTTCCCCCTCCCCGTATCAGTTAGCGGGTCTTATTTATTGTGTTTCTAAGCACTTGATCCGGTTTTTCAATAGCTTACTCTACTTCTCCAGAATATTCGTTCTGTTAAGAAAACCGTTATCGTAATTGCCGTCGAGAAACTCCTGGCACCTTATCAGCTTCAGCTGAAAATCGACATTCGTAGCAACTCCGTCCACGATGAACTCAGAGAGCGCCCATGTCATCTTGGCTATGGCTTCGGCTCTGTCCTTTCCGTGAACGATCAGCTTTGCTATCATCGAGTCATACTGGGGCGGTATCTCATAGCCCTGATAAGCTGCTGTGTCAACTCTTATCCCGGGGCCGCCGGGTATAAACAGCGAATTTATGGTGCCCGGTGAGGGTCTGAAATCCAGCATCGGGTTCTCTGCGTTTATCCTGCACTCTATCGAGTGACCTGAAAGCTTTACATCCTCCTGCTTTATCGACAGGTGCTCGCCCGAAGCGATGAGCAGCTGCTGCTTTACAAGGTCTATGCCTGTCACTGCTTCGGTAACGGGATGTTCCACCTGGATACGGGTGTTCATCTCCATAAAGTAGAAATTGCCGTCGTTGTCCACCAGAAATTCAATGGTTCCTGCGTTGCGGTAGCCGCACACTCTGGCTGCCCTTACAGCTGCCTCGCCCATACGTTTTCTGAGGTCATCCGTCATAAAGCCTGCGGGGGAAGGTGCTTCCTCAAGCACCTTCTGGTTTCTTCTCTGCATCGAGCAGTCACGCTCTCCCAGCCAGATAACGTCGCCGTAGTTGTCGGCCAGTATCTGTATCTCGATATGCTTCGGATTCTGGATGAACTTCTCCATATACACCTGGTCATTGCCAAAGCAAGCGAGCGCTTCCTGTCTTGCGGCCTTCATCATCGGCTCCAGCTCGTCGTCATTATTGACTATCCTGATGCCTCTTCCGCCGCCGCCGGCCGAAGCCTTGATAAGCACGGGGAACCCAAGGTCACGAGCCAGCGTGTGTGCCGCATGGATATTGGCGATAGCGCCGTCAGAGCCCATGATAACAGGCACTCCGGCTTCCTTCATGCTCTCCTTTGCCTGGGCCTTGTCGCCCAGCATCTCTATTGAAACGGCTCTCGGTCCTATAAAGACGATGCCGCATTTCTCGCACATTCTTGCAAACTCGGCGTTCTCGGACAAAAATCCAAAGCCCGGGTGGATAGCCTCGGCTCCCGTTATTTCGCAGGCCGAGATTATAGCCCTGACATTCAGATAGCTGTCCTTGCTGGGCGCCGGACCGATGCAGACAGCCTCGTCGGCAATGGCTGCATGGAGGGCGTTTTTATCGGCAGAGGAGTAAACAGCCACCGTATGTATGCCAAGCTCACGGCAAGCCCTGATGATCCTTACAGCGATCTCGCCTCTGTTGGCAATAAGAACTTTTTTGAACATAATATGCTCCTTGTGATTTGTTATGTAAAGACCCTTTACGCTGAAAGCGGTCAAAGGATCACTTGATAGCGAATGTTATCTCGGCCTTAACAGCCATCTGGCCGTCAACGGAAGCCACAGCCTTTCCGACGCCGATAGGTCCCTTTACCTTGATTATCTCGACCTCGATATCCAGCTTGTCGCCGGGGACCACCTGACGGCGGAACTTGCAGTTATTGATACCGCCGAAAAAGCCGATCTTGCCCTTGTTCTCGGGAAGCGAGAGCAGAGCCACAGCGCCTGCCTGAGCACACATCTCCACCATAAGCACGCCCGGTGTCACGGGATACTCTGGAAAATGCCCCTTGAACCAGAAGTCGTCCTCTTTAATATACTTGGTGGCCTTTACGCTCTTGCCCACCTCTATCTCATTTACCTCATCTATAAGCAGGAACGGGTCTCTGTGAGGGATGACCTCCATAATCTGCTCTTTATTCATAACTACTGCCATTATTATCCTCCTGATCGTTATTTTTTCCAAAAACGTCCGCTGCCGTTGCATACAGCATAAGCAGCCCAACGATAATGTTCGGTATCAAGGTCGGGGTCAGAAAAAGACTTGATCCGCTAAGCATTTCGGGAACAAAAAAAGAATACGGTATAAAGATCACCGAATAAGCTGTACACAAAGTCCATAAAACGATACTGTCTTTCTGACGCATTTTATCAAAAGCTACCACCATTGCAAGATTTACAGCAATCGTGCTATGCACCAGCAGTATTACCCAAAATCCTTTAAACAGGTCTTTACCGCTCAGATACAAGACAGCGGAATAATGCTCTGAAAAGACCAGCAAGCCGGTAGCAAAGCAAGCGATCAGTTTGAAAAACCAACCGATCCCCCAGATATAAAAACAGATCTTTGATATACGCTTTTTCATATATTATTCCAGTATCATTACCGTCTGGTCATACTCAACGGGGTCACCGTTAGACACGCATATCTCCTTGACAATGCCGTCCACTTCGCTCTGGAC
>DFEO01000031.1 GCA_002368715.1 Ruminococcus sp. UBA3800
GGAACCCGAAAATGGCTCCGTACATTTTCACAGAGAGAAACGGTATTTACATTATCGATCTCCAGAAGACAGTAAAGAAGCTTGAAGAAGCTTATATGTTCATCAGAGACGTTGCAGCTAACGGCGACGAGGTTCTTTTCGTTGGAACCAAGAAGCAGGCAGCAGAGTCTATCAAGGAAGAGGCTATCAGAGCTGATGCACATTTTGTAAACGCAAGATGGCTCGGCGGTATGATGACAAACTTCAAGACCATCCAGCAGAGGATCAAGAGACTTGAGCAGCTCCACACAATGGAGGAGGACGGCACATTTGACCGTCTGCCCAAGAAGGAAGTTGTAAAGCTCAACCTCGAGATCGAAAAGCTCGAGAAGTTCCTTGGCGGTATCAAGGAAATGAAGAAGCTCCCCGGTGCGCTCTTCATTGTTGATCCCAGAAAGGAAAAGATCGCTGTTGCTGAGGCTAAGAAGCTCGGCATCCCTGTTGTTGCTATCGTAGACACAAACTGCGATCCTGATGATGTAGATTATGTTATCCCCGGAAATGATGACGCTATCAGAGCAGTAAAGCTTATTGCAGGCTGCATGGCTAACGCTATCATCGAGGGCAGACAGGGCCAGGACGCTGAGGCTGCTGAGGAAGAGGCAGCTAAGGTCGATGAGGCTGAGGACGCTGAATAATTGAAAAGCTGCAGGGCAGACAGGGTTTGTCTGCCTTGTTTTGAGTAAGAGTGCTGTTGGTGGACAGACTCAAAGAATAATAAAACAGGAGGAAAAAACAATGGCAAATGTATCTGTTAAAGAGATCAAGGAGCTTATGACAGCTACCGGCGTTGGAATGATGGATTGCAAGAAGGCTCTCGTTGAGGCAGAGGGCGATATGGATAAGGCAGTTACACTTCTTCGTGAGAAGGGACTGGCTACACAGGCTAAGAAGAGCGGCAGAGTTGCTGCAGAGGGTATCTGCACATCTGTTGTAAAGGGCAATGTAGGCTGCGTACTCGAGGTAAATATCGAGACAGACTTTGCTGCTAACAATGACGAGTTCAAGGCTTTTGTTGCAGCTGTTGCAGACACCGTTATCGAGCAGGCTCCTGCTGATGTTGATGCTCTGAAGGCTTGCAAGATCAGCGGCGGTGATAAGACTGTTGAGGAAGCTCTTCAGGATCTGTTCATCAAGATCAGAGAGAATATGGTAATAAGAAGATTTGTAAGACTTGAGGGTATCCTTGTTCCTTATGTTCACGGCGGCGGAAGCATCGGTGTTATGGTCAAGCTTGATTCTGATCTTGATGCTGATAAGGTATTCGAGGTCGGAAAGAACTGTGCGCTCCAGGTCGCAGCTATGAATCCTTCCTACCTCAACAAGGAGTCCGTTCCTGCAAACGTTCTTGATGAGGAGAAGAAGGTACTTCTTGCTCAGATGGCTGAGGATCCCAAGATGGCTAACAAGCCCGAGCAGGTCAAGGTAAAGATCGTAGAGGGCAAGGTAGGAAAGTACTATTCCGAGAACTGCCTGCTTGAGCAGACCTTCGTAAGAAGCGACGTGTTCGAGGGCACTGTTGGCAAGTATGTTGCTGACGCTGCAAAGAAGCTTGGCGGAAGCATCACTGTTGCTGAGTTCGTAAGATTTGAGCGCGGCGAAGGCGTAGAGAAGAAGGAAGACAACTTTGCAGACGAAGTAGCTTCCATGATAAAGTGATCTGAATAAAAGCAAATAAATAACGAGCACCGCTTTTCAATGAGCGGTGCTCGTTTTTTATACTTGTCACGACTTGAACAGCGATGCCACAGCCGAACATATCCTGTTGGCAATGTAGGGATTGTTCATCGTGTAGAGGTGGATACCGTCCACGTCATTTGCGATAAGGTCAACTATCTGCGACACGGCATAGGCGATGCCTGCATCCCTCATTGCAACGGGGTCATCCTCGTATTTGTTCATAATGGTCAGGAATTTTTTGGGCAGCGTGGCATGGCAGAGCGTTGTCATCCTGAGTATCTGTTTTTTGTTGACAACAGGCATTATGCCTGCCTCGATAGGAACGTTTATCCCTGCTATCGCAGTTTTCTCACGGAAGTCATAAAAGGTCTCGTTGTCAAAAAACAGCTGTGTTATAAGCTGCGAACAGCCTGCATCCACCTTTGTTTTCAGGTTCTTTATGTCGTTTACGATATCAGCGCACTCGGGGTGAACTTCCGGATAGCAGGCGCCGATAACATTGAAATCGCTGTTCTCTTTTATGAAAGAAACAAGATCGCTGGCATATCTGAAATCGCCTGCCGGCTCTTCTCCCTCACGTCTGTCGCCCCTCAGTGCAAGCACGTTTTCGATGCCCCGCGCCTTCATCTGTTCTATCTGCTCGAGCGCATCTGCCTTTGTAAGATATATGCCCGGCAAATGTGCCGCCGCTTCTATCCCGTGCTTCTGCTTTATGGAAGCACAAATGTCTATCGTTGCATTCGAGCGGCTCCCGCCTGCACCGTAGGTAACACTGATAAAATCGGGCTTTGCTTCGCCAAGAGCTTCTATGGTGTCATATATAGTCTCAACGGGGGTGTCGCTTTTTGGCGGAAACACCTCGAAAGAGAGTGATGTTTTGTTTTCAAACAGTTCGTTCAGCTTCACTTATATTCCTCCTTTGCTGATATGATAACTGTATTATATCACACCGGCCCGAAGTTGTAAAGGGGCAGGCATAAAAAAGCAGGCAGGTGTTTGGCCTGCCTGCCTGTGTGATACAGCTTTACTTCACAGCGTAAACGGTCGCTTCTGTACCCTTGATAACATAGATATATCCGTATGCGGTATATGCTTCGTCAAAGCCTTCAGCAAGCTTGTCGCCTGTGTAGATGTCGTAGAGGATCTTTGCCTTGGTGTCGTAAACTACACCGTTGCCAAAGTCCGAAAGAGATCTTTCGCTCTTGATCGAGAACTCGCCTGTGTTTGCAACGAGATAAACATAGGCGTCGCCGTCCTTCTTCGATGCAAGACCGTAGTAGCCGTCTGTCGAGCCGCTGTCTACCACCTTGCCCTCGCTGCTGATAAGGTCATAGGTGCCGTCCGACTTTTTGCAGGCATAATATCCGGGGGTGTCGGTCTCAGAGATCATGTCATACTCGTCCTTTGTTATCTCTGTGCCGTCAGCGGTCACCAGACCGTATTTAAAGTCGTCGTTTGTGCTGTACTGGAACATTGTGTCGTTAAGAGCGTTGATCGACTTGTATTTAGGTTCGATAACAGTTTCCAGGTTCCAGTCTGCAAGTCCGTAGGAGCTGCTTTCGCTGTCGAACAGACCTACATAATACTTTGTTGAATCAAAGCCCGATACCATTGTGTTGCCTGACATAACAAGGTTCATATCATGGTCCAGAGTCTGATAGCTGCCATCGGCATAGCCTGTGAAGAATCTTGCGCCTGCAGCGTTGAAGCCTTCCTTGGGTTCGATGACCTTGTCATCTGCCGAAACATAAACGGTATTCATATCCTTATCATAGAACGAAACGATATCACCGTAAATGTGGTATGACGGGCTCTCAGTAACAGTGGTGTTCTCGAGGAACTTCTTGTTCACGGTGTCATACACCTTTACCTTGCCTGTGTAGAGGATGTCGTTGTCATTCGGCATAAAGCTGAACTGGTTGGCTGTCACATAGTAGATAGCCTCGTCCTCATTGGTGGTCGTGTTCTCGGGGAAGAACGCCATTATAAATCTGTCGTCTATCTCTCTGAAAAGACCTACCTTTTCATCGGGAGAAACTATCTCCTCGCCCTCAGCGGTGATAAGCCCCTGATAAGCGATATCTCCGCCCTTGATATAATAAGCGTAAAGACCTGTGTCGCCAAGCTTTACAGCATAGACTGCCTTGCCGTCTGCAAGCTTGTTTCCAAGATAGTCATGTATCATAACGTTCTCTTCGCTGTCGCCGGAATAAATAAGGTTATCCGTGAACCTCAGAGAATCATCGGTCAGCTTTCCTGCCTCTTCGAGCACAGGGCTCTTGCTCTCACTGGCGGGTATCTCCAGCTTTTCAAGCTCCACTGTTTCCGGCTCGGGCTCCTCGGCTGCCGTTGTTGTGGTGACATCTTCGCTGCCGCTGTTTCCGGCCTCTGTCACTACGACCTTTGAGGATGACTCCTTGTCATCGTCCTTGTCCTTATCCTTGTCATCACAGGCAGTGAGCACAGAGCCTGCCATAACAAGAGCTGCTGCTCCTGCGATAAGTTTCTTGATATCCATTTTACATAAACCCTCCCGTTCTTTGTGTCTGATAAAAAACACCGTACTAAGTATAGCACATTACGAAACCGTTTTCAATAGTTGTTTTTCACAATTTCTCAGCCTGCCCAAAAGCCGTTTTTACGCCTTTTGTTCCATACACAGCTATCCCGGGCAAAGCATAGCTACAATTAACAAATAAGACTTGAAATCTGAGTATTTGCGTGGTATAATCTAATTGTATAAGCAATGCCGCTTGCGGCGGAAAGGGCTGGGATATGGAAACCAGAGTTGCGGTCATAGCGATAATAGTCGAGAATATGCAGAGTGTGGAGGCTGTGAATGCCATTCTCCATGAATACGGCGAGGGCATCATCGGCAGGATGGGCATACCCTATAAGCAGAAGGGGATAAACGTCATCAGCATAGCTATCGACGCTTCGCAGGATATAATCAACACCGTTGCAGGAAAAATAGGAAGGCTCGACGGAGTATCGGCAAAAACCGTTTATGCGGCTGTCTGAACCGGGATCTCTTTCGCAGCAGTGCAGGATGTTTTGCGGCTGTGATCGAGCATAAAAAAAGAATACAGGATCAAACTTTATCTGACACTGAAATCGCCGAGAGGTCATTGAGGTGAAAGTAAAAGGATCACAGGACTTATTGTCGGATCTTTGCTGTCGGGTAGAGGTCTGACATTTTTTATGAGGTGAGCATATGGGACTTAATTCGACCCCTTCGTCCGAAAGGATACATATAGGCTTCTTCGGAAGGACAAATGCGGGAAAATCCAGCGTTGTGAATGCGGTGACGGGACAGGCGCTGTCTGTCGTATCCTCTGCCGCAGGCACCACCACGGACCCGGTGACCAAGGCTATGGAGCTGCTGCCGCTGGGGCCTGTTGTGATAATGGACACGGCAGGGTTTGATGATGACAGCGAGCTTGGAGCGCTGCGTGTGGAGCGCACAAGGCAGGTGCTTGAAAGGGCTGACTGTGCGGTGCTGGTGACAGACATAACTCAGCCGCTTGGAGACTGCGAAAAAGAGCTGATAGCCGAGTTTGAAAAGAGGGAGATACCCTTTATCATCGTGGGCAACAAGAAGGACCTGACTGACGCTTTGGATGACGGTGAACGCTTTGCTGTGAGCGCAAAGACCGGTGAGAACATTTACGAGCTAAAGCAGAAAATAGGCACACTTATAAAGCAGAAGGATCAGACGGGAAAGCTGGTCGGTGACATTATCAAAAGCGGCGAGCTTGCAGTTCTGGTCGTGCCGATAGACAAGGCCGCTCCAAAGGGCAGGCTGATCCTGCCGCAGCAGATGGTGATAAGAGATATCCTTGAAGCAGGAGGCTGTGCGGTTGTGGTCAGGGAGAGCGAGCTGGAGCAGACCCTTGGCTCTCTCGGAAAAAAGCCTGCGGTCGTTATCACCGACAGTCAGGTGTTCGGCTTTGTGAACAAGGCAGTTCCGAAGGATATACGCCTGACATCGTTTTCTATAATTATGGCAAGGTATAAGGGGTTTTTAGAAACTGCGGTCAGGGGTGCTGCGGCTATCTCGGGGCTGAAGGACGGGAGCCGTGTCCTGATATCAGAGGGCTGCACCCACCACAGACAGTGCGGCGACATCGGCAGCGTAAAGCTTCCGGCGCTCTTGAAAAAGACAACGGGCAGGGAGCTTGAGATAAGCCTTACCTCGGGCAGGAGCTTTGAAGACGAGCTTGAAAGGTTTGACCTTGTTATCCACTGCGGCGGCTGTATGCTGACCGAGAGGGATATGCAAAACAGGATGAGAGCGGCAGTGCAAAAGGGTGTGCCGTTTACAAATTACGGTGTTGCGCTTGCACAGATGAACGGGATACTCGAGCGGAGTCTGGAGGTGTTCCCGGATATGGTGAAGCTTCTCCATAGCGAGGGTTGAGATATGAAGGATATCAAGGAAAATAAGACGGTAAAACAGCTGATTGACAAGCTGGAAAAACAAAAGATGCTCACCAAAGACGAATGGGTGCAGGTGTTTACCGGATGGACAGAGGATGACCGTGGCTATGCGGCGCAGAAAGCAAGGCAGATAAGCGAAGCGGTCTTTGGAAAAAAGGTGTATATAAGGGGCATTGTCGAGTTTTCAAACGTGTGCCGCAACGACTGCTATTACTGCGGTATCAGGTGCTCGAACAGCAATGCTAACCGCTATCGCCTGACCGATGAGGAGATACTCTCCTGCTGTGACGAGGGCTACGGATACGGCTTTCGCACCTTTGTGCTCCAGAGCGGAGAGGACATAAAGGCGTTTTCTCCCGAGCGTGTGGCTGAGATAGTGAGAAGGATAAAAAAAGCCCACCCCGACTGTGCGGTGACGCTTTCGCTGGGAGAGCTGGAAAGAGATGCTCTTGTGCTTTTGAAGCAGGCGGGAGTAGACCGTTATCTTTTAAGACACGAAACGGCAAACAAGGAGCATTACCGGAAGCTCCACCCGGAGGATATGTCCTTTGAGCACAGGATGAAATGCCTTGAAACTATCAAGGAGCTGGGCTATCAGACAGGAGCGGGAATGATGATAGGTTCGCCTTATCAGACTGCACAGTGTCTGGCTGACGATATGGTGTTTCTGGGAAGCTTCAAGCCGCATATGATAGGCATAGGCCCGTTTCTTCCTCACAAGGACACTCCCTTTCGTGACGAGCCGAAGGGTGATTATGAGCTGACTCTGTTTGTTCTGAGCCTGTGCAGGATAATGCTGCCGAGAGTCCTGCTGCCTGCAACGACGGCGCTGGGGACGATACGCCCGAACGGAAGAGAGCAGGGCGTTCTTTCGGGGGCAAATGTCATAATGCCAAACCTTTCTCCGACAGAGGTGAGAAAAAAATATATGCTTTATGACGGAAAGATATGCACAGAGGATCAGAGCAGCGAATGCAGGCTCTGTGTTCAGGCAAGAATGAAAAGGATAGGCTATGAGGTAGAGATCTCGAGAGGAGATTATAAATGATAAAGCTTGCGATATACGGAAAAGGCGGGATAGGAAAATCCACGGTGTCCTGCAACATATCATCTGCCCTGGCGGCAAAGGGGCTCACTGTCATGCAGATAGGGTGCGATCCCAAGGCGGACTCCACGGCACTTCTTCACGGCGGCGAGCGCATCCCCACAGTGCTTGAAACGCTGAGAGAAAAGGGCAAAGCGATGAAGCTTGAAGATGTTGTGTATAAGAGCAGCGGCGGAGTTTTGTGCGTTGAGGCAGGAGGCCCTATACCCGGGCTGGGATGTGCGGGCCGAGGGATAATAAATGCGCTGGAGCACCTTGAAAAGTTCGGCGCCAATGAGGTATACAAGCCCGATGTCATTATTTACGATGTGCTGGGTGACGTTGTGTGCGGCGGCTTTTCTATGCCGATGAGAAGAGGCTATGCGGACAAGGTGTTCGTGGTGGCCTCGGGCGAGAAGATGGCAAGATATGCCGCAGCAAATATCTGTATGGCGGTGGAAAACTTCAGGAGCCGTGGATATTCCTCTCTTGGGGGAATAATCCTTAACAGGCGTGATGTCGAGAACGAGGACGAAGCTGTGGCACAGCTTGCTGCCGACTTTGACACCGAGGTCATAGGTGCGATAGATAGAAGCACCGAGATATCCTCGGCAGACGACAGGGGAGAGGCCATAGTTTTGACAAAGCCCGGCTCAAAGAGTGCCGCACAGTTTATGGCTGTGGCTCAGAGGGTATATGATATATGCAGAACAAGCAAAGGAGACAGATATGCTTAAAAGGCCCGGAGAATTTGAAAGAGAGCCTGTTGTCAGGATAGCTGACGCCGACAGGAGCGACCTCTTCGGCAGGGGGCTTGAATACAATCCGCCTGCAAGGGGAGTCTGGAACATCGTTCATATGGGGCTGCTCGTTCCCGAGAGCCATCAGGTGTATGTCTGCGCTCAGGGCTGTCTGAGGGGTGTCACGCTCACCGTTGCCGAGAACGGCACCATGGATAGACTGAGCTGGGTGTCTCTTTCGGAGGAGGATATGTTCGATGCAACACTTGAGAGCGATGTTGTGGACGGTGTTGCCGAGGTGATAGAAAAGCTTGAAAAAAAGCCGAGAGCGGTAATGATCTTTTTAAGCTGTATGCACCTTTTTGCCGGTGCTGACTATGAGGTCATCCTTGACGAGCTGAGAGAGCGCTTTAGTGATATCGAGTTTATTGACTGCTATATGACACCGACGATGAGAGAGACATTTTCTCCCGTTGTCTGGCTTATAAGGCGGATGTGTGCGCTTATAAAGCCGCTGCCGCTTGACAGAAAATATGTCAGCCTTATCGGCTGCGACAGAGCCACCGACGAGGAGTCGGAAATGGTAAAGCTCATCAGGCAGGGCGGCTTTGAGCTTCTGGATATAAATTCCTGCAAGAGCTATGATGAGTATATGGAGCTTGGAAAGAGCGCTCTGGTGCTCACCTATATGCCGACAGCGGTCACGGGCGCCGAGGAGCTTTGCGAAACGACCGGAGCACAGCACCTGCACATCCCAAACGCCTTTGACACAAGGGTGATAAGAGATAATCTGCTCAGGCTTTGCGGAGCGCTCGGGATAGATGCGTGTGACTTCGATGAAAACGAAAAGGCGGCAAAGGCTGCTCTCGACCACGCAAGACAGACGATAGGCGATACGGCGATAGCCATAGATTTCACAGCCGTGACAAGACCCTTTGAGCTGGCGCTGGTGCTCTGCGAACACGGCTTTAACGTAAAGACTGTGATCGCTGACGAGGTTGGCGAGGATGCCGATGCCTTTGACAGGCTGGCAAAGGAGTTCCCGGACATAGAGATATGCTCTGCCAAAAACGTGAATATGCTTTATGCGGCAGACGGGGAGCATGAGAAAACACTTGCCATAGGTCAGAAGGCGGCGTGGTTCTTTGCCACGGACAGCTTTGTGGATATCGTTTCAAACGGCGGCCTTTACGGCTTTGAGGGGATAAAAAAGCTTGCTGCTCTTATGGAGCAGGCATATCTTTTCCCGAAGGACAGAAAAACGGTGATCCAGCAAAAGGGCTGGGGCTGTGAGTGCAATGCACAGATATAGGAGGAGCGTATGAAGAATGTAAGCAGGATACTGCCCTGCTATGCGGCGGACACCTCAGGGGTGTGCTCGGCGCTTTATGAGCTTGGCGGTATGACCGTCATCCACGATGCTTCGGGCTGCAATTCCACCTATACGACCCACGACGAGCCCAGGTGGTATGACAGGCGCTCGATGGTGTTTATATCTGCGCTCACCGAAATGGACGCTATCATGGGAAATGACGAGCGCCTTATCTCTGACACCGTGGCGGCCGCAAAGGATCTTTCGCCCGGGTTCATTGCCCTGTGCGGCTCGCCTATGCCTATGATGACAGGGGTGGACTTTGATGCCATAGCCTGTGAGGTGGAGGCACGCTCGGGAATAAGGACCTTCGGCTTTCACACAAACGGCACACGCCACTATACTGAGGGTGTGAGCGAGGCGCTGGAGGCCGTTTTGAGAGAGTATGCTGCCGAAATGCCGAAGGCGGAGGGCATCGGCGTAAACGTCCTGGGGCTGACACCGCTGGACTTTCCCCTTGGGGCAGATGATTCGATAAACAGCTGGCTGAGAAATAACGGCTTTGTTCCCGTGGCAGACCTTGCTATGGGGAGCACGCTCGAGGATATAAAAAAGGCGGCATCCGCAAAGGTGGATCTTGTGGTCAGTTCGTCGGGGCTGGCGGCAGCGGAATATATGCTGGAACGGTTCGGAATAAACTATGTGACGGGCATCCCTGTCGGCGGCAGGTTTGGCAGTGAGCTGGCAGAGAATATAAGACAAGCGGCATCAGCCACGGACCACGGCTGTGTTTTTTCACAGGGCATGGGCTTTGATGAGAATACGGACAGCGGCAGCACCGTTATAATAGGCGAGGGCATAGCCTCGATGTCGCTGGCTCGGGCGCTTGGGTCGGAGCTTGGTATGGACTGCACGGTGATATGTCCGCTCGGTGCGGACGATCTTGTTTTCAGAGGGGCGGCTAAGGATATTACCTCTGAGGAGGAGATAGAAGCCTATCTCGGGAAGACCCTTCCAAAAACTGTGATAGCGGATCCTCTTTACAGCTATGTTGTCCCGGAGGGCACACGGCATATCAGTCTGCCGCATCTGGCTTTTTCGGGAAGAAGCTATAAAAACGAGATAAAGGATCTTGTAAACACTGATATTAAGGAGTTATTCAAATGATAAAACTGGCTGTCTACGGCAAGGGCGGAATAGGAAAATCCACCTGCACATCAAACCTTTCGGCGGCGCTGGCCGGCCTTGGCAAAAAGGTGATCCAGATAGGCTGTGATCCAAAGGCGGACTCGACCATAAACCTGCTCCACGGTGATGCGGTGACGCCCGTTATGGACTATATGCGTATCCACGACGAGGAGCCCGACAGGATAGAAGCGATAACAAAAACAGGCTTCGGAGGCGTTGTCTGTATAGAAACAGGCGGCCCCACGCCGGGGCTCGGCTGTGCCGGCAGAGGAATAATAACAACGTTCAGCCTGCTGGAGGAGCTGGAGCTGTTTGAAAAGATAAAGCCCGACGCTGTTTTATATGATGTTCTGGGCGATGTCGTGTGCGGAGGTTTTGCGGCGCCCATAAGAGAGGGCTATGCCGAACAGGTGCTCATAGTGACCTCGGGCGAGAAGATGGCGCTTTATGCCGCAAACAACATAAACACTGCGGTGAAAAACTTTGAGGACAGAAGCTATGCCAGAGTAAGAGGGGTCATCCTGAACAGACGAAACGTAGCGGACGAGGAGCAGAAGGTGCGCTCCTTTGCCGAAAGCTCAGGGCTTGAGATAACCGCCGATATACCACGTTCGGACGACATAATAAAGTATGAGGATATGGGGATGACCTGCGTCGAGGGAGACCCCGGGTGCGAGACCTCGAAGCGGTTTCTGGAGCTTGCAAAAAGACTTATCGAAGAGGACGAAAAAAATGGTTGATGCTTATTATATAACGGCAAAGCAGCTGGCAAAGCTTTCTTGCGAAACGCTGCCTGAGGAGCTTACCTCTGCCAAGCATATGATATACAGCTCTCCCGCAACGCTGGATTTCAATTCTCCGGGCGCCAAGGGCTTCGGTGTAAAGAGAGCCGGGCTTGCGATACCGGGCTCGGTGATGCTGCTTATCGCTCCGGGCTGCTGCGGAAGAAACACTCAGCTGCTGAATGCTCTCGGTTACAGCGAGAGGTTTTTCTATCTGATGCTGGACGACACCGATATCGTGACGGGACGCTATGTGAGCAAGATACCAAAAGCCTGCGAGGAGCTGCTGGGAGAGCTTGCTCAAAAGCCTTCGGTGATAATGCTGTGTGTCACCTGTGTTGATGCGCTGTTGGGAACGGATATGGAGCGTGTGTGCAGAGCCTGTGAGCAGAGGACAGGAGTCAAGGCTGCGCCTGCATATATGTATGCTCTGACAAGGGAAAAAAGGCTGCCGCCTATGGGGCTTGTGAGAAAGTCGGTGTACTCTCTTCTGGAGCCTCAGCAGAGATACAGCAGGGAGTGTAATATCCTGGGGTTTTTCTCTGCCCTCGATGACGGCTGCGAGATATATGATCTGCTATCGCAGGCAGGCATAAAAAAAGTCAGAGAGATAGGCAGATGTAAGACCTTTGAAGAATACAGCGGTATGTCGAGAGCAAATTTCAGCATCGTTCTCAATTCCGAAGCAAGAGCTGCCGCACAGGATATGCAGCAAAGGCTTGGTATTCCCTTTATAGAGCTTACCCGTATGTTCAGGCTGGATAAGATAGCAAACCAGTATCGCCTGCTGGGTCAGGCGATAGGTGCCGAGCTTGACGACACGGAGTATTATGAAAAGACAAAAGAACAGATAGAGAGCTTTAAGAAAAAGCACGGCAGCCTCACCTTTGCGGTGGGAGAGAGCCTTAATGCCGACAGCTTTGAACTGGCACTGGCGCTAATTGGCTGGGGCTTTAAGGTCAATGAGATATACGGCACTGTGGGCGAGAGAAATTTTGTGTTCGTTAAAAAGCTGGCACAGCTTTCTCCCGACACAAGGATCTATTCAAACCTGTCGCCCACTATGATGAACTATGTCCCCTCCGAGGATACCGATGCGGCTGTCGGTGCAGATGCTGTGTATTATCATAAAGACAAGCCCGGAGCGGATTTTAACGGAGAAGAGCAGCCCTTTGGATACAGAGGTGTGGCTATGCTTTTCGAGCAGCTGGACAAGGCGATAGACGAGAGGAGGAGCGCACGATGAAAAAGCTTTTAAAGCATATATCTCCCCTTGCACCCGACGATTCGGGGGTCTGTGCGGTGCTTTATGAAATGGGCGGCATAACCGTTATCTGTGATGCCGGAGGGTGTGCAGGAAATGTGTGCGGCTTTGACGAACCAAGGTGGTTCAAAAAGCGCTCGGCGCTTTTCTCGGCTGGCCTCAGAGATATGGACGCTATCCTCGGGCGTGACGAGCTTCTGGTAAAAAAGCTTAAAACTATGACCGAACAGGTCGAGGGGCGCTTCATCGCTATCGTGGGAACGCCCGTTCCTGCTGTGATAGCCACGGATATGAAGGCTCTTGAGCGTATGAGCGAAAAGCAGACAGGGCTTGCCTGTCTTGCATTCAGAACAGACGGCACAAAGCTTTACGATCACGGCGAGCAGATGGCATATCATCGGCTGTTCGGGCACTTTGCAGAAAAAAAGCTCCCCGTTAAAAAGGGCAGGCTCGGCGTTATAGGTGCTACACCTCTGAATACCGGCGAGACGGACTCCCGGGCAATGAGAGAGGTCCTGAAGGAGAAGGGCTGGGAGGACGTTGTTTTCTTCGGTCTTGACAGCGGAGCGGATGATGTTATAAACGCTTCCGAGTGTGAGCGGCTGCTGGTCATATCGCCCTCGGGACTAAAGGCAGCAGAGCTTTTGAACGAGCGCTTTGCAACACCGTTCGAGGTCGGATTCCCATTTGCGCCTTCATTTGACATAAGCGGGAAAAAGGTGCTCGTCGTTCACCAGCAGTTTGCGGCGAATGCTGTAAGAGAAAAGCTGTCAGACTGTGATGTGACAGTGGCATCCTGGTTTATGATGGACAAAAGATATATGCAGGAAAGAGATGTTCGCATAACGCAGGAGGAGGAGTTTTCCGACCTTTGCGAAAACGGCGGATACGACGTTATCATAGCCGACAGCTTTTTCAGGCGTGCGGCAGGAAACTTTGAGGGACGCTGGATAGACCTGCCCCATTTTGCGGCAGGCGGCAGGCTGAACGATTGAACAGCCAAAAAGGATATTGATGATGATAACACATATTATACACGTTTACGGTATAGTTCAGGGTGTGGGCTTTCGCCCCTTTGTTTCGGTGTCGGCAAGGCGGCTGGGCCTTACGGGAACTGTCGCCAACAAGGGCTCCTATGTTGAGATATTCGCTCAGGGAAGCAGCAGGGCAGTGCAGGCACTCGAACAGGAGATAAAAAGCTCGCCGCCCGAAAGGGCTGTCATAATGGGACTGGATGCTATTGAGGCCGACAGCTGTAAAAGGTTTGAAAGCTTTGAGATAATCGAGAGCGAGAAAGAGCCCGGAGATATTTTTGTTTCTCCTGATATAGCCACTTGCTCCAAGTGCCGGAAGGAGCTTTTTGACAAGAACGACAGACGTTATCTCCACCCGTTCATAAACTGCACCCAGTGCGGTCCAAGGCTTACCATACTGGATTCGATGCCCTATGACAGGGAACGCACCAGTATGAAGGCTTTTGCGATGTGCCCAAGGTGTGCTGAGGAATATCACAGCCCGAAGACCAGGCGCTATGATGCACAGCCTGTGTGCTGCAACGACTGCGGTCCCGAGCTTTATATCATAGGCGAGGACATCAGAGGAGCTCAGGCCATAACAAAGGTGCGACGGCTGATAATGCAGGGCGGTATAGCAGCCGTAAAGGGTATTGGCGGTTTTCACCTGTGCTGTGACGCAAAGAACGCTGACGCAGTGGAGCGGCTCAGAAAGCTTAAAAACCGCCCGATGAAACCCTTTGCGCTGATGATGAGAGATATGGACACTGTCAGGCGTGAATGCTTTGTCGGGCAAGGACAGGAAAAATACCTTACAGGCTGGCAGAAGCCGATAATGCTTTTGGAAAAAAGAGCAAAACAGTCCGTCTGCTCACGGATAGCCCCCGACAATATGACAGTGGGAGTTATGCTGCCTTATGCGCCGGTACAGATGCTTTTGTTCGATTATCCCGACGGTGTGCTGATGACGGACTGCCTTGTTATGACCAGCGCAAACGCAAGGGGCGCACCGATATGCCGTGACGACGAGAGCGCTGTAAAGGAGATCGGGTCGTTTTGCGATATCATCCTGTCCCACAACAGAAACATCCTTATACGGGCGGATGATTCGGTAACGGACTGGTTTGAAGGAAGACCATATATGATAAGGCGCTCCCGAGGGTTTGCGCCGCTGCCTGTTATGCTTGGCTGCAAAGCCGACATAAACGTGACTGCCGTGGGCGGCGAGCTGAAAAACAGCTTTTGTGCCGCAAAGGGAGATATGCTCTATCCGTCGCCCTATATAGGCGATATGGCAGACATAAGGACAGTCAAGGCGCTGGAGGACTCTCTCGGCAGGATGACGGATATGCTCGAATGTGAGCCGCAGGCGGTGGTCTGCGACACGCACCCGATGTACAACACGGTGGCATTTGCTGAGAATTATGCAAAACAAAGGGGTCTGCCGCTGATAAAAGTCCAGCACCATTTTGCGCATATCCTTTCCTGTATGGCGGAAAATGGCTGCAAGAAAAACGACAGGGTCATAGGCGTAAGCTTTGACGGCACAGGCTACGGCGACGACGGCACCATATGGGGCGGCGAGATACTTGCCTGCGGCTGGGACGGCTATGAAAGAGAAGGCCATATAAGACCGTTTTTGCAGGTGGGAGGAGATGCCTCCGCCAGAGAGGGCTGGCGCATAGCAGTGCAGCTTCTGAGAGACAGTATGAGCGATGCACAGGCTGCCTGTCTTTCGCTGGGGCTTTGCGATGAAAAAACATTCAGGCTCCAGTCGGTCATGGCGGATAAGGGGCTCAATGCCGTCACCTCTACCAGCTGCGGCAGGCTGTTCGATGCGGTCTCGGCTATTCTCGGGATAAGAAAGGCTTCCACTTTTGAGGGCGAGGCATCGACAGCACTGATGTATGAAGCGCAGAGGTTTGAAAAAACAGCCGCAGACTTTGAGACCACGCTTTGCTGTGAGGTCACACTGCATGAGGGGAGCGTGGTGCTGGAAACGACAAAGCTTGCCGCAGAAACGGCCTCACGCTTTCTTGGCGGCGAGGACTCGGGGCAGCTTGCCTTTGAGTTTCATGCAGCCCTCGCACAGGCGATAGTCAGAGCCTGCGAAGCGGTGAGAGAAAAAACAGGGCTTGAAACGGCTGCGCTCAGCGGCGGAGTCTTTCAGAATAAGCTGCTTTTAGGGCTGACAAAACGTGCCCTTGAAAAAGCAGGCTTTACGACACTTTTGCACAGCCTTATACCGCCAAACGACGGAGGGATAGCTCTCGGTCAGGCGGCATACGCTGTAATGAATAATGATACTGATTTGAAAGGATGATAAAAATGTGTGTTGGATTATCGGCTAAGGTGGTAAGCGTGAAGGACGATACCGCCGTTATCGACGCAGGAGGAGCGCAGCGTGAGATAAGCGCAGGCATCCTCGACGAGCTCGAGCCGGGCGACTATGTTATGGTCCATGCCGGGGTGGCTATCGCCAAAATAAGCGCTTCCGACGAAGAGGAAGCTGACGACATCATGGGAGAGCTGTTATGAATGAAGCAATGAAAAAAGCCCGTGATATCATAACGGGTTACAGCGGCAGACCCGTCAGGATAATGGAGGTCTGCGGCACCCACACTCACGAGATATTCCGTCTTGGGATAAGAAAGCTTGTGCCGGAGAATGTAGAAATAATATCGGGACCCGGGTGTCCTGTTTGCGTAACGGCGGTCGGCTTTATCGACGAAGCCTGTTGGCTGGCGCTGGAAAAAGACTGTGTCATCTGTACCTTCGGCGACCTTATAAAGGTGCCCGGAACAAAGCTTAGCCTTGCGGGAGCAAGAGCCATGGGCGCAGCGATAAAGCCCGTATACTCTCCGCTGGATGCGGTGGAGATAGCCGGACAGACCCCCGACAGACAGGTCGTGTTCCTTGCGGTGGGCTTTGAGACAACTACCCCTTCGGCGTGTCTTGCCGTGAAAAAGGCAAGGGAGCTGGGGCTTGAGAACTTCTCGGTCCTTACCGCCAACAAGACGATGCCGAATGCCTATAAGGCTCTTGTAGGCAGTGCGGATGCCTTTATCTATCCCGGCCATGTAAACGCTATAACAGGAAACGCTGTTTGCAGACAGCTTTGTGAAGAGCAGGGCGTTTCGGGCGTTGTTGCAGGCTTTACAGCAAGCGAGCTGCTGACAGCGCTTGCTACGGCGATAAGGCTTCTTGAAAAGGGCGAGCCGTTTTTCAGAAACTGTTATCCGAGAGTTGTAAAGGATGAGGGCAACCCCGGAGCGATAAAGCTTATGAACGAAGTCATGGAACCCTGCGACAGCGAATGGAGAGGCCTCGGGCTGATACCGATGTCGGGAATGAAGCTGAGAGAAGAGTTTGCACCTTATGACGCAAGGCTCAAATTCTCAATGCCGAAGATAGAGGGCAAGCCTAATCCTGCCTGCCGCTGCGGAGAGGTGCTTCAGGGCAAATGCAGGCCGAGCGACTGCAAGGTGTTCGGCAAGGTGTGTACACCGCTCCATCCCGTGGGTGCCTGCATGGTGTCCGACGAGGGCGCCTGCTCTGCATATTATCAGTATGCAGGGCTGGTGTGAGGTGCTAAGGCTATGGAGTTTAAAAAGGGAACAGGCTGGAAGGCCTGCTATGACGAGAAAAGACACCTGTATACTGCCGAGAAAGGCGGCGGTATGGCATATGACCTTTACGAGATAACGCAGCAGATCTATGAAAAGCTCGGCAAAGAAGGGATGAGCGACCGTGACAACGAAAGACTCATCAGCACGGGCAGACATCTCTTTTCAAAGGTAAATGACCGCTGCGGCCCTCCCTATTCGATAATGTTCGACAAGGATTATGAAAGCCTTGCCCCGTGGGCAAGTGCTGTGTCGGTCGGAAAGGTGTGGTCTGACGAGCTGACGGATGCGGCGGTGGAGCTGTTTGAAAGCGAAGCCGACAACCGTGAGCAGAGAACAAAGGCGAGAGCCGAAAGAATGAAAAAAACGGAGGAAGAATAATGAATAACGAAACAGTCACCCTTGCGCACGGAGCAGGCGGAAAACAAACGAGCGAGCTTATCGAAAAGGTGTTCAAGGCACATTTTTCAAATCCCGAGTTCACAGCAGACGATGCGGCTGTTCTGCCTAAGATAGACGGCAGGCTCGCATTTACAACAGACGGCTTTATCGTTTCCCCCTGGGAATTCAACGGAGGCAACATAGGCAAGCTCTCTATCTGCGGAACAGTGAACGACCTTTCCTGTATGGGCGCAAAGCCACTTTATATGACCTGCGGGTTTGTCATAGAGGAGGGCTTTAAGCTGGACGACCTTGAAAAGATAGCGGCAGCAATGGAGAAGACCGCCAAAGAGGTGGGCGTGAAAATAGTTGCGGGCGACACCAAGGTCGCAGGAAAGGGTCAGTGCGACGGTGTTTTCATAACCACCACCGGAGTGGGCGTTATCCGTGACGGTGCTTCCACCTCGGGCAGCAACGCAAGACCCGGCGATGCGGTCATCGTGAGCGGCGATGTGGGAAGGCACGGCTGCACAGTATTGCTGGCAAGAGATGATTACGGCATAGATGCCGACGTCAGCAGCGACTGCGCACCGCTGTGGTCCACGGTCGAGTCGATGCTTGACGTTACCGACGATATCCACGTTATCCGTGACGCAACGAGAGGCGGTGTGGGAACTGTCCTTTATGAGATCGCAGCACAGAGCGATGTGGGCATAGCTCTTGATCAGAGCGCTATACCTGTTGACAGCGCTGTGAAGGGCGTTTGCGGAATGCTCGGACTGGAGCCTTTGTATCTTGCCTGTGAGGGAAGGCTCGTTATCTTTGCGCCTGCCGACAAGGCAGATGCCATAGTTGCAAAGCTCAGAGAGGGCAGGTATTCTCAGAATGCAGCTGTTATCGGTCATGTTACCGAGGACAACAAGGGGCTTGTCGTTCTGAAAACGCAGATCGGCACACAGACGATACTCCCTCAGCCAAAGGGCGAGCTGCTCCCCAGGATCTGCTGAGAAAGCAGGGTTTGTTAAAATTTTATACTCAATATGTGAAATCCCTGTTGACAACAAGCTGTGCTTGTGGTATAATTACCTTAGTGTCTTATATCTTTTTTTCAGATAGGGGTAATATAAATGGCTGATCCTAAGGAAATGGAGAAAATAGATCAGGCTGCGGAATATTTCAGAAGATATTTTGAAATGGAGAACGCAGTGGTCATAAATGATGAGAATAAAGAATATCTCAAGACATATATCCATGACGAACAATATGTTGTCAAGAACTTCAGGAAGAAAGATCAGACCCAGAGGGGCGCTATACTTACGGCTGTTATCGCTGTTATAATGCTGCTGCTGATGGGTGTGGCTACCAACTGGCTCATTGGCGGAGCTCTGGCGATTGGCACTATCGTTGTGGGTGTTATCGTGGTGCTAAGGCTCAATAAGTACAGGCTCGATCTTGCGAAAAAGGAACAGCTTGAGGTAAACGAGGGCATCAAAGAGCAGATAGAGCTTCTGGAGGACAGAAAAAAACAGCTCGAGCGACAGAGAGATGATTATTATAATGCTCTTGGCAAGCGTGTTGACTGTGTGCCTCTGGATTATATGAAGAATGTGGGTCAGATCAGGAAGATAATGGAGGACGGCGAGGCCGACACCTGTGAAGAGGCGGTCGCAGTTTTTGAGCAGTCTATGCTGATGCAGCAGATGACTGATATAATGAAGGCGAGCGAGAAAAAGGAAGAGCCTCAGCAGAGCGATCTTGAGCGATTTGGTGATCCGCTCAAGCTTATCAAGGAGAACAAGAGAAGAAAGAGAAAAGAAAAAAAGCTTAAAAAATAAGTGTTTTGTAAACAGCATCCTTAATAAAGGGTGCTGTTTTTTTATGCCCGACGCTTTGCGACAGCTTTTGTGACGGCGGTGTGCTATCCTTATAACAGCATCAGGAGAGCAGGTGATAGAGGATGACGGTTTATCTGGATGTTTTGCTGATAACAAATGCGGTGGTGTGTCTTGTGCTGGTCGAGGCTGCGGCCACCGTGACACACAGGGTCTTAAAGCCGTGGAGAAGCTTTTGCGCTGCTGCTGTGGGGGCTCTCAGCTCACTGCTTATCGCTGCAGACAGCGAGAACCGTTTTTGTGCGGCGGCTGTTATCATCCTCAAGCTTGCAGCGATAGTGCTGACTGTGGTGATAGCTTTTGGCTTTGGCAGCAGGCTTTGGCGAAATGTCTTTGTATATATGACAGCAAAGCTCGTGTTCACAGGTGTATGCTTTTTGCTGTGGCAGCTAACAGGCTCCAGAGTCATCATCGTGCAGAGCTTTACGGTGTATTTCAATATACCTGTGATGTGGCTCATTCTGGCGGCAGGCGGTGTTTATGTGCTGCTGGAGGCTGCCGAACGCATAAAAGCGCTGCACACCAGGTGGGAGGGCTATCGGGTGATATATCAGAGAGGGACGCTCGTCGTGTCTATGCCTGCGGTATGCGACAGCGGAAACAAGCTTTGTGACAGCTTTACGGGGCAGCCTGTGGTGGTGCTTTGCTCGGACAAGCTTTATCACCGCTTCGGGCTGGACAGCCCCGATCCCGAAAGGCTGATAGGCTTTCACCTGACACCCTATAACAGCGTGGGCAGACAGGGGCTTATACATATAACCACTGCCGGCAGCATAAGGCTGATAGAGCCCTGCGGCAAAGAGAGAGAGCTCAGGTGCTGTGTGGGAATAACAAGGTCAGAGGGCAGGTGCCAGAGGGCGCTGTTCTCGCCGGAGCTTTTAGGAGGATGAAATGAAAAAGATCATCTATGTAAAGGATATCGTGAGCCGCTTTATAGCTATGCTTCTGGGCAGGGGCGCAGAGGAGATAGACTATATAAACGGCTCGGACACTCTTCCGCCGCCGCTGACGGCAGAGGAGGAACAAAAGGCGTTTGCGCTTATGCAGACAGATGAAAAGAAAGCAAGGGAGCTGCTTATCGTCCACAATCTGCGGCTGGTGGTCTATATCTCGAAAAAGTTCGAGCAGACCGGGATCGGAATGGAGGACCTTGTGTCCATAGGTTCGATCGGGCTTATCAAAGCGGTTCGGACCTTTTGTCCCACAAAGAACATCAAGCTTGCGACCTATGCGTCACGCTGCATAGAAAACGAGATACTGATGTATCTGCGAAAGACCTCGCAGCAGAAGAACGAGATATCCATAGACGAGCCGCT
Organism: Ruminococcus sp. UBA3800; assembly: GCA_002368715.1. GTDB lineage: Bacteria > Bacillota > Clostridia > Oscillospirales > Ruminococcaceae > Hominimerdicola. Next base: position 20,758 of record DFEO01000031.1, read on the forward strand.
CAACGTTGACCGTGACGGCAACGAGCTGCTGCTTTCGGACATTCTCGGGACAGATGAGGATACGGTGAACAGAGGGATAGAGAAGGAGGTAGAGCGTGAGCTTTTGTTAAGGGAGGTCAGCAGGCTCGGTGACAGGGAGAGGGTGATAATGGAGAAGCGGTTCGGGCTTGGCGGAAAGAAGGAAATGACTCAGAAGCAGGTAGCGGACGAGATAGGCATATCGCAGTCCTACATATCACGCCTTGAAAAGCGCATCATAAGCGGTATCCGTGAGAACCTGGAAAGGATATAAAAAGCATATGCGTATCTGTGACGTACCCTTGTCTTAGCGGTCCGGTGCCGGCGATATCCATTCATTGACAGACAAAAAATCCCCCCTGCCTTAGCAGGGGGGATACCTGTTTTTACAGATCCTTTGTTATTAAAACAAATGCCGGCTTATTCCTCAGCAGGGCTTTCGTTGGTGGAAACGGTGATGCCGCTTCCGCTTTCTGCGTTCTCGCCTTTTTCAGCAGCTTCCTTGGCAGCTCTTGCCTTGATAAGCGTCTGCTTGATAGATGCAAGCATCTCCTTGGTAAAGGGGAGATTCTGGTTGAACGGATTGATAACAAAGCCCTTGACATTCGGCGTTGTTTCTGCCAGCGATGCGATATCACCGAACTTCATTGCGAATGACTGGAACTTCTGGTCATGCTTGAGCTTCTTCAGCTCCTCGGCAGAGGTGAACACAGGGAAGAAGTTTCCGTTGGTCTTGGTGTTGTTTATAAGAATGAACTTTGCCTTGCTCTTGTTCTGGAAATCCACCTTGTTGTTTTCATCTGCAACAAGCTCCGTAGACTGTTCTACAACAGCAGGCACAAGGAACGTACACCTGAGAGCCGCATTGATGACTTTGTTCTGGGTCTCGGGTTTAAAGTCCTTCCTCATCTCGGCGATAGCTTCGACGAGCCTTGGGTTATTGTCGAAATTGGGTTTTTCCTTATTTGCTCTGAGTTCGGGCATATTGATTACTCCTTTTCATTTTCTTCAAGATCAATGTCGATTATATATTTTGGGCGAGCTTTGGTCTCAAGATAGATCTTGCCAATATATTCGCCAATAATACCGATAGCTAAAAGCTGAAGTCCGCCGATAGCCCACACCGAGGTTATCGTTGAAGCCCAGCCCCTGACTGTGTTGCCCACAGCCCAGGTTATCAGGAAGTAGATAAGCATTACCAGGGACACAAAGAACACTACGAAGCCCAGCGCTGTGATAAACCTTATCGGCTTTACCGAAAGCGAGGTTATGCCCTCGACTGCGAACGAGATCATCTTCTTCAGAGGATATTTCGACTCGCCTGCCACTCTTTCGTTTCTCACATAGGTCACGGTGTCGCTCTTGAAGCCCACCATAGGCACAAGGCCTCTCAGAAACAGGTTTACCTCCCTGAACTGTGCCAGTGCCTCCACCGCACGCCTGCTCATCAACCTGTAATCTGCGTGGTTATAGGTTATCTCCACGCCCATTTTTTCAAGTATCTTATAATACAGCTGTGCTGTGTTTCGCTTGAAAGCGGTGTCCTTCTCTCTTGAGGAGCGCACACCGTAAACTATCTCACAGCCCTCAGCTCTCTTGTCAAGAAAGCCGTCGATAGCGTCGATGTCGTCCTGAAGGTCTGCATCCATCGAAACTATGATATCCGCCCTGTCCTTTGCTGTCATCAGCCCTGCAAGCAGAGCGTTCTGATGTCCTTTGTTGCGTGAGAGCGAAATGCCTGTGAAGAATGAACTCAGCTCATTGAGCTTTGTTATGACCTCCCAGGTCTTGTCCTTTGAACCGTCATTTACGAACATCACCTTGCTTTTGGGAGATATCCTGCCGCCCTCGATAAGGTCGGAAAGCTTTTTCATCAAAGCCTTTGCCGTTATCGGCAGCATCTCCTCCTCGTTATAGCATGGTACAACGATATACATTATTTCTGCCATTTTGTCTGTTTCTTCCCTTTCATTATTTGATCCCGAAAAGCCTGCACGCATTTTCGTTTGTAATATCTATCATTCTCTGGGGGTCTTTCCCCTTTATCTCTCCTGCCACCTTGGCAACTTCCTCTATCATATAGCTCTCGCACCTTTTCCCACGGTAGGGCGGCGGCGCCATATAGGGGCAGTCGGTCTCGAACAGTATCCTGTCATCCGGCACAGCAGCGACAACGGCTCTGCCTTTTTTATTGTTTTTAAATGCGAGCGACCCTGTGAACCCAAGATACATCCCCAGTCCGACCACTTCAAGAGCCGTTTCGGCCGACCCTGAGAAGCAGTGCATAACACCACGGGGCTGATATCTTTTAAGTATCTCCATACAGTCCTGAGTGGCATCACGGCAGTGGACTATCACCGGCAGGCTCATTCTCACAGCAAACCTTACCTGCTCTTCAAACAGTCTTATCTGTCTGTTCTTGTTATAGCCCTCATAGTGATAATCGAGCCCTATCTCGCCGACGGCCACCAGCCTTCCGGTGACGCAGGCTTTTTTATAAAGCTCCTCCAGCTGTTGCTCCCAGTTCTCGGGAACGCTTTGCTCCACCTCGGGATGAAAGCCTATCGAGGTATAGAAGTTCGGATATTTCTTTGCGACCTCTATCCCGAATTCCGAGCTTTTAACATCTGTTGCCGCATGGACAAGCTTATCCACAGGCGAGCCCGGGTCTGTGAGCATCCTGTCTATCAGCAGGAACCTGTCCTCATCGAAAGCGCTGTCATCATAGTGGCAGTGCGAATCAAATATATTTTTTATTTCAGGACACCCTTTCCGTCACAAAATACCACAAAAACTATTATAACACATTTTTTCCAAATTGTAAAGACCCTTGGCAGGCGCACGCACCTGAATCCAATCCCCCAACCCCGACCGGTTGAGTTCTGGCTGCTGAGGCGCCGCCCGGGTCGGCGCTGGACCCGCCCTGGACACCCTGGCGGATCATTTCAGCTTTGTTGCGTAACGGACAAATCAGCTATCTTTCAAGGTTCACGCAGTGAGCAATTGAAAAGCCTGAACGAAGCTAACCCCCTCCCCTCCGGGGAGGGCGGCGGCTATCTACTAGTTCGCACTCCCCCGGGCGGGGTGGGGGCATTAGCCGTGCGGCGAGCACCGCACCTGCTATAACAGCGGAGCTATCGTTCTTAATATGACCGCCATAAATTTCTCTATCGGGCTGCGCTTGTTTACATCCTCTGCCGTTATCTCACGGCATTTGTTCTCGAACAGATCATCAAAATCCGATCTTATCACCTTTATACACTCTGTGTCGTGCATATATGTCGCACACTCAAAGTGCAGATAAAAGCTGCGGTAATCAAAATTTATCGTTCCCACTACTGCCGAACGATCATCGCATAAACACTGCTTTGCGTGGTTGAAGCCGCCCTTGTATTCATAGACCCTGACACCCATAGCCAGCAGGTCTTTGTGATAGGAACGGGTAATACAGCTGACATATTTTTTGTCGGGTATCTCGGGAGTTATTATCCTCACATCCACTCCCGATTTTGCCGCAAAATCAAGAACGGTCAGCATCTCGTTGTCGGGGATGAGATAAGGTGTCGATATATAGACATACTCCTTGGCGTTGTTTATCATATCCATATAGACCAGCTCGCCCACGTTCTCTGTGTCAAGCGGCGAGTCGCCGTAAGGGATAACAAACCCCTTCGCATCATATCTCGGACACGAAACACGATAACGCTCATAGTTGTCGTCTGTTCCCGAGATAACGTCCCACATATGCAAAAACATAACTGTGAAGTTCCACACACCGTCACCCTCCAGCATAACGGCCGTGTCCTTCCAGTGGCCGAAACGGTCAACACGGTTTATATACTCGTCCGCTATATTTATTCCGCCGTTGAAGGCCACCTTGCCGTCGATGACAAGTATCTTTCTGTGGTCACGGTTGTTCTGGATGGAAGAAAGGAAAGGACGGAAGCGGTTGAATACCATACACTTGATACCCTTCTCGATAAGCTTCTGCTTATACATGAAAGGCAGGAAGAACTGCGAGCCCATCCCGTCATAGATAAGCCTTATCTCGACACCCTTCGAGACCTTGTCAAGGAGTATCTCCAGTATCTCCTGCCACATCTCACCGTTGTCTATGATAAAGTATTCCATAAAGATGAATCTCTCGGCTTTTTTAAGCTCTCTTATCATCGCCTCGAACTTATCCTCTCCCGAGGGAAAGTATGTCACTCTTGTGTTCGCACAGGCAGGGAAGCCGCCGTAGTTGTCCACATAGCTTGCAAGCTTATATCTCTGCGGAGAGTGATCCCATATGTCCTGCATGAGTGTTCTGTCGGTCTTCAGATAAGCTCTTGCGGTTTCCCAGCGCTTGGCATAGGTCTTTCGCACCTTTCTTGTGGAGTACTGGTTTTTGAGTATCAGATACAAAACGGTAGTGAACACAGGCAAAGCTATCAGAGGGATTATCCACGCAAGCTTATAGGCGGGGTTCTCGCCGGTGTTAAGGATATACACAGCCAGCACCACCGCTATGGTCGAAAAGGCAACGTGCAGATAAGGATACTGGTTATAGAGGGTCTGGAACGTAACGAAGATAAAGATGAACTGGATAAGCAGAGCCAGGATGATAGTGGTCCTCTGTGAGAAGATGATATTTATGAGCTTTTTCGGTTTTTTCTTTACGATCTTGTCCTTGGCATTGATAACATTGCTTTTCACGTTATCCTTGGCGTTTATTACATTTGTTCTTACGTTCCTTCCGACATTCTTGACATTGTCGCCAGCCTTGCTCATCTTCTCACCTCCTCGCATGGGTACACCGACCCCATTTTATACATTACCATATTATTATATCACCAATTATAATTTTTTGCAAGATGTTTTGATAATATACTGCTCAGACACCTTTAGGTACTCACCTTTGAGCTTGTTTATACAGATGCTTTATTTTTCAAGGTGCTCACCGCAGTTGCTGGGAAAGCCCCCTTAAGATTAGTTATCATCCTTGTAGAGATGTTTGACCGAAGGGGTATGGGAGCACGCAACGGCTCCGCAGTAGCTGGGAAAGCCCCCATTTAAAATCGTCGGCGTTAGCCGACACCTCTTATTCGCACGAAAGCCATAATCTACAACGCAGTTAAAATAGAACCTCTCAGTAGCCTCCTCGAAAAGCCTTTTCGGCTTTTCTTCGTCCAAAACATAGTGCTGTTTTTTCCTTGCTTC
>DFEO01000146.1 GCA_002368715.1 Ruminococcus sp. UBA3800
TAGCATATCCTCTCGCCTCCATTTCGTAAATAAATATCTCCTCCAGTGTGAGCCCTATCGTCTCGCAGACCTCACAGCCAAGCTTTGGCAGCTGCTCTCTGAGCGTGTCGTCGTCAGCCCTGATAACAGCCTGGACCACACTTCCCACAAGGTCATATTTCACAACGCCCAGCCCCAGAGCTTCAAGCTCCTCGGGGGTAACAGGCCTTGAGCTTCTTACCAGCTGAACCTTGCCAAAGCCGCTTCTTATATCGTCCACATCGTTTGCAAAGATAAGCCTGCCCTTGTGGATGAGCATAGCCTTGTCGCATATCTCGCTTATCTCGGCAATATTGTGCGACGACACGATAAGCGTTGCCTGCCTGTCAAGTATCTCGTCTGTGATGATGTTTTTTACATATCTTCTCATAGCAGGGTCAAGTCCGTCAAATGCCTCGTCCAGCATAAGATACTTCGTTCTGCACGAAAGACCTATAAGCACCATTGCCTGCCTTTTCATTCCCTTTGAAAACTCGCTCAGCCTTTTGTTTCTCGGCAGATGCAGCTTTTCAAGTATCCTCTCGAACACTACGTCCGAAAAATCGGGATAATAGACCTTATAATAGTTTTTCAGCCCGTCCAGCGTATAGGATGCATACTGTACTGTCTCGTCGTTTACAAAGAAGATGTTCTTCTTTGCCTCGGGATTGTCAAACACATCCAGGCCGTCTATCCTGATCGAGCCCTCTCTCACAGGATAGATGCCCGTCATCATTCTCATAAGAGTGGACTTTCCTGCTCCGTTGGAACCGAGAAAGCCGTAAGCCGAACCGTCGGGGATCTCTATCGTTATCCCGTCAAGCGCCTTGAACTCTGCACCTGTTTTCGCCTTGAAAGTCATGGACACATTCTCTATCTGTATCATTTTGTCGTTCTCCCCCTCTCAGCGTCCTGCTCGTCAATGATCGCCTTGAGCCGATCTGCATCAAGTCCTGAAGCCAGAAGTCTTTTTGTCAGCTCCCGAAACTCCATAGTCTGTCTCTCATCTACATCATCCTTGTGCTTAGCCACAAAGCATCCCCTTCCTGCCACGGAATAAATTATCCCGTCACGCTCAAGTATAGCATACGCTTTTGCCACAGTGTTCGGATTCAGCCCCAGATCCTTTGCAAGCGCTCTTGCCGCAGGTATCCGGTCTCCCTCCTTATATGTGCCAAGCGAGATCTCACGGCAGATGCTCTGGCAGATCTGCTCATAAATCGGCGTGCGGCCCATTACATCTATCGTTATCATTATCCCACAGTCACTTCCTTTCACCCGTTTTGCTGTCTCTTTCCTTTTTTGTTGTTTTCTTTTTTGTGTGATTTCCGCCTGCGGCGGAGATCACACAGGTTTGCTGCTGTCTCTTTCCTTTTTTGTTTGCTTCTTTCGTGCAGTTTCCGCCCCTGTCGGAAAAACACAGGCTTGCTGTTGTCCCTTTTCTTTTGTTTTAACCTTAGCGGAAAAGTAAGGTTGGCCGTTATCTGTTTTGTGGTCCTCGCCTTGCTTAACGTTGGGCTTGCAGTACACTTTTTCTTTGTGTATCAAGTGTACTATCTGTACTAGTACACTTGAAGTATAACACTGCCCGTTGATTTTGTCAACGGGCAGGGATGATTTTCGTCACATTTTACAAAGAAGCGCTCGGGAATTTAGTTATCTTTACCAATGCGCTTTAGTATCTCCTCCGAGTCTATCCCGAACTGCGTGAGGATATGGCTCGCATACCCTGTCATCGCCGGGACACCCTTTTCCACCTTGTAAAGGCGCTTTCCGGTCGCTTCGTCCACAGTGACCACAAGGCTCTCGATGCGTGAAGCTATGCCGTTTTCGGCATTGATCTCATCTATCAGCTCCGCCAGATCAACTATGTGCGTGGCAAGTATGCCCCTGACACCTATCATACAGAATATTTTCAGAAGCTCCTTTGATACCTCGATACACTCGTTCGGGGTGGTGCTCTGGATAGACTCGTTCATAAGCAGCAGGCTCGATGGGGTTATCGTGTCGCTTATGGTCTTGAACTCCTTTATCTCTGTGGTGAACTTGCTGGCGTCTATGCCCACCTGCTCTTCCTTCGGGAAATGGGTATACACAAAGTCCGCCAACGATATCTCACAGCTCTCGCACGGCACATAAAGCCCTGTCTGCGCCAGTATCTGACAAATGCCTATTGCCCTGACAAAGGTGGTCTTGCCGCCGTTGTTGGCGCCCGTGAGGATGAACATCCGAGCAGCTTCATCAAAGCTTATGTCGTTTGTCACAACTGTCTTTTTCTCCTTGACCTTCAGGTTCCAGAGCCTGCACTCCGAAAAATAGACCATATCAAAAAGCCCTGTCATAACGGCTTTCCTCTCGCCGGCAGGCAGTATCCTCGGCCTTGACATAGTAAGCCCCGAGCTTTTTGCCACCTCGATCAGCTGGACCGCACCCAGATAGAATTCCAGCTGATAGTTTATCCCCAGCATATCACGAAAGCCTATCTTCTGGTACTGTTTGAGCACATCATCCATCTTGTCCACATAGCGGTCCGTAAGATAGGAAAGCTCCTTGAAAAGGCTCTCGTCGACCGTGTTCACTATCCTGTCCTTTGTGACCTCGCTGGTAAGAAAACGGTTGTGGAGCGTTTTTACATTGTTCTCACCAAAGTATGCCCCGTGATAGATTATGCGGTCAAACAGCGACGGCTTCAAAGTGTACGGTTCATTGGAATACTCGATAACACCGGCAGAGACAGGTATCATCCTGTTATCAAGATTGACCGCCACCGTAACGCTTTTTATCCCCTTTTCAAGAGCGGCCTTCAGCTCCTCCAGCTCTTCCCTCAGCTTCAGAAAATGCTTGTCCTTATACTGCTCCTCAAAAAAGCCGAACATACGCTTTACACCTTCGGAGCGTATCTTCTCCTTATTCGCTTCATAAAAGCGGTGCATTATCTCCAGACATTCCACATAGCCGTCGAAGGCATTTATAGCATCGTCCAGCTTGTCAAAGGAGTCCGGGTCATTGAGGTCGTAAATATTCTTGCGGTCGCTCTCGACCATAACGTCGATAATCTTCTTGACCGTGGGAGCCAGCTTTGGGAGAGCGATAAAATCATCAAGAATGTCCAGCCTGTAATTTATAACGTCAATGTCATCGCAAAGCTCGCAGAACAGATTGACAGTGTAGTGAGTGTTATAGGGGCTGATAAGAGCCGCCAGCTTTTCAAGCTCCAGGTTCTTGACATAGCCCTGCGGCAGGTCATACAGCTTTGAGCGGCGTTTTTTGAGCGCCTCTTTTTTCTGCTTTGACGGGTAAAGCAGATCGACCCCGAACTCGGTATTTATATCGTCAGCGTGCTTCATCGGCTCATCTCCTTTTGATCCTGTGCTGTTATCATCTGCGAGGGCATTCAGATAAATGTATAATATCAGCTATGCTGATATTATATCACATCATTTTCCGATTGTAAAGAACGGGCGGTGAAACGGCCGATCATCAAAAACGTTTTCGATATATAAGAAATTATGAATATAATCTAAAGATTTCGTCATCAGAGCAAAAACATAGGTTTTTAGATAAAAAATTCTTAAAAATTCTTTTTTTACTATTGCAATTTTTAGTAAGATAATATAAAATAGGTATAACAGCGGGTTGGTTTACAACAGGCGCTTGTGAAAATTTTAATATGCGGAGGTATTCCACTATGAAATTTGCAGACGGATTCTGGCTCAATCAAAAAGGCTATGAGGTAAATTATGCAAATCAGGCGTTCGAGGTCGATGAGATCGAAAACGGCTTTATGATCGTTGCAACGCCCTTCGTCGTTTATAACAGAGCGATGATGCTGGGAAGCGCAAACCTGGAGATCAGGTACACATCCACTCAGGAAAACTGTATAAAAGTAAACATCACTCACCACAAGGGATATGTTGACAACGGCCCCCACTTTGTTCTCAATGAGGGAAACTATAAGCCCGAGGTGACCATAACAGATAAAGAGGCTGTGCTCGTTTCAGGCGACACAAAGCTTGTCGTCAGCCGTGAGAACTGGAGCTTTACATATTATTATAAGGACAAAAAGCTTACAAGCGGCGGCTGGAGATCGACAGGCATCGTGTTCGAGAGCGAATACAGAAAGCAGGCAAGGATGCAGCTTGCTGCCGATGACACGTTCTGGAACTATCCCTGCGACCCGCACACTACCTATATCAGAGAGCAGCTGGATACAAATGTCGGTGAGTATTTCTACGGCTTCGGCGAGAAGTTCACCACCTTTGCAAAGAACGGCCAGACCGTTGAGGTGTGGAACTCTGACGGCGGCACCTGCTCGGATCAGTCTTATAAGTGCATACCTTTCTACGTTTCGTCCCGTGGATATGGTGTTTTTGTAAACAGCTCGGACAAGGTTTCCTATGAGGTATGCTCGGACACTGTCTCCAAGGTGTCCTTCACCGTTCCCGGCGAGTGCCTTGAATATTTCGTTTTCGGCGGCGAGAAGATCGCTGACGCTCTTGAGGGCTACACCACGCTGACAGGCAAGCCTTCGCTTCCGCCTGCATTCAGCTTCGGTCTGTGGCTGACGACCTCCTTTACCACGACCTATGACGAGGAGACTATCACATCGTTCATCGACGGTATGGCAGAGAGAGATATCCCTCTCCAGGTGTTCCATTTTGACTGCTTCTGGATGAAGGGCTTCGAGTGGTGCAA
>DFEO01000065.1 GCA_002368715.1 Ruminococcus sp. UBA3800
ACGCCCTGTGATGCTCTTTGACTTCTATTCCCCATAGCAACCTTGATGTCAGGCTGTGCCAATAGTGCGAAAGAAGATAAGCCGGTCACAAGCTTTATAATCACAACCAAAACTGTTCAAATCACCGCACCCGTTACTACACAGAGTAGATACACCACAACTGCTGATACAAAACTAAAACACACTTGATAATAACAAATGCGCTCGCAGCAATGCGGGCGTATTTTTGTTGTGAAATCAAACAAATCTGCAAGTCCAAAAATATGCAAAACAGAGAACAATTGCAAACATCTTGTAAATCAGGGTTGTCAAAACCCCGACTTCTACCCCTATACAAGTGAGAAAAATTTTCAGCACCCCGTCTCAAAAAATGTGCGCCTGCAAAGGGTTGAAAGGAGTTGATCTATTGAGAGACCTAATCACCAAAACATCTGAGGAAATAATGACCACGCTGTACAAGCCGACCGTGTTCGCCGTAGCCGGCTTGCTGGCGCAGGGACTGTTCATCCTCGCAGGCTCGCCAAAGGTGGGAAAATCGTGGCTGGCACTGGAGCTGTGCCTTGCGGTTGCGAAAGGAGAAAAGCTGTTTGAGAGGGAAACCTCACAAGGCTCGGTGCTGTACTTCTGTTTAGAGGACAGCTACACACGCATACAGAGCAGGCTCTATGAGCTGACCTATGACACTTCGGGTGACAACAGTGCCGGCAGAAAGCTATACCCCGAAACTTGCTGTCCAGCCGGCACCCAAGATGTCGAAAGCTCTTTAGATACGTTCTCTGCGCAGGGTGATGGTACAACACAGGGTGACGGCAGGAGCTGTTCCGGTGACAGCACAGACCCTGAATATCTTCTCATCGACGGCAAGCAAGTACCTGTCGTGAGGTCCTCGGTCGGTGATGTTATCAACCGCAGCGCCGCAAAGATCAGAGCGCAAGATATATCAGGAGCGAGGTATTCTTATGCCGAAATTCAAAAGCGAAACGTGAGCCGATTTGTGCCCTCCCTCCACCGAGGTCGGGTAGTTTGACTGCCGAGCCGACAAAACCCCACACAAGCGATTTGTGGGCGACTGTCGGGCAAACAGGACGGAGCACACAGTTCTGATGAGAGATCAAAGCAGGCACATTAAAGCCGTGTTTCCGGTTTGCAGGTTAAAGTGCGGCGCCAAAGCCGCCTACACAGCCACCTCGGACGGGCAAAGCCCGCCGAAAATACGCGGTTTGCGAGCTATCGGGAATTGGTGTCAATTTCGGAAATTCTGAGAATCGGCGGCGTCAATTTTCTGAAAATCGGGCTGAAACAGCGTAGCTACGGGCTTTTTCGATGGAGTCAAGGGTGGTATGTCCGGAACAACGGTAATGTATCTGAACAGCTAAGCATCGTCGACACTGACGATCACCTTGAATACATAATGCCCTCGGAGCATTGAAACGCTCGATAATTCCTGCATAAATTCAGGCTATCTTACAACAATAAGGTCAATAGCTGTGCAAGTATGATATTTCTTGACAGTTCTCGCCGAATGTGATACAATAAGCGTATTAGACAGATAGTCGGATTGTCTGTTGTCTCGGAAAGGTGATATTTATGAAGAATAATAAAATGTCGGAAAGGCTTACTGCTTCAAGGTGTATGAGGATAACAAGCGCTGCGATCGCAGCAAGCATTATGCTCACTTTGACAGCCTGCGGAGATTCATCATCAAAGCCCGATCAGAAAAAAACATCTGAAACTACCACAACTGCCAAAGCTGTCAACACAATGCCGCAGCAACAAGGTGCGCCGGATGAGCCAAATCAGGATATTGATGACGGTGCTGACATATCGAAGTCTGCAACGGAAGAGCCAAGTTCTGCGGAGGAGCCGAAAGAAGAAAACGCAGCAACGGACAAGGCCTCATCGGCGAAGGCGGCTGATAATGGAAATGTCAGCGAAACCAACACACATTATGAGGATGATATATTGACTTTTGATCTGCCGCAGGGTGCATCTTTAGATGCTGATTATCTCACGATCAATATGGCGAGGTGCAAGATTGATCCTGATGATGAATACAGAGAGTTGTATATAAGCTATTATGGTGAGGCGGACTACGATGAAAGTTTTCCTGTGGATTTTATCAATGTGGCTAGTGATTTTGGGGAATCATTAGAATATTTTTATGATGAAAGCATTTCAACAGCAGAGATCGCTGCTGATTATTGCTATAAGGATTATGTTGACACAGGCTACATAGAGTCCGATTCTCCTGATTATGGCTGCGTAGGAAGATATACGATGGATATAGACGGTCAGACTGCATATGTAGTATGGCATATGGGTTCAGGTTCTGATATGATGGCCAACAGCGGACCGTCTTATGAAATATATGTTGACAGTTTGAAGGGTACTATAGTTGAGATCGATTATTCCGAGTCACTTGGAAAAGGCATGACTGAAAAAGCTGAGAATGTTATCTCAACAATTCGCTTTAAGTCGAATTGATATCCATATATGACAGAACAGATCAAGCGGCTGTTTTGTGCTCACAAACCACCTTACACAATATAACAATATAATAATCAAGCCCTCGGCGCTAAAGGCAACGAGGGCAACCCTATAAATCCTGATTCCGTGACACGCTTTCTTGATGAGTTCTCCGAAAAGAGAGGTCTGCCGCACATTAACCCTCACGCCTTCCGTCACACGATGGCGAGCGTTATGTGCTTTAACCGCATTGACCCCGTCAGCATCTCTCGCAGATTAGGCCACTCAAAGGTCAGCACAACCACTGATTATTATTCCCATATGCTCAAAGATGCCGATGACATCTCGGCTGAGACGATCGCTGATGTGATGCTAAGGCACAAGGGAGCGTAATCCCCACCGACAAATATTTACCGCCCGACAGAAATAATAGATCTGTCGGGCGGTTTTTTCTACATACAGCAATATAAATATTTGAAACCTCCAAAGCCCCTATCAGCGCCGTTTGCCAAGAGCCAAAACCAAAAATAGTGCCCTAATAGTGCCCTGAAAGCCAAATTCCCACAAAAAAACACAGCCTCCGCAAAATAGCGAAAGCTGTGTATCCCCGCATCAGAGCGGTTTTGAAACGTGCGCCAGAAGGGACTCGAACCCCCGACCTACTGGTTCGTAGCCAGTCACTCTATCCAGCTGAGCTACTAGCGCATCATCAACTTTAATATTATATCACACAGGGGCTCCAAAGTCAAGCGGCTTTATGCCCAAAAGCCAGCCTTTTACAGATTATTCATATTTTGTAAATCGCATTACAATTATTGTGCAAAAGTGATAATTTTGTCTTGACGAATAACGTGAAATATAGTATAATTAGGTAAGTCAGATCTTTTTTGTCAGGAGGTTTTTGTATGAAACAGTTTCAGATAGAATATACCAGCGATGAACAGCTCACCAGAGAGCTTGATAAGATCGCTCTGTGGGTGAAAAACACCATGACCTCGGGAGTGTGCTTTCAGATCTTTGCCGAAACTATGGATCACCAGAAGGTCGGATCCATATGTACGGCAATAAATAAAGTCATCCCTTCTGCAAGCTATATCGGCGCATCCACAAACGGAAATATCATTCTGGGTGCAAAGTCTGCCAGCGACATCATCGTGGTATGCTCTGTGTTCGAGTATCCCACCACAAAGCTTGAAGTAATACAGTATGATCTTACTGCCGACAATTATGAAGCTGTTACCGCCGATCTGATAAAAAAGGTCGATGAACGTCCCTGGGTCAAGGCTGTGGAGATGCTCGTTACCATAAGGGGAATGTCTATGACAGGGTTCTGTCGAGAGCTTTCAAAGCTGAGGAAAAACGTTCTGCTTTACGGCGGAGGCGCTTTCAACAGCGACATAAACAGCTCCGAGACCTACGTTTTTTCGAGCGTGGGCGAGATAAGCGGACACAGCGTCGTGTTTGTTCTCCTCGGCGGAGAGGATCTGCACATATCAACGGATTATGTCACGGGCTGGAAGCCGCTCGGGCGTGAGCTTTTTGTGACAAAGGCTAAAGGCAGCACCCTTTGCGAGATAGACAACAAGCCTGCTTATTATACCTATCAGAAATATCTCAGGATAGGAAACGACGAATACTTTTTCAGAAACACACTTGAATTCCCACTGTTCTATTATTATAACGGCATAAACATTCTGAGAGCGCCGACAGCGGCTCTTCCCGACGGGTCGCTGACGATGACGGCGGACATAAACGAAAACGTAAAGGCAAGACTTGCCTACGGCGACCCGGAGACTATCCTCCAGGAGATAAAAAAGCGCAGAAACGACCTTGCATCCTTCAAGCCCGAAGCGATAAGGATATATTCCTGCGCCGCAAGAAGGACCTATTGGGGCGACACCGAGATATCGAATGAGACCATGCCGTTCAATTCGGTGGCTCCCACCTCGGGCTTCTTCACCTCGGGCGAATTTATGAGGACCGGCAGGTTTGTCAATCAGCATAACGTAACGCTGGTAGTTGCGGCGCTGAGAGAGGGTGAGCCCTCCGATGTGGAGGCGACGGACTTCTCGTTTATGTCGGACGAATCGGCAGGCAAGTTCTCGCTTATCAACCGCCTTGCAAACTTTATCGAGATCTCGACCGCCGAGCTGGAGGAGGCAAACGCAAGGCTGGAGGTAATGGCGGTGACCGACGAGCTCACGCAGATATTCAACAGGCGTGAGATCCAGCACAGGATAAAGAAAGCTCTCAGCGAAGAGGATGCAAGCGTTTCTCTTGTTATGCTGGATGTGGACTTCTTCAAGAAGGTAAACGACACCTATGGCCACAAGGTGGGCGACACTGTGCTCAGAGGGCTGTCTGCTATGCTGCGTGAGGAGCTTGACCGTGTGCACTGCAATGCTGTTGCAGGGCGCTGGGGCGGCGAGGAGTTTATGATACTGCTCTCAAACTGTGCGCCGGGATATGCTGATGAGGTGGCCGAGATGATAAGGCAGAGCTTTGCGAAGCTGGAATTTAACGGCTGTCCCAATCAGACTATAAGCCTTGGCACAGCACAGGCACAGCCCGGCGAGAGCGCTGACAGCCTTTGTACCAGGGTAGACCACGCACTTTATGATGCCAAGAGTTCGGGCAGGAACTGTGTTCGCTCTTCGCAAAAGGGAAAATGAGCTAAAGGGAGAATGAGCTTTTGAAAACAGTTATCATACACGGACAGGATCACGTCGGCTCGACCTGTAATATCGCAAGGATGCTCGCAAAAAAGACAGGCGGCGATGTGACCGAGTTCTTCCTGCCTAAGGATTTCGGACATTTCTGCTGCGGGTGTACAGCCTGCTTTACAAAGGGATATGATAAGTGTCCCCACTATAAGGACCTTGCGCCGATAACAAAGGCGCTGCTCGAAGCTGATGTGATAATACTTGCAAGCCCTGTTTACGTTTACCACGCAAGCGGAGCGATGAAGGCGCTTCTTGACCACTACGGCTATATGTGGATGCCTCACAGACCTGAGGGGGCGATGTTTTCAAAGCAGGGCGTGTGCATAAGCACGGCTGCCGGAGCCGGGATGGGCTCCGCCAACAAGGATATGGCTCACAGCCTTGGCTACTGGGGCGTCGGCAGGGTATACAAGCTTGGCTGTGCCGTTGCGGCAGCGGACTGGGATTCTGTGAGCGAAAAGAAGCGCTCCTATATCGAAAAAAAGACCGATGCTATTGCAAATAAGATAAAGTCAAGGCACGGCAGGGTGAAGCCCGGTTTTAAAACAAAAGCTATGTTCGGCATAATGAGACAGTTTCAGAAAAACGGCTACAACCCTCTGGATATGGCCTATTGGAAGGAAAAGGGCTGGCTCGGCAAGGACAGGCCCTGGAAAAACAGCAAATAAGCGAAAAGATCTCTGCAAAAAATCGGATCAAAAAACGGTACCTCTCCCCTAATGGGGCAGGTACCGTTTTCTTTATTTTTGCTTGAAAAGCTTTTTTACAATGCCGGAGCACTCTTTCCGACAGGGAAAAGCTCCTTCTCGGGGACAGTAGAGGATATCTTTGTGATAGCCGGCTCTATGTCCTTCCATAGTCCGCAGCCGTCATCCTGTCCGCTGGACTTCCACGCCTGAACGCCGTCCCAGCCGCTGTTATAAGCCTGCTCATAAGCCTTTGCTATGTCAAAGTCGCCGTCTGACACCGCAGGACACTCGCCGATAACGGAAGGCTTCGTGCCGTCAAGTCCAAAGTCCTCGGGGCTCTGATCGAAGGGATAGCCCCACATTCCCTGCATCCACGAATACCAGTGGACAGAATAGAAATCAACATAGGCAAACCCCTTGTCATACTTTGATGAGGTCATAGCCGCCTGCATCTCGCCGTCCGATATCTTGTTGCCCTGCTGCTTGTCGGAATTATACTTTATCATTCCGAGCCCCACAGTCACCAGAACATCCGAGTTCTCGTGTATAGCAGCAGATGCCTCGGCATAATATCTCTGAAGGCCGTCCCACTTGAGCTTTCCGCACTCAGCATTCTCAACGATCCAGTCAGGCTCGTTGCAAAGATCCACCGACCAGAGATAATCGTTCTTGTCATATCTCTTGACCAGCGGCACGATGTAGTTGTCGATAAAGCTTTCGGTCTTGCTCTCGTCCTCGACCATATTCCTCCACGCCTGATAGGTGGAATTTGTGTCCTTGAAACAGTCAAAGGACTGGACCGTAGCCATTATGTATATCTGATAGGTCTCTGCAAGCATGAACAGATCGTCAAGGTCCTTCCAGTGCTGATCGGTGGCTCCGCTCACGGTGCCGTCCTCGGCAATGTTGATACCGGTCGTGCCGTCACAGACTATCCAGACTCTTGCGGCGTTTACGCCTGCCTCGTGGAGCTTTGAAAAATGCTCCTGCCAGAATTCAAAATTGAAGCCGCCGCCAAAGTCGTTCCACTTGTCCCAGGGAGTGTTCACTCCGTTTATCCACAGCTTCTGGTCTCCGACCTTGAAGTCGGTGCCGTCCACCACCACCTGAGCCTTGCCCGTGCCTGCGTTTTCTTTCAGCTTCTTGTCTACCTGAAGCGGCTTGGAGGAATTGTCCGAACCTCCGCAGGAGACCGCTGTTATCATCATAAGCGCTGCCGCAGCAGCACTGACTGCTTTTTTGAACCTCATAGCTCCTGACCTCCTTGAAAAACTATATGTATAACCGGAACTTTCTTTAATTATAGCACGATTTTAACCCGATGTGATTAAATTATCATTAAAAATAGTATGTCTGAGTAAACAGACACTATTTTTGATCCGCTTATCGCATGAAATCCTCAGAACAGTCCGAATGAACCCAGCAGAAGTATCAGCAGCAGGACAGGTGCAATATATTTTACCATTGCGATATAGAGCCTTCTTCTGCCCATCTTTTCGCCGTTCTTGGTCGCCTCGTCGATAATAGCCTTCGGCTTTACGAACCAGCCCACCAGTATACAGGTGCCTATGGCAACTATCGGCATAAAGATATTGTTGCTGAGATAGTCAAACACATCCAGAAGCTGTGCGCTCTTGCCGGGCGCCGTGTTCGGGAGCTTGACCTCGAAGTAGAAAGAGTTATAGCCAAGGCAGATCACTATGCTGAATATCAAAGCTATACCGGTCTCTATGGCTGTGGCCTTTCTTCTGCTCCAGCCGAAGCGGTCGATAAGGCTGGACACCACCGCCTCCATCAGCGAGATACAGCTTGTGAGCGCCGCAAAAAGCACCATGATAAAGAACACCGCACCCACGATATTTCCTGCCGCACCCATTTTTTCAAACACCTTCGGGAGCGCTGCGAACATCAGCGAAGGACCTGCGGTCTCCTTCATCTTGTCAACGCCCATAAAGGCGACGACAGGCGGGATTATCATAACACCTGCAAGGAAGGACACCAGAGTGTCAAATATCTCTATCTGATTGACCGACGTTCCGAGATTGCTGTCGTCACGGAAGTAAGAGCCGTAGGTTATCATTATTCCCATAGCCACGCTTATGCTGTAAAACAGCTGTCCCATAGCATCTGTGGCTATCTCGAAGTATTCCTTTACTCCGACGCCCTTGAAATCAGGCACGACCAGAGCCTTCAGGCCGTCCATTCCTGTTCTGCCGTCCTCACCGTCGATAGTCAGCGAGAATATAGCTATACCGATTATGACCACCAGAAGTGCCGGCATAAGTATCTTCGAGATAGTCTCTATCCCCTTGTTCACCCCAAGGAAGATAACAAAGGCTGTCGCCAGCAGAAATACAGCATCAAATATTATGGGTGGGAAATAGTCGGTTATAAAGCCCGTGAAATAATTGTCGCCTGCAGCAGCCTTGCCGTTTCCTGTGGAAAAGGCTACCGCATACTTGAGCACCCAGCCGCCTATTATGCTGTAATATGGCAGAATAAGAAACGGTACCAGGCTTGCGGCCACTCCAAGCCACGAAAACTTTTTGTGCATCTTTCCGTAGGCCGTAAGACAGCTCTGCTTGGTCTTTCGGCCGATAGCTATCTCGGTAAACACCAGAGCAAAGCCAAAGGTCAGAGCCAGGATGACATATGTAAAAAGGAACACTCCGCCGCCGTCCTTAGCTGCCAGATAGGGGAAACGCCAGATATTACCAAGCCCCACAGCGCTTCCTGCCGCAGCCAGAACAAAGCCGAACGAGCTTGAAAACGAATTTCTTTTTTTCTCCATTATAGTCCTTCTCCCTCAAAAAATCACTTTTCTACGTACATATTTATAAGGCACGGAACGATGTAAACAGCTATCAATGTCACAAGTCCCGCCAGGATGATGAGCACGCGTGATACCGTTGTCAGCTCGTTTGCGGCATCATACTTTCTTATCTTCACCGCATAGAAAACGGTCATGGCCACGCCTGCAAGAGACATCACAAGCCCTGCGATGAATCCTCTCGGAGCAAAGCTTATCTCTATCTCGTTCTTACCGTCCTTCAGCTCGAACGAAACAAGATCATCGAAAACGGTCTGAGTGCTGACCTCTTCTCCGTTTATCCTTACCTCAAGCCCGTCATTGTCGGGTATGCTGAGTATACATTTCTGTCCCTTTTCAGCCTCTATGCTTCCCTTCAGCGCCGAGCCGTCCTCCTTGATGTTCACCGTCACAGCTTTGTCCATCTTCTCTCTGAGAAGGGCGGTATCCATCCCGAACACACCGAACGACTTTACGTCGAGATCGTGGTGGATAATAGCCTTTATCTTCACTTTCTCATCCGTGAAAGTGCCAAGCTTCACAAGGCCGTTGTTGTCCTTGGCAGGATATTTTGCTGTAACAAGGCGGTCATTGACATAGATATCAAAGCTTCCGTTTATTGGCTCGGTGAGCTTGTTTGAAAGGTCATTGAAGCAGTCAAAGTAAAGTGCCTGCTCACCCTCAACGTCTATCGAATAGGTGAAGAACGTCTCATCGGTGTTTTCAAGGCGCTCAAAGGCATATTTGTTCTCATGCTCCTTCGGAGTCACGACCTTGCTCACAGACTTGAACTGATACTCGGTGATGAGCTGTTCGTCGGTGTCAAACATCTTTTCAAACAGAAGCTGCTGGTTTTGTGCCCTTGTATTTTTCTCAAGGTCAGTTCCCGAAAGGTCAGCCGTCGTAACAAGACCCAGCGGCAAATAATACTCATTCTCCTTCACGGAGTAGATACCGCTTGAATAAACAGCGTCATCCTGACCCGTGACTATGCGGTATTTGACATTCATAAGAGCGTCAGTCAGCTCGGTCCCGCCATAGGGACCGACCTCCATCCAGTAGGACGAGTAACCCAGCTCCTTCATCATAAACATATAGTCCTCGGCGGTCAGCGAGGTGTAATGGCCGAGGGAGTTATATCCCATAGCCCCGATATCGTTGACATCAAAATACTTCTTTGCGGTGTTCATCCTCCAGAAGGTCGAATCGTCCTCGATCCTGTCGGAGAGCTGCATAGCCGCTTTAAGGCGCTCTGCTCTTGTCGGGTTGTGGATGGATGGCGAATTCATATAGATATCAGCGTTTGCATAGCCCTCGATAAGGACGAACAGGCAGGCAAACACAGGAAAGATGTTTCGTGATAACCAGCCTCTCTTGAAGAGGAAAAACACTATCGACTGGAGCATCACCGAAGCAAAGAACAGCTCAAACAGCAGAATGAACGAATCGTTGTTCTGCCAGAGCGTTCTTGTGAACACGGAGATAGTTTCGTAATTGTTGCTGACAAAGCCGTTGAAAAACATATAGAAGCAGTAAAGCACAGCTGCGCAGACGGCAAGTATGAGCTTTGAATCACTCTTCTTTTTAGGCGGCGCTATGCTCTTGCTGTCGTTCGAGAGAAAGCCTGCACAGCAGAGAATGAGCATATATATCGTGATAAAGCCGTAGCGTGACGGGAACGACATATAGCTTCCCGTGTGCCACATCTTGTTCACAGGCTCGATCACCAGCGGTATGAAGGTGAGAAAAAGCAGGATAAGATGGGTGTTGAGCTCCTTTGATCTGGGCTTTGAATCGAAAGCGCAGATGAGCACCGTGAGTATAAGGAAGGAGTTCGGCAGCAGTGTGCTGAGGGTGGTCTGATAGCCGCCCAGGAAGTTGCAGCTCGAAAGCTCGTGGATGACAGACGTGGTCCTTCCGCTGGAGAGGTACTGCCAGAAGCAGGGCAGCCACACAACAGCCGAGCAGAAAGCCGCAAAGATACAGGAGATTATAAGGTCGAAAGCTACGAACCTATACTTGTCGTCCTTTTTGTATCTGAAGCAGAACAAGCCCATAAGCAGGAGCAAAAACACGATGACCATAAAGCTGATATAATAGTTTACGATCACTACCGCCGCAAGAACAGCCGTGAAGAGCGCTGTCTTTCTCTTCTCCTTCAAAAGGTCGAAGCCCAGCAGCAGCAGCGGGAAAAGATACATCTCGTCCAGCCAGATATTGTTCTGGAAATAGAGCATACCGTAGCCGCACAGGCCATAGCTTATAGAAAGGATCACCACGAACATCTGTGAGAGATCTCTGAAATGCTTTTTCAGATACAGCGCCGAAGTGAAGGCGCTGAGCGAAAGCTTGATGATTATAAGAAGGCTGCACAGGTCTATGATATCGGTCTTTTCAAAAAACACTACCAGCAGCGAAAACGGGCTTGCTATAAAGAAAAAGAACACGCCCCAGAAGTTCATACCTCCTGCATTGCCCAGATTTAAGAATATGCTCTGCTTGCCCGAGAGTATATCCTTGAAGTCTGTCAGCAGAGGTATCACCTGCTGATACATATCGCACCAGGCCGCCGAATTGTTCCCGAAGGGATATATACCGCCCTTATAAAAGACTGCCAATATCAGGCTCATCACTATCAGCGGAGAAGCGATAAGGCTGTAATTACGTTTTAGCTTATCCATAACCGTTTCCTGTAACCGTTACCTTTCAACAGAATAAGGCGCAGCCGCAGCCACACCAAACATCACAATTATAACTCATTTAACGTCCCTTGTCAACAGCAAAAGCCCCTTTTTTCCAATAATATACATATCATTTACAAAAACACAAAATAATACATCTATATGGTCATCCCTTTGACACACCAAAGCTCTTCCCGGACCCGAACAGAACAAATACGCCCTGCCGACGGCTTGTCCCCTGTGTGTGTCTTCGCCGCAGGCGAAGGTACACTCGAAAACACACAAAAAACCACACCCCTGCCGACGTCTTAGCAAGGGTGCGTGAAAGGTGAATGACGGCTTTCGCCCGGTCTCATTGAATGGCAAATACATCGTCGGCAAACAGATTACCGTCGAGATCATAGAACCTGCACTCGAACTCTCTGCCGGAAGGGTTCGCAGCAACTTCAAAATCATAAGCGTTCTGATCGGTCAGAGGGTTGCCGGCGGCATCGGTAACGGAGTTGAACACATCGGGGAACTCCTGTGCGGATACACTGTGGGTGGCCTTGTCAAAGCTGTATACCACAGCCTTGGGATAAGCCCTGCTCTCAGCTGTGCGGAACTCAAACCCAACTATCGTGCCGTCCTCACAGCTCCAGAAGCTGTTCCGGCCGTTGAGCACTCTCAGCGGAGCATCTGTCTCCTTCCACTCCTGACCGTCCTCAGTGTAAAACACCTTGTAGAATACAGAGCCTGCGCCTGCGCCGTCGGCAACAAAGCAATAGGCAGAGCCATCATCTGCTGCGGCTGCCAGTCCCGAGGATGCTGCCTCTTCATAGGTCACCTCTTCGCCTGCCGAGTTTTTGAATGTTACACCTGCAAAGGTGTCGGCCGGCTCGGGCTCAGGCTCGGCTTCGCTTTCGTCCAGCTCCTGTGACTCCTCACTGGGGTCCTCCTCCACAGGCTCGGCCTGCGGCTCCTCCTCAGCCTGAGATGACACGATCTCGGATGTCTGCTCTGCCTTTGAGGATACTTTCTTTGCCTGCGATGACGAGTCCTCGGCTGTGCCGCAGGACACAAGAGCTGCCGCAAGCGACAGCGAAGCTATAACTGCAATAAGTTTTTTCATTTTTGAAACTCCTTTCGTTTATGTTGTCCTTTTTGCTCGGTTTTTCTTTCTGCCTGCATTATAGCACAGCAAAAAAAGCTTGTCAATGACAATTCAATAACTTTGGTTTCGTACAGATTACAATCTGTTTAATTTATGATAAAAAACTGTGCGTTTTTTTCTGAAAAGCGAAAAAAAGCCTTGTAAATGAGGGAACTATGTGTTATAATTAGGCTTAACAACAGACCTTAGGGAGGTATGCAAAATGAGAGCAAAAAGGTTTCTGAGCGCTGCTCTGGCGCTTTCGCTGTTCACAGGCGTGCTGTCTGTGCCTGCTGTTTCGGGCGACAGCGAGCTGCCCGTTATCCCCATAGTCATTGAAGATGATATAAGCTGTCTGATCTTTGAAAATGTCGGCAGCTCCGCCTATGTGGTGGCAGGCTATACGGGAGATGAGGCAAATGTCATCATCCCGACAAGATATGAAGGCCGCCCCGTTATCGGCATAAAGAACAAAGCTTTTTCAGATGTCCGTACGATCAAGACAGTTATCTTTCGTGAGGGTGCAAGCTACATCGGAGAGTATGCTTTTTCTGGGTGCTCGGTCGAGAGCATAAAGCTTCCCGACTCACTTAAAGCTATCGGGTATGATGCTTTTTTGAGGTGCGATAACTTAAAAAGCATCAATGTTCCCAAGAATGTTGAGTCTATTGATCCGGAGTTTATTGATGCAACTGGTCTTGAGACGCTGACAGTGGATACCGAAAATAAAAAATATATGTCTCTGGACAATGTGATCTATGAGAGAGATGAAAACAGCGGCGAGCCGGTAAAGCTGATAACTGCGGCAAATACTGTGAAGACAGTCACTGTTCCTGATACAGTAACAAAGATCGGTTACTGTGCTTTTCAGGGCTGCTATGATCTGACCGGCGTGGATTACGGAGACAATATCTCTAGAATTGAAAGCCATGCTTTTGTGGGGTGCAGCAGTCTTCAGACGCTCTACGTCCCTTGGGGTTGTGATATCGACACCGAAGAACTCGGAGAGGGAATGGACGACCTTACCATTTACGGCTACAAGGGCGAAGAAATAGAAGACTATGCCAATGAGCATGACCTCAGGTTCGTTGCCCTTGACAGATATGATGTAGGGCTGAACTATTCGGATACGAGACTTGACTATATCGACTTTCATATAACCGCAGTCCTGACCTCTGAGGACGGCACCGTGTCAAAGACCTTCGGCGAACATTTTGGGCTTTACCTTGTAGAGGACGGCGAATATACGCTGACATTAAGTGCCCGCAATTTTGGCACAAAGATCCTGACAGTGACTGTCGAGAACCGGAATTTCACAGAGGAGCCCGACCTTGACCTTTACACACTGGGCGATGCGAACCTCGACGGCAGAGTGGATACAGCAGACATAACCGCAATAAAGAAGCACCTAAAAAAAACTGCCGTGCTTTCCGATAATGCGATCTCTTGCGCCAACGCCGACAGGGACGAAAACGGCAGCGTTTCAACGTCCGATATCACTGCGATAAAGTCCCACCTGAAAGGCACAAAGACCCTGTGGGTAGAATAAAAAACAGCCCGAAAGGAGCTTTCGTTCTCCTTCCGGGCTTTTATTATTCCTGCTCGGACGTGCTGCTTTGTTCGCCGCTGTCCTCTTTCGGATACTCCGACGTTATCCCCAGATACTCCTCCAGCGAAAGCCCGCTCTCGGTCACCTCGGTGGCTATTTTTTTGCCGAGATACCTTATATGCCACGGCTCATAGGAATAGCCTGTAAAGGCCTCCTTTCCCTCAGGGAAACGTATGATAAAGCCGTATTCACAGCAGTGCTCTCTGAGCCAGCCTGCGGCATCCGTATCCTCGAACTCGAAGGATGTGTCGTTCACATCGAACGCAAGACCTGTCTGATGCTCGGAGTGGCCGGGTCTTGAAGACACCTTGTCCGCTTCGTCACGGTCACGCTCCTCGACATAGCTGTTATAAAGAGCTTCCTGCTCCTCATAGGAACGGTAGCTGGAATTTATCCAAAGAGAGATACCGTCCTCGGCTGCCGCAGCCGACATTCTGTTGAATGCGTTGACCGCCACCTCGCTGACACCGGGCGCATAGTCCCTGGGCAGGGAATAGGTCTTGTTGACTATCAGGATATCGTCAACAAAGGTCATACCGTTTGTCTGCTCTATCTTGTGCTCGGGCTCGGGCTGCTTTTCGGGCGCCGAGGAGCTGCTGTCGGCTTTTTTGCCGGAGGTCTTTGTCTGTGCCTCTGCGCTCATGGCAGATGAGGCAGTCTTTACATCTTTTGAAGAGCCGCCTGCGGCCTTGACCGCAACGACAGCGAGAACAACGACGCCCACCAGCGCACAAACAGCGATGAGCCTGTTTTTCATTATTCTTTTGTGCTCAGCGGCTTGTCTTGCGGCACGTTTACGGGCAAGCTCCTGCGCGATCCTGCGCTGCTGTTCCTCTACATCGGGCTCAGACTCACTCATTACCTGTTGTTTTTCAGCATCAGTTATGCCGTTATCTTTCCCGTCATCAATAATGCTGCGCCAAATGGGTTCGTTCATTTTTTTGCTCCTTTTATATCTGCTTAGCCCTTTTCGAGCGCATGACGCACTCCGGGCAGGGCACCACTATCATCTTCAACACCCCCATTATAACACACTTCCCATGTAATTTCAAGTCGAACCAGGTGCGGTGCTCGCCGCACGGCTAATTCCC
>DFEO01000087.1 GCA_002368715.1 Ruminococcus sp. UBA3800
AGCCTACTACCTTCTGTGCCATTATTTGTGCACCTCCATAATTAAGTGGTAAGGCGAGCGTGATAGCTCTCCCACGTTTTTGGAAGCGTATATTTTTCCGTTAAACGGTCTTGCTTCCAACTGCGAATGAATTTTGCTTTTCCGGCAAAATGTGATCTCAGCCCTCTGCCTTGATCTGTGTGAGCGGCAGCGATACAGTTGTCTCTCTGCCGAACATGGATACTCTTACGTCTGCGGTCTGCTCTTCGATATCGAGCTTGTCCACAACGCCCGTAAAGCCCTCGAACGAACCCGATGTAACGGTAACAGTATCGCCTTCCTTGAAGCTTACCTCGACAACTGTCGATCTCTTAGCCTCAACTCCCAGCGCTACGACCTCCTTCTCGGAAAGCGGAACAGGCTTTGATGCAGGGCCGACAAATCCTGTGACACCTCTCGTATTTCTTACGATGTACCACGAATCATCTGTCAGTACCATCTTCACGAGCACATAGCTCGGAAAAAGCTTCTTTTCAACCTCAGTGGTCTTGCTGTCCTTGACTTCAGTTACCAACTCTGTCGGTATCCTGACCTCAGGGATAAGATCCTGAAGCTTACGGTTTTCAACGACCTTCTCAATATTCTGCTTTACCTTGTTTTCATAGCCCGAGTAGGTATGAACGACATACCATTTTGCTTCTTCTGCCATTTGATCTCCTACCTCCGTGATATTGATGTGTCTGAAAACCTTTTGCTGCCTTATGCGCCGATCTTCAAGATCGCCTGGATAGCAGCACCGAGACCCGAGTCAACTCCGAACAGGAACAGTGCGACCACTACCATTATCGACAGTACTACGCCTGTGTTGTTGAAGACCTGCTTCCTTGTCGGCCATACGACCTTTTTAAGCTCAGCCCTCAGCTCACGGAACCATTTTCTGATACCGCCCTTTTTCTTCTTTTCGGGTGTCTTCTTTGAGGATTTTGCGTCAACTTCTTTCTTAGCCATACGCACACCTCAGATCACTTGGTCTCTTTGTGAAGAGTGTGTTTCTTACAGAACTTGCAATACTTCTTCATTTCAAGCCTGTCAGGATCATTCTTCTTGTTCTTCTTTGTGTTGTAGTTTCTCTGCTTACACTCAGTACAAGCAAGTGTAATCTTTACTCTCATTTCGGCACCTCCTGACGAAATTTATACTCCGCAAGAACGCACGGAGTACGTCTGCCTCCCTCTGGACACCGCAGCTGCGGTCTTTGAGGTAACTTATGATCTTTTTGCCGCCCCGAAAAAAGAGCGCAAAAAAATAGACCTCACAAAGAGGTAGTATGATTATAACACACTATCCCCTCTTTGTCAAGCCCTATTGCGAAAATTTTTGTTTTTTCTTTTAAAAAACGCTCTTTAGTTGTTTTAATGTAGCCGTAATGCTTTGTAAGCTTCCATATCCGCTAGGTATTGAATGTTTATTTTGTTTATTCTGTTTGTATATTCAATCGAAGCAAGAGTTTTGTTTGTCTCATTATTCTCTAGAGTAATTGCCCTTGTTGAAGATACAATCGTATCGGTAATCTGATTAATATCTGATTTACAAGACAATATTGACTCATATAGTAAATTTTGATTCTGCTCGATTGCATCTAAACGTTCTATAATAGTATCAAGTTTTGTTAATACCTGGCCGATTAGTATTTCATGTTCTAAAATATTATAGGCCCCCTCGTGACCTTCTAATTCTTTACATCTACCAGATAATAAGTATTCTAGAATTGATGTCATATTTGCATAATTTCTATATTTATAATATATGATGTCTAAATCATAGTATTTATCAAGAGTTCTCTTTGTTTTCTGATACTCTTGAATTATTTGTTCTTTTTGTTCTTTTTCTTCTCTTAACCGATTTCTTATGGCATTGTACTGTGTTTTTAAATGAGCATTATACTGCTTTATTTCTTTGTTTTTCTCTCTAACGCTGCTTACAGCATGATCATATACCTGCATTTGTTTTCTATGTTTATGATGATCTTTTGCACGACAAATAAGGAATATGAAAAAAGGTAATAATACTGTTAATAGTATAGCTGGTTTAAACGCTCTTGAATACACGGGCTTTATTTTCAATGCAGCAAAAAGCACAAAGAAAGTTGCATACAGAATAGCAAAAATACTGATAACCGTATATATAATATTTTCAAAAGAATCTACGAATTCAGAAAAAAAGTCAGCAGCACTGTTATCCTTTTCAGGATAAACAGGATTCTTAATCTCATTTTTATATGGCGTGTTACAACTATTAATTCGTACATCAAGATTGTAAACAACGTTTTGCTGAACAAAACACAGTTCTTCCAGTTTTACAACCGTTTCAATATAATCTATTAGTTTTCTGTTATCCATAAACTAAACCTCCTTTTTATTCATTATTATAATAGCACAAAAGAATAATAGAGTCAATATCTTTAATGTATTTTTCTTTAAATTGTTTTATAATAAATTAAATATATTTTAACTTTGAAATTTTTGAGTTTTATATTATAATACTAAAGGAGAGGGGTGAATTGATGGGAAAGGTAATACTTACATTAGAAGAATACAGAGTAAGTCGTGGTATCAGCAAGTATAAAATAATCAAGAATTGCAACCTTAGTCCAGCTCAGTTAAACTCTTACTGCAACAACAAAGTTGCCCGAATCGACCTTCCTGTACTAGCAAGGATATGTGACTACCTCAATTGTGAGATAAGCGACATCTTGAAATATATACCGGATAATGATTAAAGCAGCGCTTTCAACAAAACGTGAAAACGCTGCTTTATTATTTGAACTATTGTTCAATCTTCCTGTCTGTAATAAGAAAGGAAGTCTTTCAGCTCCTCCATAGACTTCTGCAGCACCGGCATCTGCGGCAGATAGACTACTCTGAAATGGTCCGGCTGCTTCCAGTTGAAGCCGCCGCCGTGTATCATAAGGATCCTCTTGTCCTTCAGCAGGTCAAGCACGAATTTCTCGTCGTCCTTGATATTGAACCTTTTCACATCCAGTTTCGGGAAGATATAAAAAGCTGCCTTCGGCTTTACCACGGACACCCCGGGTATATCGCTCAGAGCCTTATAGACATACTCCCTCTGCTCATAGATGCGCCCTCCGGGGACCACATAGCTCTTTACGCTCTGATATCCGCCCAGCGCTGTCTGGACGATGGACTGTGCGGGAACGTTTGAGCAAAGTCTCATATTAGAGAGCATATTTATACCTTCTATATAATCTCTGCCCAAGCGTTTGTTTCCGCTTATTATCATCCAGCCTATACGGTAGCCCGCTATCATATGCGACTTTGAAAGGCCGCTGAACGTGACGCAGAAAAGGTCGGGCGCCATTGAAGCTATCGAAACGTGCTCCTCGCCGTCAAACACCAGTCTGTCATATATCTCGTCCGAGAATATCATCAGCTGATGCTCTCTTGCAATGTCAACTATCTGCCCGAGCACCTCTCTCGGATAAAGAGCTCCCGTGGGGTTATTCGGGTTTATAAGAACGATAGCCTTTGTATTCGGGGTTATCTTCTTTTTTATATCCTCCATGTCAGGATACCACTCGGCCTGCTCATCGCATATATAATGTACCGCCGTTCCTCCTGCAAGTGTCACGCAGGCTGTCCACAGCGGATAATCGGGCGAGGGCACCAGCACCTCGTCGCCGCTGTCGAGCAGAGCCGCCATGCTCAGCTGGATAAGCTCGCTCACGCCGTTTCCGGTATATATATCGTTTATGGTAACATTGGGTATATCCTTGTTCTGGGCATACTGCATTATAGCCTTTCTCGCTGCAAAAAGACCCTTTGAATCGGAATAGCCCTCACATTCGGTGAGCTGGCTGCTCATATCATAGACCACCTCATCGGGCGTTCTGAAGCCGAAGGGCGCAGGGTTTCCGATATTGAGCTTCAGGATGTGCATCCCTGTTTCTTCCATTCTTGCCGCCTCTTCAACAACGGGTCCTCTTACGTCATATAAAACATTGTCAAGCTTACTGGATTTTTTGAATGTACGCATCACTGTTCCTCCGTTCGTATTTTTCTTTTGCGGCTGCTCACCCGTGAGCCAGCTCTTTGAAACGCCCAGCTGTCCGGCAAGAAAAGACAATATGCTGTCTCTCGGCACCGTCTTTCCCGAAACATACTGGCTCATATGGCTCTTGCCGAGCTTTATGCCGCTCTGAGCTGCCGCCCGGACAAGATCCGCCTGTCTTATGTTTTTTTCTTTCATCGCTTCTGCAAGCCTTTGTGAAAACAGGCTTCCTGCCACCGTGACCGCCTCCCAAAGTTCAATTTTGTTACTTTAGGATACCACACAAAGCAAAAAAGTTCAATAGCGCAGCCCGAAATTTAACTTTTTCTTTACATTTCGGGTCGCAAAATTGAACTTTTGAGTATTATTTTGAACTTTCAGTCAAGATCCTCGCTTTTGAAATCCGTATACACAGCCTTTCCTCTGCCGTTCTCGCCCTGTGCGAAGAGCCCTATGACCACTCCCGTGAAGTTTCCTGCTATCTCGGAGGAGAGATATTTCATCTGTGCCGAACCGAGATCAAAGTGCCTGCCGTCCGCCTCGGCATCAAACAGATAAGCCTGATCCTTCGCCGTCACCGTCAGCACGAGCTTTCCGCTTTCAAGCTCTGTCTTGTTATCCTCCACACAAAGGTCTCCCACCCGAAGCCGCCTGAACAGCACAAACCCTTTCTGCATCTGTTTTACGGCGATATCATAGTGCTGATCCTCGGTCATATAAACGCTTATGCCGCCCTCGCATTCC
Organism: Ruminococcus sp. UBA3800; assembly: GCA_002368715.1. GTDB lineage: Bacteria > Bacillota > Clostridia > Oscillospirales > Ruminococcaceae > Hominimerdicola. Next base: position 4,792 of record DFEO01000087.1, read on the forward strand.
GTCACGTCGATATCCACGCTCACACGGTGTTCAAGGCCGCTCTGGCGGACACCGATAAAGGTTGGCGAAAACCGTCTTTCCTCTATCCCGTAAGCGCCGGGAACAAGGGTAAGGCTCGTGTCCGTCTGCACATAGTTCCCGGTAAATGGGTTTCTCAGATACACCCAGTGCTGTCTGTCGGCAAGGGTCACCGGCTCCGGCTTTTTCTGAACAGCGTCAAGCTTGTCGGTCTCAAATTCCTTCAGACATTCGCCGTTTTCACCGGCTCTCGGCCATCCGTCGCTATCAAACTCCACAGGACACAGGCAGACCTCACGCCCGGTAACATGGTGCATCGTCCACATACCTATCTGTCGGAAAGCAAGCGCCACCATCCACCAGTTTCCCTTGTCATCCTCGACAAGATCACAGTGACCTGCGCCCTGGATAGGATATCCGCCCTTGTTGCGGTTGGTAAGGATGGGGTTATACGGACAGCTCTCGAACGGTCCGTAAGGGCTTTTGCCCTTTGCTATCACGCACATATGCCCGTATTCCGTTCCTCCCTCGGCAGCCATAAGATAGTAGGTGCCGTTTATCTTATAAAGGTGAGGGCTCTCCAGAAACCGTCCGCCGCAGCCGTTCCAGATGCTTCTGCCGGGAGTCAGCTTCTTTCCTGTTTCCAGGTCTATCTCACACTGGACTATACCATAGCACCCTTCGTCATCCGAGCCGTTGGACATAAAATATGTCCTGCCGTCCTCAAAATAGAGCGAGGGGTCTATACCTCCCTGCTCAACATATCTCGGCTCCGACCACTCGCCGTAGATATCGTCGGTGCAGACATAGAAGTTGCCGCCAGTGGTGGTGTTCGTCGTGACCATATAAAACTTTCCGTCGTGGTATCTCAGCGTGGGAGCAAAGATGCCCGAGCAGGAATTGGCTGCCTCCAGCGGCAGCTGGCTCTGTCTTGTCAGCGCATGGCCTATGAGCCTCCAGTTCACAAGGTCATCGCTCTCGAAGATCGGCACGCCCGGAAAAAACTGAAAAGAGCTTGCCGCAAGGTAATATTTCCCGTTTGCCTTACATATACTGGGGTCCGGGAAGCACCCCTTTATAACAGGGTTTGAATACTTCATTTCTGATCTCCTCCAAAGTTCGGGGCGCTTACAGTTTATGCCCGCAAGCGCCCGCTGTTATCACTTTCCGATAAACTCGTGGTAAGAATCGTTAAAGGTCTTGAGCTCGGAGTTCAGGGTCGGGGTATACTGCTCCTTGAGCTGGCTCCAGGTTATCTGAGTGTCGTTCTCGTCGGACTTCATTACCGAGGTGTAAAGATAAGGTATCACAGCCTCCAGGGTGTCATTCGTTGCCGAGTCGTTGTCCGAAAGCACGGTCGATATACCGTAGCCCGGGTCAAAGAAGCGAACGAACTTGTTCGAGATGACCTCCTCTGTCATCATCTGATACATCTGCTCGGTATAGTACGGCTGGTTCACAAAGAACTTCTCCTTGCCTGCCTCCTTATACTCCTCCTGACTGCTTGCAACTCTCGCACACTCGAGCCAGCAGCGCATAGCATCGTTTTTCTTCGAGCCCTTCACCCACATATAAGCGTTCACCGCAAGTGTGGTATAGAGAGTGTCTGTGTTCGGATCCTTAGGCATAGGAACGATAGCCCAGTTGTCGCCCGATTTCGGAGTTACTGCCCAGGTGCCCATAGCGTAAAACAGAACGTGGTTGTTGAAAGCCTCCGAGCAGGAGCCTATCCAGTTTGCATTGTAAAGACCGTTCTTCTGGATATCATAGAGAAGCGATGCCGCTCTGTCAAGGTCGGCATCCTCGATATTGTTCACATACTCGTCCTTCTCTGCGTCATACTGTATGATCGACTTTCCTGTGGAATGGAAGATAAACGGCGCAAACCACCCGTTTACTCCCCAGCGCTCCTCATCGGCAGGGGCGTTCTCAACATACTCTGTCATAAGGTCATACCATGCGTTCCAGTCCCACTTGCCCTCGAGATAAAGCTCATAAGGATCGTCAAGGCTGTTCTCCTCGAACACATCCACATTGTAGGTCATAACCGAAAGCGCACCGAAATCGATAGGCGCAACATAGTGCTCGCCGTTGAGGGTATACTGCCCTGCTGTCTCCTTGACATCCGACCATATCGGGCTGTCAAAGTCAACTATCGGATCAATGCTCTGGAACATCCCCTTGATACAGTTTGCAGGGAACGTCATCGCTGTCTCATACCAGAACATATCCGGGGGATCGTCCGCCAGGAGCCTTGCCGCCAGGTCGTCATACTTTTTCATCGAGCCTGTTCTTGTGTATTTGATCTTTCCGCCCTTCTGCTCGAAAAGCGCAAGGTCTGTCCTCTTCTCGGGAGAGGCCTTTGTGGGGTTGATGTCAAAATAGGAGAACCACTCGATCTCCTTTTGCGCATCATCGGCAATAGGCTCGATATCATCGGAGCTTGCGACCTCGACCTTTTCGGTAAAGGAGCTTGCGTCCTTGTCCGAGGAGCTGCCCGAGCCGCTCCCACATCCGACCGCCGAAGCTGTGAGCAGCAGTGCCAGTGCCGCAACGATTGATTTGCTTGCTCTCATTACATTTCCTTCCTTTCAGATCAAGAGTTTTTATGATCAGCTGTTTTTTATTCGTCTTTCCACTTGAAAAAATGGCAGATTTGTGCTATAATTTATGGGTACGCAAATATTTTAACATAAAAGGCGGATATTTGATATAATGAACACGACATAAAACCGCACAAAAAAGACATTCCAAAAAGGAGGAGGAGCCTATGCAGTCTATGGAGCCCTTTCGGCTTGAGGATTTTTCGCAGGTAAAGGACTTTCCGTTTTTCATACAGCTGGGCTTCCAGCAGGGTGACTTTTTTATGCACCGCCACGAGGACTTCTGCGAAGCGGTGATAGTTACCGACGGCAGCGCTCTGCACATCGTTGAGGACGAGAGCTATCCCGTGAACCGTGGTGATGTTTTTGTCATAAGCGGAAATACGCCTCACGGCTTTAAAAACGCCAAGGATTTCAAGCCCTGCAATATAATGTTCGACCCGTCTTTTTTCACCTCCTCGGCTCAGGAGCTTGTAAAGACACCGGGGTTCCAGGCGCTTTTTGTGGTCGAGCCGAACCTTTTGAAGTCCGGCGGCTTCAGGGCCAGGTTCAAGCTTGCCCCCGAGGACTATGACACTGCATACAACACGATATGCGATATGTTCAACGAGCAGGCGCTCAAATTAAGCTGCTGGCAGACAAAGTTCAAAACGGACTTTCTTTCGCTGTGCATACATCTTTCACGCTGCTATGAAAAAGGCACGCCCCACAAAAACAGCGACCTCTATTCGATAGCCGAGGCGCTGGCACAGATAGAAAAGGGCTATTTGTCCGACCTTTCGGTGACGGAGCTGGCTAAGCTCTCGAACTATTCGCAGCGCCAGTTCCTGCGCATCTTCAAAAGCGTATGCGGCTGCACCCCGACCGAGTATATCCGAAAGCGCAGGATAAGGGATGCCTGCCGTATGCTGCGCTCTTCGCCGGAGCCGATCACGAAGATCGCAGTGGAATGCGGCTATGCAGACAGCAACTATTTTTCCAGAGCATTCAAGACCGAAACCGGAATGACTCCCAGAGCCTACCGGGCAGGGCATATGACCGACATGGTAACAAAGCAGAGCTCGGGCTTCTTTTTATAAGAGCTTTGCCGCACGGTCCTGCCTTGGGAGAGGGACTTGCTTCGGGAGCGGGGGTTGATTTTTGGGCGCTTATGTGATATAATATCAGCATAGCTGATATTATACATTTATCTGAAAGCCCTCGCAGATACGTGTCACTCTGTGACACTCCCTGCGTATCGGGCAATTATATCACATCACTTCGCTTATGTGATATAATAACAGCATAGCTGATATTATACATTTATCTGAAAGCCCTCGCAGATACGTGTCACTCTGTGACACTCCCTGCGTATCAGGCAATTATATCACATCGCTTCGCTTATGTGATATAATCATACATAACCATAACATAACACTGGCAAATAATACCGAAAAATGTATATTGACCGAAACAGACAAGGAGAAAAAATGAAGAAGCTTCTTTTTGTTTATAACAGTAAGGCCGGAAAAGGCCACCTTAAAAGCAATCTTTGCGATATAATAGATATTTTTACAAAGGGCGGATATGACGTTACCGCCTATCCGACTCAAGCCAGGCTTGACGGCTACCGCAAGATAAAGGACGACGGAGAGCAGTATGATCTGATAGTCGCTTCGGGCGGAGACGGCACTCTTTCCGAGGCTGTCAAGGCTCTGCTCACCTATGCCGAAAAAAAGCCTCTGGGCTATATCCCGGCAGGCTCTACCAATGACTGTGCAAACTCGCTCAACATCTCGAAAAAGCTCATAGCTGCCGCTCAGGAGGTCGTTGACGGAGTATACTTTGACTATGACGTGGGAACGTTCAACGGCGAAAGCTTTGTTTATGTCGCCGGCTTCGGCGCTTTTACCGACGTTTCCTATGAGACGAAGCAGGGCTTTAAAAACATTTTCGGCCACGCAGCCTATGTTGCCGAGGGTCTTAAAAGAGTGCCTACCTATCGTGGACACAAGATGAGCGTATGGCATGACGGCGAGGTGACCGAGGGAGATTTCATTCTCGGGCTCGTATCAAATGCGATGTCTATCGGCGGAATGAAAAATCTGGTCTCAAATGACGTTGTCCTTGACGACGGACTTTTCGAGGTCGTTCTCTGCAAGACGCCGAAAAACCCGATAGATTTCAGCACCACCGTGTCGAATGCGGCTTTCAACAATCTGTCGGAAAGAAACTTCATCACGTTCAAGGCTTCGCACATCGTTTTTAAATGTGACGAAAAGATAGCATGGACCCTTGACGGCGAAGCAGGCGGAGAGCACAGCCTTGCGGAGATAGTGAACCTCAAGCAGGCGATCAGGCTAAAGCTCAAAAGCACTCATGTGACCGAGCAGCAGGAAGAGCTCCGCCGTGCCCTTTCCGAAGGCTATGTGTTTGACGACAATTATGATGATTGATCCCGAACGGTTTTCCAAATAAAAACACCGATCCCCCTGCTATGGCGGCAGGGGGATCTTTTGATATGAAAGTGTTTTACGTTCCGAACGTGGAAAGGGGAAATTATAAGGGATGAGAGGACATCCGGCCTTTGTTGCGGGGGTATTTCGGGGGCGTGGGATCGACCTTTCTGAGTATTATCAGCGTTCTGCCGTCGCCCGAAGGAAGTGCGTATTCATATACGTCCTCCACCTTCGCCCCAAGCGTTTTTACTGCGGTCTTTGCCTGCTCCAATTCTTCCCTGCCTGCCGAACCCTTGAGCGCCGCAAACGCTCCGCCGACTTTTACAAACGGAAGACAGTATTCGCAAAGCTCCCTCAGATTCGCCACGGCTCTCGCACAGGCAATGTCAAACCTCTCCCTGTATTCGGCATTCCGGCCAAGCTCCTCTGCTCTCGCATGGATACACACCGCCCCAAGGCCTATGTCCTCGGACAGCGCCGCCAGAAAGTTTATCCGCTTGTTCAGACTGTCAAGGAGCGTAAGCCTGATATCGTTTCTGAATATTTTAAGCGGACAGGACGGAAAACCTGCCCCTGTCCCCACATCTATCACCGAAGCCCCGTCCGGAACTTCAAAAAGAGAAAACGGGTAAACACTGTCGTAAAAATGCTTCTCTGCCACCTGGTCGGGCTCGGTTATGGCGGTAAGGTTGATCTTTTCGTTCCACTCCACCAGCATACGCTCGTATTCTCTCAGCCGCTCATATTTTTCATCATCTAGCCCCAGTGGGGAAAGCAGCCTGTCATAAAGTATCCTGTCTGCCTGCATATCAATCTCCCTGTTTATAGCCGCCCGCTGCCCACACGAGCAGTACGCTCACATCGGCAGGGTTAACACCGCTTATCCTGCCCGCCTGACCGACAGACAACGGCTTTATCTTGTTGAGCTTTTCGGCCGCTTCCAGCCTCAGCCCCTTTATCTTCGTATAATCCATATCTGCAGGCAGCTTTTTGTTTTCCAGCCTTCTCATAGCCTCCACCTGCTCGAGCTGTATCTTTATATAGCCCTCATACTTTATCTGCAGCTCCACCTGCTCCCTCACATCGTCGGGCAATGCCGGCCTTGCGCTGTCAAAGGGTGCCGTTTCGTCATAGGTCACACCCGGCCTCCTGATCAGCTGCGAAAGCTTATAGCCGTTGTCGATAGGGTCTGTGCCGACGCTTTCAAGATAAGCGTTTACCGCCTCTGAAGGAGCGATGTTGAGCTTTGAAACACGCTTTATCTCGGCATCTATCAGCGCCACCTTTTCTTTGAGCTTCTCATATCTCTCGTCACTGATGAGCCCGACTCTGTGTCCCTCGGGCATTAGCCTTATGTCGGCGTTGTCCTGCCTCAGCAGCAGCCTGTATTCGCTTCTTGAGGTCAGCATCCTGTAAGGGTCCTGACAGCCCTTTGTAACAAGGTCGTCGATAAGCGTTCCGATATATGAGCTTGCCCTGTCCAGAACCAGCGGCTCTTCGCCTTTTATTTTCAGCGCTGCGTTTATACCGGCGATAAGACCCTGGGCGGCGGCTTCCTCGTAGCCAGAGGTGCCGTTGAACTGGCCTGCGCCGTAAAGCCCTGCAAAGTCCTTGAATTCCAGCGTTGCCGAAAGCTCTGTCGGGTCACAGCAGTCATACTCTATCGCATAAGCGTTTCTCATTATCTCGACGTGCTCGAGCCCCTTTATCGTGTGAAGAAACTCCAGCTGCACTGATTCAGGCAGCGAAGACGACATCCCCTGCAAATAGAATTCGTCCGTGTCGAGCCCCATAGGCTCGATAAAAAGCTGGTGTCTCGGCTTGTCGGAAAAGCGCATTATCTTGTCCTCGATAGAGGGACAGTATCTGGGGCCTATGGCCTGTATGCGCCCCGAATAAATGGGCGAAAGGTGGATGTTGTCCTTTATCACCTTATGTGTCTCGGCATTGGTGTAGGCCACATAGCACGCTACCTTGTTCTCAGGCTTTTCACCGTCCGAGAACGAGAATGGCGTTATCTTTTCGTCGCCGTACTGCACCTCAAGCCTGTCAAAGTCTATCGAGCGCCTGTGTACTCTTGCGGGGGTGCCCGTCTTGAAGCGCCTTATGGTCATACCGGCGCCTTTAAGGCACTGCGTGAGCGCCTCGGCAGGAAGAGACGAATCGGGACCGCTGGGATAAGAGGTCTCTCCCACATGGACCATCCCTCCCAGATAGGTGCCGCTGGCGATGATAACGGCAGAGCACGAATAGACAGTGGAGAGCTTTGTCTTTACTCCCCTGACCGTTTTGTTTTCGTCAAAGATGATCTCGGTTATCTCGGCCTGCTTCAGAAACAGGTTTTGCGTCTGCTCGATAGTCTGCTTCATCAGGCAGTGATACTTCACCCTGTCTATCTGCGCTCTCAGGCTGTGGACAGCGGGGCCCCTGCCGAGATTGAGCATCCTGCTCTGGATAAGGGTCTTGTCGGCGGCTTTGCCCATCTCTCCGCCGAGAGCGTCTATCTCTCTGACCAGGTGACCCTTTGCGGTGCCGCCTATCGAGGGGTTGCAGGGCATATTAGCAACAGCGTCAAGCGATATGGTGAAAAGGGCTGTTTTAAGCCCCAGCCTTGCTGCTGCAAGGGCGGCCTCACAGCCGGCATGACCTGCGCCGATGACAGCTATATCAAAATGCTCGGTAACGTTTGAAAGCTCCATTTTTCTGCTCCGTTTCCTAAAATTATCGTTCCGATCTTTCAGTATATCACAATTATATGAACAATTCAACCAGGCAGGTGCGTGCACCTGCACCCAATTCCCCCACCCCACCCGGGGGCGTGCTGGCTAATAGCTCCTACTGCCCTCCCCGGAGGGGAGGGGGTATTATAAAAAACAGCTAAAGTGAATGATGATAATTTGTGAATGACGCTGAAAAAGAAGGCAAATGGTGGACAGGGACTTGAAAAAATAACAGTTTTGTGTTATAGTTTATTCTGTATTAAAGTGTTTTTGGATATTTGGAGTTTGAAACACAAAACGAAAGGATGTATGTAAAAATGAGACTGACAAAAAAGATCTTTGCAGGCTTTGCAAGCGCAGCTATCGCCGCTTCCATGATGGCAGCTATACCTGCTGACGCAGTGAGAGACGGCTATACCGAGATCGAGCCCACAGCCGAGAACGTCAAGCTTATCGGAAGAACAGCTTATCAGAACGATGCGCTGCTTATCCCGTGGTCGGCAGGCGGCGTTGAGTTCACCGTCGAGGGTTCCGACTCTGTAAGGTTCCACCTCAAAAAGGGGCAGCAGACAAGACTTGCTGTTATGGTAAACGACAAGCTGGCAGTAAAGGGCTATACCTCTTCTTCGGCAAAGGCGCCTGTTGTTGATGTTCCTCTGGAGGAGGGCGTGAACAAGGTAAAGCTCATCAAGCTTTCCGAGAGCGCTAACTCCGTTCTCCAGCTGGACAGCATCGAGGTCCAGGAAGGCGCAACTGTTGCTCCCACACCCGCAAAGGATCTCTCTATCGAGTTCATAGGCGACTCCATCACCTGCGGCTACGGCGTTGACGGTTCGACAAGCGAGAGCTTCAATGTAAAGAACGAGAACGCTGCAAAGACCTATGCCTATATTATGGCTGACTATCTGGATGCAGATTACAGCTTTGTTTCCGTCAGCGGAACAGGTGTTAAGTCGGGCTATGCGACAGGCGATGAGCCCAACGAGAATCTTCTTGCACCCAACTATTATGACAACCTCTGCTTCACCTGGGAGTGGATCGACGGTGCGAACCCCGGCGAGCAGGCATGGGATTTCTCGAACTATCAGCCCGATCTGATAGTAGTAAACCTCGGAACGAATGATTCGTCGTGGACAAAGGGCGACTCCAACAAGATCGCCGAATTCCAGCGAGCTTATGACAAATTCCTCAGACATATCAGAGAGAAGAACCCCAATGCCGAGATCCTGTGCGTTCTCGGAATGATGGGTCAGGATCTCTGCGATGCAGAAGATGAGGTCGTAAATGTTGTAAGTTCTACGCTCCCCGATGAGCATATACATTTCTTAGAGCTGCCCGTGCAGAACACCGAAGAGGACGGCGTGGCTGTTGACTGGCATCCCTCGGAAACAACTCACAGAAATATTGGCGGTAGGCTCGCAGAAATTGTAGCAAATGAAGTAGGAATAACCGAACCAGATGCTCTTGAGAAGGGACTTTACCTCTCCACAAAGGATGACGACGTAGAGTTCGTTGACGCTGAGGATGAGCCCGAGGAGAGCGAGTCCGAGTCTGAGAGCGAGAGCCAGTCCGAGAGTCAGGCTGATACCAGCAGCGACGAGACCTCTGAGGGAAGCAAGGATGATACCTCCTCCAAGGCTGACAGCAGCTCGAAGGCAGCAGCCTCCACCGCTGACAAGGCAGCTTCCGCATCCACAACCACCAACCCCGGCACAGGCGCGATCGTAGCGCTTTCGGGTCTGGCACTTGCAGGTGCAGCAGCCGTTATCAGCAAGAAAAGAAAATAAGCCGGGCGCATAATTGCCTGACCGGAAGATTATCGCAGCACGCAGCCTTTTTTGGGCGGCGTGCTGTTTTTTGCGTAATAAGTAATAAAGTGTTAAATCATATAAAAATATCGGTTTTCTATTGCAAAACGGATGAAAATTTGGTATAATTATTATGTATAAGTGTCGGCTCCCGAAAGGAGCCTGATATCAACAGGACAGCGAGGTGCAGCACAATGCCAAAGTTTGAAAGCGGAATGGAAGGTATGCTCGATATGTTCGTCTTCGAGACAGGTGACCTGCTCGAAAAGCTCGATGATATCCTTATGCGTACAGAGCAGGAGGACGCTATCGAAACAGACGATATGAACGAGATCTTCCGCACTATGCACACCATAAAAGGGTCCGCTGCCATGATGGGCCTTTCAAATATGTCCACTCTCGCTCATGCGGTCGAGGACCTGTTCTTCATCATCCGTGAGGACCCGACTGTCACCTATGACAAGGCCGCACTCTATGAGCTGCTGTTCGCATCCTCGGATAACCTGAAATACGAGCTGGAAAACATCCAGGATGAAAGCATACCTCTGACAGACTTTTCCGAGCTGGAAGCAAAGATACACGCCTTTGCTGAAGTCATGAAGGGCGGCTCTGCGCCTGCTGCTCCGGCAGGGGGCAGCGATAAGGAAAGCGCCGGCGAAGACTTTGGCTATGAGGGCATCTTTGAGGACGGCGAGGACGAGAACATCCTGACCTATAAGATAGTCTATTCACAGGCCTGCGCTATGCCCTCGATGAGAGCGCTTGTGCTTATGAGGGCGCTGGGAAAGATAGCAAAGGTGACAAAGACCTTTCCCGACGATCTTGATGCCGACAGCGCAGATGACGATATCGCAAAGAACGGACTTTATATAAAGCTTACCACCGGCAGCGCCGAAAAGGTGGAGGAGCTGTTCGGTGACGCACTCAATGTCGAGAGCTTCAAAAAGGTGGAAAGACCCAAAAAAGAGCAAAAGGCCGAGGCCGCAGCTCCTGCCGCAGAGCAGAAGCCGCAGGCTCCGAAGCCTGCTCCCGCAAAAAAAGCCCCCAAAAAAGCTCCCGAAAAACACGAGCAGGCAATGCTGTCTGTCAAGCTCGACAAGCTCGACAGGCTCCTTGACCTTGTTGCCGAGATAGTTATAACCGAGGGCTCGGTGATATCCTCTCCCGATATAAGAAACGCAGGCACAAACTTTGACCGCTTCAATAAATCGGCAAGAGAACTCAAAAAACTTACCGACGAGCTCCAGGACGTGGTAATGTCGATACGAATGGTGCCCGTGTCTACCGCCTTCCAGAAGATGAACCGTGTTGTTCGTGATATGAACACAAAGCTTGGCAAAAACGTTACGCTGACCTTTGTCGGCCAGGAGACCGAGGTCGATAAGTCGATCGTAGACCTGCTCAATGACCCGCTTATGCACATCGTCAGGAACGCAGTTGACCACGGTATAGAAATGCCAGAGGAGCGTGCCGCCGCCGGAAAGACCGACCCTGCGACCGTCACCCTCTCGGCAGGCTATGATTCGAGCGAGGTGGTCATCTCGTGCAGAGATAACGGCGCTGGGATGGACAGGAACAAGATCCTGGCAAAGGCAAAGAAAAACGGCCTTCTCACCAAGCCCGAAAGCGAATACACCGACAAGGAGGTATTCAATTTCGTCGTTGCCGCAGGCTTTTCGACAAACGAGCAGATAACCGAATATTCGGGCAGAGGCGTCGGAATGGATGTTGTAAAGCAGAACCTTGAAAAGGTGGGCGGCAAGCTGATAGTCGATTCTGTTTTCGGCGAGGGCTCGACCTTTACCATAAGGATACCGCTTTCGCTCTCGATAGTTGACGTTATGAGCGTTGATGTGGGACAGACAAATTTCTCGATACCGATAGCCTCGATAAACGAAGCGTTTTCCTGCACAACGGACAGATATATCAAAGACTCCGACGGCAATGAGTTCATTATGCAGAGGGGCGAGGCTGTTCCGCTTATAAGGCTGGGAAGACACTTCGGCATTGAAAACGCAGTGGATGACATAACACGAGGGATAATGATAGAGTGCGAGAACGTGAATAACCGTGCGATACTGATGGCAGACAGGATCACTCTTGACCAGCAGGTGGTGGTAAAGCCGTTTCCTGCCGTGCTCTCGGATATGAAGCTGAAGGAAGCCGGAATGAGCGGCTGTTCTGTCCTTGGCGACGGAAGCATAACCATTATCTTAGACGTTCAGGAGATAATGAACTCAAACTGATGATGCTCCGGCAAAGCAGAACAAAAGACCGAAAATGAAAGGGGAACTCAATATGGCAGAAGAGATAAAACAGGATTTTGCGCAGACAGGCGGACAGATCCTGACCTTTATATCGAATGAGAAGGTCTATGCCTTCAGGATCACCGATGTGACCGACATAATCGAGATCCCCGAGATAACCTTTATACCTAAAACACCGGACTATATCCCCGGGGTGATAAACCTAAGAGGCAAGGTGGTGCCTGTGATAGACCTGAGGCGAAAGCTCGGCAGCCCTGACTTTGAGTATGACTCGAAGAGCTGTCTGATATTGGTCGAAAGCGGCGTTTATCAGGCAGGGATACTGGTGGACAGGGTGAACGATGTCGAAAACGTCATCCCTGCGCAGATAGCGCAGAACCCTGTTAATGACAGCACCGAGAGCTGCTTTATAACATCCTCGGCATCAAGCGAGCGCATATCACTTCTTAACACGAGAAAGCTCATCAAGGACTGAAACGGAGGTCTTTAATATGCTGCATATCTCTCAGGAAGATTTTGAAAAGCTGACATCCTTTATCAAGAAAAACTATGGGCTGGACCTCTCAGAGAAAAAAGTCCTCATCGAGAGCAGGCTCAGCAATTACATAATGGACAGCGGATTTTGCAGCTTTGAGGAATATCTGCCCACACTTTATAACGACTATATGGGCAACGAGATAGCCAACCTTATAAACAGGCTGACCACGAATTATACCTACTTTATGCGTGAGCAAAAGCACTATGAGCATTTTGTGAACGTATTCCTTCCCTATGCCGAGAAGAGTATAAAAAGCCACGATATCTGCATATGGAGCGCAGGCTGCTCCTTCGGAAACGAGCCCTATAACCTTCAGATGTGCATGGATGAATACTTCGGCTCGAAGAAATACAGCTGGAATCTCAAGCTGTTGGCTACGGATATCTCCTATAATGCCCTGAGAGCCGCAAAGAACGGTATTTATACCGAAAAATCAATGGAGCGCATCCCTGCAAGGTGGAGAGCGATCTATTTCAAACCGCTTGGCAACGGACTTTATCAGGTCAATGACTCTATCCGAAATCAGGTCGAATTTCGCTATCACAACCTTATGGATCCAATCAAGTTCAAAAAGACCTTTGACCTGATAGTGTGCCGCAACGTTATGATATATTTTGACGAGCAGACCAAGTCCTCTCTTTGCAAAAAGTTCTATAAGGCTACGAACCCGGGCGGATATCTTTATATCGGCCACGCTGAGTCTGCTCCCGAGGATATGGCCTATGTCAAGCAGGAGCCTGCCATTTTCCGAAAGGAGGCACATTTATGAGCATGAACATACTTGTTATCTCGGACAGCGAGAGCTTTACCGCTCAGGTGCTCCGCATCATCAGCGAGAACAGTGCCGGAAAATATGTGGCCTCGGCCTGTCCTTTAGCGGACGGCAGAAAATGTGCAAAGAAGATATCTCCTGCCTACATCCTTCTCGATGCCGACAGCAAGCCGGTATCTGCCGATTACCTTATACAGCTCGTTCCGAGATATTCGGTGCCCGTCGTGGTGTGTACCTCCAGGGCAAATATAAAATATACTATGATCCAGTCGGGCGCTATGGACATTCTTACAAAGACCCCCGAAAACCCGAGGGCATTTGCCAAAGCCCTTATGTCAAGCGTGGAGCGGAATGCCGTCGAGCGCCGTTCGCTGGTGTCAAGACCATCCGTCAACGCTTCGGCTATGATAGCTGTGGGCGGCTCGACAGGAAGCACCGAGGCACTGAGGGAAATTATCAAACACCTCAGGGGAGATATACCGCCTATGGCGGCTGTCCTTCATATGCCCGACAAATATACCGCTATCTATGCCTCACAGCTCAACGACATCACCGACTATGAGGTGGTCGAGGCCTCCAGCGGTCTTTATCTCAGACCCAACCAGATAGTCATCGCCGCAGGCGGCAGACACCTGCGCCTTTTCAAAGACAAAAAAGGCTATTTTGTCACCTCGGAGACAGGAGTCAGGGTGTCGGGACACTGTCCCTCCGTCGATGTGTTCTTCGACAGCGTGGCATACACCGCAAAGCAGAACGCTATCGGCGTTATCCTCACGGGGATGGGCAGCGACGGCGCAAAGGGTATGCTGAATATGAAGCGGATGGGAGCATACAATATCGGACAGAACGAGGCTACCTCCGTGGTATACGGGATGCCCAGGGCAGCCTTTGAAAACGGTGCCGTGAAAAAGCAGGTGCCGCTTGAATGTATAGCGGATGAACTGATAAAGCTTTCGAGAAAGATAAACAGCGGGCTGTAATTGCAGACAGAAAAAGAGGTAAGAATATGGCTTTGGAAAAATATTTGCTTTTCGATGTCGATGATCGGAAGTTCTCGCTGGCGTTTTCGGATATATTGCAGATAATCGCAGCCGAAGAACCGTCCCCTCTGCCCGATTTTCCCGACTACATACCGGGGACTATCGCATATGAGGGTTCGGTGATACCTGTAATAAGTCTCAGAAGACGCTTCCATTTTCAGGATGTACCTATGTCTGACCGCTGGTGTATGATCATCACCGAGACACAGGGCAAGCGTGTGGCGCTGCTGTGCGACAGCGTTTCGGGCTTTACCGAGCTTGGCGACCAGGATATTCTGCCTGCGGCCGAGCTGAACGAGGAAGCAGCCGTCAGGTTTTTGAAGGGCGAGATGATGATAGACGGCGAGCATATCCTGCTGCTGGATCCCATAAAGATAATCAAGCTGAAGGATGCCGATGTGTTCGGCGTTTGCGAGCAGATGGAAAAAGAAGAAACTGATGAAGGAAAGGAAGAAGTGTAACAATGAGAGAGATAGACGTTTCAAAGGTGGAGGAGCTTGTAAGAGAGCTTTGCATAAAGGCAAACCTTGAGCTGCCCGAGGATATGGAAAAGTGTATCTATCAGAACAGCGAAAAAGAACAGTCTCCTGTTGGCAAAAACGTCTTTGACGATATAAAGGCAAATATCGAGACCGCAAGGAATGAGAATATCCCTATCTGTCAGGATACGGGAATGGCCGTCATTTTTATGGAGGTGGGTCAGGATGTCCACTTTGTGGGCGGCTCGCTGAACGAGGCGATAAACAAAGGTGTGTCCCGTGGCTATACCGAGGGAAGACTGCGCTGCTCCATCGTTTCGGACCCGCTGGAAAGAGTAAATACAGGTGATAATACACCTCCGGTCGTACACCTCAGGATAACGGACGGCGACAGGGTAAAAATAATGGTGTCACCAAAAGGCTTTGGAAGCGAGAATATGTCTCAGCTGAAAATGATGACACCCTCTGTCACCCACGATGAGATAGTGGATTGGGTGGTGTCTGTATGTGCCACGGCAGGCTCGAACCCGTGCCCTCCGATAGTTATAGGCGTGGGCATAGGGGGAGATTTTGAAAAATGTGCCTATCTTGCAAAAAAAGCGCTGTGCCGCAGCGTCAGCGAGCGCAACCCGAAGCCCCTTTACCGTGA
>DFEO01000049.1 GCA_002368715.1 Ruminococcus sp. UBA3800
GCTATCGAAAGCGAGCCGCCCGGATGACCGGACTTTGCATTGAAAACGCCCTCGAGGATCCCAAGACGGATCTTTGCAGCTGTTATCTCGAGCTGCTTTTTAAGTGTTGCGTCCATAAAATACGACCTCCAAATCAAAAATCTATCATACCTCGGATGAGGCTGTTTACTTTTGCTGCGGCGTGAGC
The DNA here is from genome assembly GCA_002368715.1 of Ruminococcus sp. UBA3800. Lineage (GTDB taxonomy): Bacteria > Bacillota > Clostridia > Oscillospirales > Ruminococcaceae > Hominimerdicola. Next base: position 188 of record DFEO01000049.1, read on the forward strand.
CTGCCGTTTATGATATCGTCTATAACATCGGCTATGAAATCCTCTTCACAGGATGAAGGATAGACCCTGCTGCACACACCCTTTACAGCGTCAGCAGCATTTGAGGGGCAGACTGAAATATCCGCCGCCTGCAAAAGCTCGATGTCGTTGTTATAGTCACCTGCCGCAATAAAGAGCATATCCTCCATACCGCAGCGCTCACGCATCGTTTCAAGGGCCGAGCCCTTTGATATGTTCTGCGGAAGCATCTCATAATACTCCTTGCTTGATCTCACAAAGTCGACCCCTGTGTAGCCCTTGCTCTCAACGAAGGACATAAGCTCCTCCATTCTCTCGGGCGGCAGTGCAAAAAGCACCTTATACCACTGCTTCGATGGTATCTCGTCCACAGGGCAAAGGACAGGCGTCACCTTGCATATCTCGTTGTGGACAGCCTCCATATCCGTCATCTGCGGAACATAGACCTCTTCAAGAGTCAGCACCTCACAGCCGACCCACGGATGTGAGCGCAGTATCTCTGCGGTGATCTGTCTTGCCGTCTGTGGAAGATATATATCATATATCTGTTTTTTTGCGGCAATGTCATATACCATCCCGCCGTTTGACATTATGATAGGTGCATTGACCCTCACCTGATCGAAATACTGGTCTGCCGCCTGAATGGCTCGGCCTGTCGCTATGGAGAAGCGTCCGCCAAGTGCCATAAAGTGCTCCACAGCTTCAAGCGTTCGTCTGCCGGGTATCTTTGATGCAGGCAGGAACGTGCCGTCCATATCGGTTATCAGAAGTGTCTTTGATATATCAAAACTCATTTATTACTGTCCTTTTTCAATGCGGTCAAGCACCTTTTTGAAATAATCGGGGAGTTCACTGTCAAACTCCATATACTCACCTGTTACGGGGTGGATAAAGCCGATCTTTTTTGCATGAAGACACTGACCCTGTACACCCTTTACCGCCTTGCCGTAAACATCGTCGCCGTAAACGGGGTGACCCATATAGGCACAGTGGACCCTTATCTGGTGGGTCCTGCCTGTTTCAAGGCGAAAGCGCATATGCGAAAAATTCCCAAGAGCCGCCACCGTTTGATAATGGGTAACGGCATTGCGTGAATTTGTTTGAGTCACGCACATTTTTTTGCGGTCATATCTGCTTCTGCCGATAGGTGCATCTATCGTTCCATCTGGCGGAGCAAAACGTCCCACCACAACAGCCTCATACTCTCTTGTAAAGCTATGCTCCTTTATCTGTTCGGCAAGATGTCTGTGTGCGGCATCGGTCTTTGCAACGATGAGCAGACCGCTGGTGTTTTTATCTATCCTGTGGACTATCCCCGGGCGGATAACGCCGTTTATCGAGGACAGCTGTCCTTTGCAGGCAAACAGCAGAGCGTTTACAAGGGTGCCGTCAGGGTTGCCGTTGGCAGGATGGACGACCATCCCCTTTGGCTTGTTTACAACAAGCAGGCTGTCGTCCTGATAGACGATATCTATATGGATATCCTGTGCCACAGCTTCAAGCTCCGTGGGGTCGGGTATGGTGACCTCCACCTTGTCGCCCTGTCTCAGCTTATAATTCTTTGCCTTAGCCTCACCGTTTACAAGCACAGCGCCGTCAGCTATAAGAGACGCCGCCGCAGAGCGTGTCAGCTCCTCACAGCTGTCGCTGACGAACCGGTCAAGGCGCTCGCCGGCGCTTTCGGCTTCAAGTATCAGGCTCTTCATCTTTTGTTTCCTCTGCCGTCTTTTCAGCCGCCGCCTCGGGGGCTTTTGTCTTATCCTTGCCGCCGCTTAAAAACAGCGCACAAAAACAGAAAAGCACGGCTCCGACGACAACACAGATATCGGCAAAATTAAATATCGGAAAGCTTATCGGCTCGAACTTGATATAGTCCACGACCTCTTTCAGCCTGATACGGTCGATAAGATTGCCGATACCGCCTGCAACCATAAGAGCTATCGAAAAAAGCTCCAGCCTGCTGCCTTTGCGGATACGATACATATACCACAGCGCAAAACCGCACACAACTATCGGAAGACCTATCAAAAACCAGGTCTTTCCCGACATCATGCTCCAGGCTGCCCCCGTATTTCTGATGTGCTGAAGGCTGAAGATCTTTGTGTCGCCAAAGGCTATGACACTCAAAGGCTTTGCTTCAAGAGCAAGGTTTTTGACAACAGCATATTTTATGATCTGGTCGGCGCCTATGAGCACCGCTATAACTGCAAGGGCAATAAAAAACATACACACACTCCGCAAAACACCGTGAGCACATCCCCCACAGCATCGTTTATTCAGTACAAAAAGGCTCTGCAAAACAGAGCCTTATTTTTTTAGGCGATCACGCACTAAGAACATCTTCCGTCTTTATACGGATCTTGCCTTTATCAGTTATGTTTTCCAAACTGCAGATCGTTGAAGTTCTGCTTTGGGATAACGGGATCAAAGGATCCGGTATTGAGTATCTTGTCGATGTTCTCCTGATTGCTTACAGGAGCAGCTGCCGCAGCAGGTGCAGCCTCGGGCTCGGGAGTGAAGGTGACCTCCTCAGCAGGTGCCTCGGGCTCGTCCTCATAATACTCCTCATCCTCCAGCTCGTCAAGGCTTGCCTCAAATTCCTCAAGCTCCTCGGGAGTCATTGTGGGCAGCTCCATCACAAGTCTTATCTGCTTATTATAAAGCTCGGTCAGATTAGCCTTGAAGTAAGTCACCTCAGCCTGGAGGTTCTCATAAGCCTCAAGCTCCTCATCATAAGCGTTTCTGATCTCTTCAAGCTTTCTCTCTGTGATATCTGTGTTCTGCTGGATAAGCTCGGCACACTTTGCCTTGTGCTCCTTGACTATCCTCTCGCACTCAGCTGCGCTCTGCT
>DFEO01000046.1 GCA_002368715.1 Ruminococcus sp. UBA3800
GCCAGCACATCAACAAGACCTCCTCTGCGGTAAGACTCACGCACATACCCACAGGCATCGTTACCTCGTGTCAGACACAGCGTTCACAGTTCCAGAACAGGGACTTTGCCATGAAGCTTCTAAAAGCGGAGCTTATTAAGATCAAGGAGCGTGAGCACCTTGAAAAGATCGAGGATATCAAGGGCGTTCAGAAGGAGATAGCCTGGGGCGCACAGATAAGGTCCTATGTGTTTATGCCATACACTCTGGTCAAGGACACACGCACCGGCTATGAAAACACGAACGTACAGGCTGTTATGGACGGCGACCTGGACGGCTTTATAAACGCTTATCTTAAAGCGCTGTCACTTGGCGAGATAGAAAAATGATCCGCTTTACGCACGGCTGTGTAAAAGGGAGCCAAAACAACTAAAATACAAGGAGCTGCTGCGTAAAGCAACGGCTCCTTTTCTTATCCATCTATAAATATCTTTTTGGCAAGCTCCTCAAACTCTTCATCGTGCATCTGCTTGCCGCCTACACTTATTGCCGTAAGACGAAAGCTCTTGTATGTGTAACCGTCATGCTCTATCTCAAACTCCACAGTCATCTTCTTGCCTTCGTGCTCGCCGGACGCTGTTATGGTCCAGATGTTGCCCTTTGTCTTTTCGCTGCTCCATTCGGCGTCCTCACCCATATAGGTTTCTATGCACTCGCCTATCACCTTTGGGGATGAACCGCTGAAATTGTCGAGCGCCGCTATGCCCGAATTCTGCACCGACACCGTCAGATAGTCGCCGTCAACGGACAGCCCTCGGGTAAAGCCGTTCGCAGCTATCGCAATAACGCAGAACACACCGCAGATGAACACCTTTGCAAGCTCGCCCGACATAAGACGCTCACGCTTGAAAACATAGACAGGAAAAACCGCCGCCCACGGCCTCAGCCCTTTGGTATCACGGCCGCTTTTTTCAAGGATGCGCATATCTATCAGCTCGGCAGCTAGCATCGAAACGACACACATTATCCACACAGCCGCCCCAACAACACGGGAGCCTGCATATCTCTCAAGAAACAGCCCGAACGCAGGTGCAAAACAGATATACCACAGCGCACCGTTATTGATCCTGTTTTCACCGCCGCTCTGTTCCTGCTGTATTACCTCTTCCACTTGCTCATCTCCTTTGACCAAAATAAAAGCCCGTGATCTTCACCACGGACTTTTATTCATTAAGGAAGTATAGAAAATATATGAAGAAAACTCATGAATTCTTATTAAATGCCGCCGTTTTGAAGCGGTCTTCTGAACTGTATACATAATACTCCCTTAATGTGATAATCTGATGAAAAACTAAAGAAAATATGGAAAAACTTATTCCTGATCTATCCTCAGCGCTTGACGGCATAATGGACAACAATGTGGCGGCGCTTGCCTGTGACAAGGTCCTGACCCTTGATGTCGGCGCCGTTGTGGCTCATAAGCTCGGCACATACGATGCCCGAGAGCGAGAGCCTGACCACCTCGTGGCCGTCACACATGACCACCAGCTTCTCGTCGTCAACGCTGATGCCGCCAGTGCGCCCAAGCACAGTCTCCTCGGCGCCTGTGCGCTCGACGACATAAGAAACTCTCTTCTTGTCATAGGCACGGACCTTGGACATATCATCCTTCTTTTTTGAAAAAAACAGCCCCATAGCATCACCTGTTCCCAAGAAAGCGCTCCAGCTCCTCGGCAAGCCTTGACACGGGCAGACCCACAACATTGAAAAAATCGCCGTCAATGCGTTCCACCAGCATTGCTCCAAGCCCCTGTATCCCGTATGCACCTGCCTTGTCAAAAGGCTCTTTGCTTTCGATGTAAAGCTCGATATCCCTGTCATCGAGCTTCAAAAACCTGACTTTGGTCACCTCGTCAAAGGTCACACTCTCGCCCTTGTAAGACAGAGTGACACCTGTGATGACCTTGTGGTCACGACCTGAAAGAGCTCCGAGCATCCGCTTTGCGTCCTCAGCATCCTCGGGCTTGCCCATGACCTCGCCGCAGACCACCACCGTGTCGCAGCCGATGACCAGGCTGCTTTCATAAACTGCGGCTATACTCTCACATTTCACCTTTGACAGATAGGCTGCGGTGTCCTCGGGCGCTATATTCCCCGGCAGCGTTTCGTCGCAGTCGGAGGGTATGATACGAAAGCTTTTGCAAATAAGTCCCAGAAGCTCCTTTCTTCTCGGTGATGCCGATGCAAGTATCACATCGAAGCCGCTGAGCTTTTCTGTTATCTTTAATGACATTCTGTTCTCCTTCACAAAAACAGGCGGACTTCTCCGCCTGTCGGTTTATTTATCAAAGTCTTGAGCCGCACTGCGAACAGAACTTCATCTGTGCAGGCTCCTTGTTTCCGCACTCGGAGCAGAAGATAAACTGCGGAGCAGATCCGGGTGCAGGCGCAGGCTCAGCCACGGGCACAGGCTCGGGCTCGGCAACAGGTGCAGGCTCGGGCTCGGCAACAGGTGCAGGCTCCGGATCAGCTACGGGTGCAGGCTCGGGCTCAGCAACAGGTGCAGGCTCAGGCTCGGCAACGGGTGCAGGCTCGGGCTCGGCAACAGGTGCAGGCGCCGGAACAGGGGCAGGCGCAGGAACAGGAGGACACGCATCGGGCATCTCCGGTCTCTGGAACTGTGCCATCTGATCATTCGGCATCCGGTTCTGCGCAGCTGTAAAAGCAGGCTGTGCAACAGGCTGAACCGCCGGCTGAGGCACGGGCTGTACGGGAGCAGCCTGAACTGCTTCCGGCTGACGTGTTCCGCAGTCGGGACAAAAAGCTGTTGTTATTGGGATCTGATGATTGCAGCCAGGGCAGACCTTCAGACCTCTTACATTAAGAAGCTGTGTGTTAAGGTTTTTCAGCTTATTCAGCGACTCATCCACTTTGTCGATCATAGCCTTGACCTGTGGATCTGTCATCTGATCGCTCAGGTTGAGCTTTACATATCTTCCGATCTCGACATACTGCGAGTTGATAGAAGCAAGCTCCTGAGATATCTGATTCTGGATAGCTGTCTCCTGTGGGTTTTTACCGAACATTGCCATTAGGAATACTCCCTTTCGTTATAAGATAGCAGCATTAGCTAAGCAGCTGCGATGCTTCTGTTTGTGCAGCACCATCGTCAGGCGCAGCGTTGTGGGCTTCTGTGCCCTGCGTCTGAGCGCCGGTCTGATCCTGCTGTGTGCCGTCGGAAGCCGCCTGTGATGTTTGATCCCCGGTGTTCCGATCGCCGCCATCGTCCTTATCGTCCGTCTGCTGAGGCGCAGGCTGAGAATAGAACGAGGACAGAGCAAGAGTCGTGTCTATATAATAATGAGTCAGTATCTGATCGTAGGTCCACCCTGCATCCGCATAAAGACAGGCTCCCCACTGGCTCATTCCTGTGCCGTGGCCCCAGCCATAGGTCTTGAAGGTGAAGCTGCCGTCCTTGAAAATGATGTCCATAGCTATGGATTTAAGGTCGAACAGGTCACACATAGCCTCGCCGGGGATATTTGCGGTCTGGCCCGCATCTCCGGTGATAGTTATCGTGCCGATATACTTTCCGCTGAAAGCCCTTGCTATCGTGAACCATTCCATAACGTTGTCGCTGAGTGCAAAGCCCACACGCTTTTCAAGTATCGACTTGACCTGATCCTTGGTGTAGGTCTTTTCAAGCCCCCAGTTAGGGTCCTTCGAGTCGTAAACGCTCTTTACCCTCTGGAGATAATGATAATCGCCGCCCCAGATATTCCTGCTGGCGGTAGACCAGCCGGCAGTGGAGGCCGAGTAAACGGCATTGATTATCTCGCCCTCATAGACGACCACCTGACCCTCGACTGAGCTCACACAGTTCTCTATCTTCGAGGTATAATTCGTTTTAAGCCCCACATCGGGTCTTATTCCGTGGGTGGCACAAAAACGCAGGAACGAATAAGCCGCAACAGCCTGTGCCTTTATGGCTTCATCTCCCCATGCATCACTTATCTCGCTGTAAACCATAGAGCATATCATATCGTGGGCATTCATCGTTACCACCGAACCCGAGATTATATCGTTCACGGTGTAATACTCCCCTGCTATGCTCCTTGTCTCCGTAAAGTTCAGAGGCTCATTGTGAACGTCATAATACTCCTCGGTGTCCTCCGGGAACTCCACGGTAAAATCGTTCGGATCCTGAGTCTTTTTCTTTGCCGGAGCAGCTGCCTTATGTATGCTCATATCATAGCTTTCCACTGTTGCCTTTTTAAAGGAAACGAGCTTAAAGCTCTGTTTTTTCGTCTTTTTCTCTTCCGGTGCAGCAGCACTCTCGGTGCTCTTCGTGCTGCTTGTGTCAGCCGAACTCTCGGAAGCCGGCTCCGAAACGCTGACAGCGGCAGGAGCACTATTTTTCTTTTCGATAACACCACGGCGGAGCACTATACCTGCGCAGGCGCCCACAGTGCCCAGACACACAAGCAAAGACACAAGTGTTATTTTTCCTTTTTTAGAAACGCTCATATGCCACTTCCTCATCGCCCCCGGCGCCTTACAGCAGCCGCAGGACACTGTCTGAAAATATACCAATATTATTTTAACAAATACACAAAAAAAGGTCAAGAGCAGAAATATCCGCTCCTGACTTTTCGTAAAAACTATACAAATCTCACATACACTTTTTGTGCATTACTTGAAGTATCTCTGTCCGTCTATCTCAAGACAAAGCGTCATCGACTCGAACCACGAGATAGTATTCGGGTCACTGCAATACTGAGGTGCATAATAGTAGACCGCACCATTGGTATTGTCCTCGCCGCTGAGTGCTCTCAGCGCACACTCACGGGTATTTTCCGAAGGTGTCACCGAGCCGTCATAATAAGAGAACACAGCCGTGAACTGATCCGACTCCGTAAGGACTTCATAGATAGTATCGGGGAATCTGTCGCTCCTTACACGGTTAAGTATGACATTTGCAACGGCTATCTTGCTCTGCTCAGAGCAGTTGCCTACCTCATGCTCGATCACTGCCGCAAGCATCTCAAACTCCTGCGGTGTAAAATCCACCACATAGCTGCTCTTCTCGGGTCCTTTCTCAGGCTCCTTCTGCTCAGCCTCGGCTTTTTTCACATTCTCAGCGTCCGTCTTTTTCTCCGAACGGTCAAAGCTCGTGAAAAACTCTGCCCTGACATAGCCCTTCGCACCGGCATAAGACACCTTATACCAGCCGTCATCATAGCTTTCAAGAGCGTCCACAGCCTCGCCGCTGCCTATGGCAGCCACAGCCTCGCTGTCATCCGATCTGTCCTCTCTGAGGATAACAGTCTCATCAGACACCAGCTTTACGTTTTTAAGTTTTGTCTTTTTCTCTGTTGTTGTCTCTGCCTTGGTTTCTTTCTTTACCTCGGTCAGTTCAAACTCATCGATACCCGCTTTTCTCCATTCTACGGTATCAAAGGTCCCATCTCTCTCCGTCACTGCATCAGAATCGGTCTCAGTGCTGATGAGCGCAGCTTTTGTTTCCTTCTGCACCGGCTCGTTCTTTCCCACGAATGAGAATACACAAACAGAACTAAAAGCCGCAGCTGCCATAACGCAGCCAAGCAGAATCGTTGCCGCTTTCCTGACTGACAGCTTTTGGCTGCCGACAGTTTTTTTCTGCTTCATTTATTATCACTATTCCCTTTCTGACAGCCCCGACGGAACTGTCTGCTCCTGCGAAACACGCAAAAAGCTCTATTTAAACGCCGGTCGGCGTTTTTAACGATCAGTAATCCCAGCCGAAATATTTCTTATTGTTGCCGTAAAGGTCTCTCCAGCACTTGGGGAAGTAGATATCCTTATTGGCCTTGTCCTTATAGGAATCAACGATGAGGTCGAGGTTGTCCTCGGCTGTCATCTTCTTTGCAACAATGACCCATCTGAGATCAGACGTCTCGTTCGTACAGGTGGACAGCGATATATACTTATCGTCCTCTGTACACTCTATATCGTTTGAATACCACGAACGCTTTCTCACTTCTGCGATCCAGTCGTCGAACTTGTAATCGGAATCATCAAAATATCTTGTTGTCCAGTACTCGAACACATTGCCCTCGTCCTGGCTCTCATATATATTGGCGCAGAAAACGCCGACGATAACATATTTAGCACCCGACTCATATATCGTGTTGAACTCGATAACAGGGTATTTCTTCATAAAGTCGAGGCCCTTCTTATACTCGGTCAGGTGAGTGAACGAGGTGCCGAGGTATCTCATGTGGTGGCCGTAGATAGTAATATTATCCGACTGGCCCTCTGCATTTATGGTAGCCCATGCATCGGCATATATGCTTCCCGACTCGTAATACTGCTTGTCCAGATTCTTATAGAGGTAATACTCATTGTCCTCGCCCTGGAGCACGGGGAAGTTTATATACTCGTCTCCGTCACTGTTGCAAAAGCCGGGTATCTTTATCCAGCCGACAACGTCGCTGTTTCTTTCAAGCAGCTTCTTTGCCCAGTCCTGGATCTCTCTCTTTTTGACAGACGCCTCGGGGTTGTCCGCATCAACATCGTCAACGCCGCCCTTTTTCGTCCTGTCGATATTATCATCAAAGGTCGGTTCGTAGCTTACGATCTCCTGCATATAGGTCTGATCCTTTTCATCAGCCTTCAGAAAATCGGACAGCTTGCCCAGCGAGAAGCAGAACACTGCTATCGAGCCCATAAAAACGATCTTTCTTATGACCTCGCCTACGGCGTCGCCCTTCCACGGGATGAAATATTTTAAAACTCTTATAAAGAAATTTGTCTCGTCCTTCTCGGACAGATCAACTGCTTCATTTGCCATAGACATAACAATTACCTCTCTTTCTGAGCAGCCGACAGCTCCGTCACCGTTTCAAGCGCCGCCAGCACCGTCAGCAATCGTATCCTGTTTCTGTCCAATCCTTCATATACTTCATAGAGCCTGAGCGTTTTTGCTATCTCCTTTTCACGGTCACGCACCGAAACATACACCGTTCCTGCCCTTACCCCCATATCATCTCCGGGACCCGCAACACCCGTTACAGCTATCGCTGCATCGGCGCCGAACAGTCTCAAAGCGCCCGCACTCATTTCGCTTGCGGTCTGAGGGGAATACACCGTGAATTTTTCAAGCGTTTCATTTTTAACGCCCAGAAGCTTCATCTTTATCTCTTCACTATACGAACATAGCCCGCCGCAGAACATTTTTGAAGCACCTGCCACATCCGTGACCTTCTCCATTATCATTCCGCCCGTACAGCTCTCGGCCGTACACAGCACAAGCCCATTGTCCTTCATATATTTTACTACATTCTGTGCGGCAGTGTCAATACTTTGCAATATCACTTTGTCACTCTCTGCAAATAGCATATTGGCCGAGCCTCCTTTTTTAGCGTTTTTAACATAAACCGAACGCCTGTTTTGTACATTCTGTTAATTCGACAACATTCGCAAATCAATGGATCAAGCTCTGTCCGGTGTTTTACGGCGTCGCTTGCGGACTGTCAAAATAGCCCGAAAAACGGCAGCTATCCCATATTTTGTACAGTTGTCATCGTGAAGAAAATGTACAGAATATTGTACACTTTCCTGATCTCAATATGTCTTGATATACTGGACGCTCGTTTGCTCCACGGCCTGTCTGATATAGGGCTCAAAATCAAAGCTCTGCTGTGCTCTTTCCACCTCGGCAAGCTTGGGTCTGGTCCTTGGGTGCTTGGGTGTGAAGACTGTACAGCAGTCCTCGTAGGGGAGGATAGATGTGTCAAAGGTGTCGATCTTTCTTGCGATCTCAACTATCTCCGACTTGTCCAGTCCCACGCAGGGTCTGAACACCGGCATACGGCATACCGCATCGGTGCAGACCATAGCATACATAGTCTGGCTGGCCACCTGACCGAGGCTCTCTCCGGTTATCAGCGCCTGGATGCCCTCTCGCTCGCATATGCGCTGTGCGATCTCCATCATAAGGCGGCGCATTATGATCGTGAAAAACTCCTCGGGACAATTGTCACGCAGCAGCTCCTGTATCTTTGTGAAGGGAACGCAGTAGAAATCTATCTCGCCGCAGTAGGCCGAGATTATTTTCGCAAGCTTTTCCACCTTCATTCTCGCTCTGTCCGAGGTGTAGGGCGGAGCCTCAAAATGTATCGCTGACACTCTTGCGCCTCTTCTTGCTATCATATAGCCTGCCACAGGCGAGTCTATACCGCCGGAAAGCAGCAGCATAGCCTTTCCGCTGGAGCCGACAGGCAGACCGCCTGCGCCGTCTGTCTGGCCTGCATGAACATAAGCATTCTGCTCTCTTATCTCAACGACCACCGTAACATCGGGATCGTGAACGTCGACCTTGAGGTGCGGGAACCTGTCAAGGACAGCGCCGCCCATCTCGGCACATATCTCGGGGGACTTCATCGCAAAGCGCTTGTCCGAGCGTTTTGCCTCTACCTTGAAAGTGCGTGCGCCGTCAAGCTGCTCTGCAAGATATTCACATCCCTTATCAAGGATAACGCTCATATCCTTTTCAAGCACACAGCACCTGCAAAGCTTGACTATACCGAACACCTTGGACAGCCTGTCAGACACCTCATCAACGTCGATATCCTCATCCAACGGCTCCACATAAAGAGTGGACTGAGAACGGTATATCTCAAAGTCGCCCAGACTTTTCAGCCTGTATTTAACACTTTTGACCATCATGCTCTCAAAGCTGGATTTGTTGAGCCCCTTGAGCGCTATCTCTCCGTATTTGCAAAGAATTATTTCCTTCATCATTACCCTCCAGATCTGTTATCTAACTTTCGCAAGCTCGTTTTCGGCGTTTTTGATCTCGTTTATCAGCGTGTCTATCTCCCCGGGAGTGTTGTCTGCGCAAAAGCTTATCCTTAGCGTGAAGTCGCTCACAGACGCACAGCCGAACTGTGCAAGCACCGTGCTTTTCTTGCCTTTGGAGCAGGCAGAGCCGCTTGAAACATATATCTGCTTCTTTTCAAGATAGTGCAGCAGCACCTCGGAGCGCAGCCCCTTTATCGCTATGCTCACAACGTAAGGCGATGCATCCTCCTGCGAATTGACGATCCAGCCGTGCTCTTTACACCCCAAAACAAGGTGATCCCGAAGTGCGCCGACTTTTTTATACCTTGCGTTCACCGTAGGTGACAGCTTTTCGACCGCAGCGCCGAACCCGGCTATCAGCGGCACCGATTCCGTTCCCGAACGGAATCCCGATTCCTGACCGCCGCCATAGAGCAGGGACGGCAGATGAACGCCCTTTTTAAGATAGAGAGCACCTATACCCTTCGGAGCGTGGATCTTGTGGCCGCTCAGGGATATCATATCCGCACCCAGCTTTTTGACCTTCACGGGAAGCTTCATAAATCCCTGAACGCAGTCGCAGTGAGTAAGGACAGTGCGGTCCTTTTTCTTTACTCCTGAAAATATCTCGCTGACAGGCAGCACATATCCCGTTTCGTTGTTCACCATCATAACGCTTATGAGAAACGTGTTTTCATCAACAGCATTTATAAAGTCCTCTGCATAAAAGCGGCCGTCCTCTCTCGGTGATATACGCACCACCTCGCAGCCTGCTTCTTCAAGAACGAGTGCCGCATTTGCGGTGGCAGGGTGCTCGACCGCCGAGATGATGACCTTGTTCTTGCGTTTTGAATGTGCCCTGAAGCTTCCGAAGATCGCTGTATTGCTGCTCTCGGTGGCACCTGATGTAAAATATATCTCCGAAGGATCGGCGCCCAGAGCCTGTGCGATCGTTTCCCTTGCGCCGGAAACCATCAGCTCGGCATCCAGACCCAGCCTGTGGAGCGACGACGGGTTTCCAAAGCACTGCATCCCCTTATTTACAGCATCCGCAGCCTCCTCGCAGACAGCGGTCGTTGCAGCATTATCAAAATAGATCAATTCATCATAACCTTTCACTTTTGTGTGTATCAGTTTATTATACCACATCCGCACATTTTTTGCAAGTGGCAGGTGCTCGCCGCACGGCTAATTCCCCCACCCCGCCCGGGAGCGTGCAGGCTATTCAATAGCAGCTGCCCTCCCCGGAGGGGAGGGGATAGGTTTTGTTTTAACTTATCATTTCGTGACACTGCGTGAACCTTGCA
>DFEO01000038.1:0-6533 GCA_002368715.1 Ruminococcus sp. UBA3800
CCAGAGTCTTCTGAAATCTCTCTTTCTCTGCTTTCTTCCGATGTATGCATACTGACCGCTCTTCATTACGGCCTGCTTAGCCATCTTGAAATGCTTGCTCTTTGAACCGAAATAGCCCTTAGCAAGCTTCAGAGTCTTGTTTCTCCTCTTACGAGTCATCATTGCTCCCTTTACACGAGCCATAGTTAATTACCTCCTGAAATTTTTCTTTTGTGATTTCCCTACAACCCGTTTATTTGTAAGGGATAAGAGCCTTTACGTTCTTGATGTTGGAATCGTCGGCATATGCAGCACCCCTAAGGATCCTCTTGCGCTTGTGATCCTTCTGGGTCAGTCTGTGCCTCTTGTTGATGTGCTGGAACTTAACCTTTCCGCTGCCTGTTACTCTGAAACGCTTCTTGGCGCCCGAATGTGTCTTGATCTTTGGCATTTGATTTATCCTCCTTAAATTATATCTAGCTTATCGCTGCTCCGCTTTTTTTGCAGCTGCCGCCGTTGCCCGCAGCACTCAAAGCGAAATAAAACGACCGCCGTGCTTACTTATTCGGCTTCGGAGAAACGAACATCACTAAGCTTCGTCCCTCCATCTTGGACGGCTTGTCAACTACACCGACCTCGGAGATCGCCTCTTTGAATTTGTCGAGAAGATCCTGCCCGAACTGCGGATGTGCCACAGTCCTCTTGCGGAACCTTACCGAAACCTTGAGCTTATCCCCTCCGTTAAGGAATTTAACAGCCTGGTTGACCTTTACGTTGAAATCATGAGTATCTATCGTCGAAGACATCCTTATCTCCTTTATGTCGATGATCCTCTGATTCTTCTTCGCTTCCTTTTCTCGTTTTGTCTGTTCAAAAATATACTTGCCGTAATCCATTATGCGGCATACAGGCGGAGTCGCCTGCGGAGCGATCTTGACAAGGTCAAGGTCCTTTTCATAGGCTATCTTCAGCGCCTCGTCAGCACTCATGATGCCAAGCTGTTCCCCGTCAACTCCGATAACACGCAACTGCTTGTCACGGATATCTTCATTGAGCTCATGTTCCTTTTTGCTTATGACACAGCACCCCCATATAAGTGGAATAAATAAAAAAACGGATACGCAAAACGACCCGTACCCGAAACAGCATGACAAGGAGACCTTGTACTGATATTGACCTCTTTGCTCCTCTTTTCGGGCTTAAGGTGAGAACGGATCAGGTCCTACTTTGTTTTACTAGCGTAGTATACCACACTCTTCCCCGTTTGTCAAGCCCCCTGCGCCTCTTTTCTCACTATTTGGTCATTTTTTTTTAAAAAAGCATTGACTTGAAGCTCAAACTGTGATATACTGACTAATGTCAGGTACGCAGATGTAGTACATCGGTAGTACATCGGCTTCCCAAGCCGATGAGGCGGGTTCGACTCCCGTCATCTGCTCTGTTTTTCAGGCTCCGCTCTTTGCCGGAGCCTTTTTTGTTTGCCTTTTTGCATCTGCCGCCGCCCGTGATAAGCTGACGGCAGGAGGCTCGTTCTCTTTTACAGAAATTTAACAGAAAATTATCAATTGACATTCACCCGATAACCCCCGTAAAACCGTGAACTCTGCCGCAGGCCAAACCTTGACAAGCACGGCGATATTTGTTATAATTGGACTAAGAATTGCTTAAAACAAGTATCGGAGGAAAAACTATGCCTACTAAATATGTATTCGTGACAGGCGGTGTCGTTTCGGGACTGGGCAAGGGCATCACTGCCGCTTCCCTGGGAAGACTGCTCAAAGCCAGAGGTTACAGCGTTACTATCCAGAAGTTCGACCCATACATAAACGTTGACCCCGGCACGATGTCACCTTATCAGCACGGCGAGGTGTTCGTTACCGATGACGGCGCCGAGACCGACCTTGACCTGGGACATTATGAAAGGTTCATCGACGAGAACCTTTCGGTGAACTCGAATGTCACAACGGGAAAGATCTACTGGACCGTTCTTAACAAGGAAAGAAGAGGAGACTATCTGGGCGGAACAGTTCAGGTGGTGCCCCACATCACCAACGAGATCAAGGAAAGACTTTACAGAGTTGCCAAGACATCCGAAACGGATGTTGTCATCACCGAGATAGGCGGAACAGTCGGCGATATCGAGTCCACTCCGTTTCTTGAGGCGATAAGACAGGCATCTATCGAGCTTGGAAGAGAGAACGCTCTGTTCATCCATGTCTGCCTGCTGCCTTACATCTCCGGCTCCAAGGAGCTCAAATCAAAGCCTACACAGCATTCCGTAAAGGAGCTTCTGTCCATCGGTATCCAGCCCAATGTTCTGGTGCTCAGATCCGAAATGGAGGTCCCTGAGGATATGAAGCAGAAGATAGCGCTTTTCTGCAACGTAAGGACACAGGATGTTATCCAGAACCTTACTGCACCTTCTCTTTATGAAGTGCCTCTGTGGCTCGAGAAGGAAGGGCTTGCAGATGTTGTCTGCGACCACCTGAAGCTTGAAAAGAGAAAGCCCGACCTTTCCGGCTGGAAGGCTATGATAGAAAAGGTGAAGAGCTGTCACAAGAAGGTGACTATCGGTCTTGTCGGCAAATATGTCGAGCTTGAGGACGCTTATCTTTCCGTTGCGGAAGCGCTCAGACACGGCGGCTTCGAGAATGGTGCAGAGGTAGACATCGAATGGATACAGTCTGAGAACATAACCCGTGAGAACGCAGGCGAAAAGCTTGCAGGCTGCGACGGTATAATCGTTCCGGGCGGCTTCGGTGACAGAGGCATAGAGGGAATGATAGAGTCTATCAGATACTGCCGTGAGAACAAGGTACCGCTGTTCGGTATCTGTCTGGGTATGCAGATGTCTGTTGTTGAATTTGCAAGAAATGTCGCAGGACTGGAGGGAGCAAACTCCACCGAGTTTGAGGAGACCGAGTACCCTGTGATAGATATAATGGACTCCCAGAAGGATATAACCGAAAAGGGCGGCACTATGAGACTCGGCCTTTATCCCTGCAAGCTGCAGGAGGGCTCGAGGTGCAAAGAGATATACGGCAAGGACCTTATCTATGAGAGACACCGCCACCGTTGGGAGTTCAACAACCGCTTCAAGAGCACATTGACAGGCAAGGGTCTTGTTATCGGAGGTATCTCGCCTGACGAGAAACTGGTCGAGATCGTTGAGCTGCCAAAGGATATGCACCCGTGGTTCGTGGGCGTTCAGTTCCACCCCGAGTTCAAATCCAGACCCAATCATCCCCATGTTCTTTTCAGCGACTTTATAAGAGCATCGCTCGAGAACAGCGAAAAATAAACACACCGCAGCCCGGAAGTTCATACAGACCTTTCGGGCTTTGCTGCAGATAAAGGAGGTCTTACCTTGCCTTTCAGTATCATAAGACAGGACATAACAAGAATGGATACCGATGCGATAGTCAATGCCGCAAACCCCTCGCTTCTTGGCGGCGGCGGAGTTGACGGAGCTATCCACAGGGCGGCAGGAGCGCAGCTGCTGGAAGAATGCAGAACGCTCGGCGGCTGCAAAACAGGTCAGGCCAAGGCCACAAAGGGCTATAAGCTTGCGTGCAGATATATTATACATACAGTGGGGCCGATATGGAACGGCGGAGCGTCCGGCGAGCACGATGCGCTCGTTTGCTGCTATCGCAACTCTCTTGCGCTTGCAAAGGAGCTCGGCTGTGAGAGCATAGCTTTTCCTCTTATCTCGGCAGGCATTTACGGCTATCCCAAGGAGGAGGCTGTCGAAGTGGCAGCGCAAACGATAAAGCAATTTCTGAAGGACAGCGATATGGATGTTTATCTTGTGCTGTTCGACCGCTCGGTCATGGCTATCAGCGAAAAGCTCTTCGGGGAGATAAGCCAGTTCATAGATGACAACTATGTTTCGTCCCAGCCCGACGAGCGCCGCAGGAGAGGCTTCTTCGGCTCAATGATGTCCTCGGCAAAGACGGGAGCCGCCTCCGCTATGCATATGAATGCTGTCCCGGCAGCAAGGGCTTATATGGAAGAAGCAGCCGACCTTGACGCCGGGGCACCCTTTGATGAGATAGAAAGCGAGACCTTCTCGCAGACCCTGCTGAGACTTATCGACGAAAAGGGCTACACCGATGTGGAGACCTATAAGAAAGCAAACATTGACCGCAAGCTGTTTTCAAAGATCAGGAGCAACAAGGACTACTCTCCCAAAAAGCAGACCGTTATCGCCTTTGCCATAGCGCTGGAGCTGGAGCTTGAAGAAGCCGAGCAGCTTCTCAGGACCGCCGGCTTTGCACTCTCGCCCAGCATAAAGTCGGACGTTATAATACGCTATTTCATCCTGCATCATAACTATGATATCTTTACCATAAATCAGGCGCTCTATTCCTTCGATCAGGGGCTGATAGGAGCATGATCTTCTAAAACGGATATTTGTCGCTTGCGAAGCGACCAAAAACCTTCTTGGATGTGTTATCATAAGGTCACAGAAGAAAAACAGACCGATAACTTCAAGGAGGTTTTATTATGAAAAAAAATCTTACAGAGCTGGTACTCATCATCGACGAGAGCGGATCTATGTTTGATCTGAGAGAGGACACCATTGGCGGAATAAATTCCGTTATTGCCGAGCAGAAGAAAAAGGACGGCGAGGTCATCGTATCCACAGTTATGTTCAATAACACCATCCGTGTCCTCCACGACAGGATACCGCTTGACAAAATGGAGCAGATGCAGAGCAGTGACTATAACCCCGGCGGTATGACCGCACTGCTCGATGCTGTGGGCGGAGCTATCCACCACATCGGCAACATCCACAAATATGCGAGAAACGAAGACGTTCCCGAACACACGCTGTTCGTCATCACGACCGACGGGTTGGAAAATGCCAGCCGGAGATATTCTTCGGACAGGGTGAAGAAAATGATCTCACGCCAGCAGGAGAGATACGGCTGGGAATTCATTTTCCTCGGTGCAAACATCGACTCGGTGAAGACCGCAGATTCCTTCGGGATAGACGAGTCAAGAGCGGTAAACTATAACGCCGACAAGGCAGGCACAAGAACAATGTTCAGAGCCGTGTGCGCAGCTGTCAGCGAGGTAAGAGCAGGAAGCGGACTCGGCAAAATGAACAGAGCATGGCGTGAGGAAGCCGACGAGGATTATAATAACAGGTGATAAAACCACCAGTCCCTCTGCAAAAAACAGAGGGACTGTTTTTTGTATAATGACAGCAGACAGGCGATCGGTCAATGACAAGATCGGAATAATGAAAAATCATACCAAAGGTCCGGCTTCGTACCGGCGGCGGACGAGGTGCCGGAGCAGGGCGAACGCACCCGGGTTGACAAACAGATAAAGCAGTGATATAATAATGTGTATAGGGGAGCTTGTATGCAGGCTGAGAGGAGGACGATCGAGTCCTCGACCCATGACCTGATTTGGATAATGCCAACGTAGGGAACATACTGCCGATAGTTTCGGGGAGCTGTTTTTGTTGGCAGCTCCTCTTTTTTCTTCACACAGGAGGTATGCACAATGGTAAAGATCAACGGAGAAGAAAAAAACGCCGCAGGAAAGACCGTCGCACAGCTGGTTTCCGAGGGCGGATACTCAATGGAGCGGGTAGCGGTGGAACTTAATTTCGAGATAGTTCCTAAAGCAAATTATGAGACTACCGCTGTCAGGGACGGCGACAGCGTCGAGATAGTCGGCTTTGTGGGAGGCGGTTAAAATACCTACACAGGAAGAATATTACACAGCGCTTGAAGAGCGTCACGGAGAGCAGCTCCAGAAAAAGCTTACAAAGGCGAGTGTCTGCATCTGCGGTCTTGGAGGACTGGGCTCGAATATAGCCTTTTATCTTGCAAGGGCAGGAGTGGGACATATCCACCTTATCGACTTTGACACGGTGGATATCTCAAACCTCAACCGCCAGCAGTATTTTCCCGATCAGCTGGGTCAGCCGAAGGCCGAAGCACTTCTCGACACGCTGACAAGGCTCGCTCCCTGGTCAAGGATAACCTCACAAAGCATTAAGCTGACGACAGATAATATACCCTCGCTTTTAGCTCCGTTCGATATCATCTGCGAAGCCTTCGACATGGCCGACCAGAAGGCGATGCTCGTAAACACCGTGCTGGAAAGCTTTCCGGAGAAGTTTCTGGTGAGCGGCAGCGGTATGGCAGGCCTTGGGTCGGCAAACCTGATAAAAACAAGAAAGCTCGGGAGCCGTTTTTATCTTTGCGGCGACGGTGTCAGCGATGTCAATGACGGCCTTGGGCTTGTGAGCGCAAGGGTGGCGGTGTGTGCCGCACATCAGGCGACTATGATAATAAGGATAATTTCGGGCGACTATGACGCCTGACAGAAAGGATAATGATAAAATGGAAAATGACAAGCTCATTATCGGCGGTCACGAATTTGAATCGAGGTTCATCCTCGGTTCGGGCAAGTATTCGCTTTCGCTGATACAGGCGGCCGTTGAGCACGCAGGCGCACAGATAATAACCTGTGCGGTGAGAAGAGCAAACACCAAGGAGCACGAGAACATCCTCGATTATATCCCGAAG
>DFEO01000038.1:6670-9795 GCA_002368715.1 Ruminococcus sp. UBA3800
TCGCAAGAGAGCTTGGCTGCGGTGATTTTGTAAAGATCGAGATAATGAGAGACACAAAGTATCTCCTGCCCGACAACTATGAAACTATCAAAGCCACCGAGATACTTGCAAAAGAAGGCTTTGTGGTGATGCCCTATATGTATCCCGACCTTAACGCCGCAAGGGATCTTGTGAACGCAGGCGCTGCTACCGTTATGCCGCTGGCATCACCTATCGGCTCGAACAAGGGACTTGCAACAAAGGACTTTATACAGATACTCATTGACGAGATAGATGTGCCTATCATCGTTGATGCAGGCATAGGCAGACCCTCTCAGGCCTGCGAGGCTATGGAGATGGGTGCGGCAGCCGTTATGTCAAACACCGCTCTTGCGACAGCAGGTGATCTGCCGATGATGGCAAGCGCCTTCAAAAAAGCGATAGAGGCCGGCAGACAGGCTTATCTTTCGGGGCTCGGACGTGTGCTCGTAAGAGGAGCTGCGCCCTCGGACACTCTCACGGGATTTCTGAGAGACTAAGGGGGCAAAGGACAGATGGACGAACAGTATTTCGTTGACTCACAGGCTCTTTCCGAAGAGGCGCTCAAAAAAAAGCACAGCCTTGAAAACGACCCGTCATCCAGAACAGACCATATGAAGTATATGGATGGTCAGGAGCAGATAAAGTCGGATATCCGTGAAAAAGTGCTTTCCGAGGTCAGAAGCTATGACCCCGATAAATACTCCGCTGCCGACGTAAGACGGGCGCTCGAAAAGCAAAACCCCGGCATAGAGGATCTGAAGGCTATGCTCTCACCTGCCGCTGAGCCGTTTCTTGAGAAAATGGCAGAGCGTGCAAGGATAGAAACAAGAAAGCATTTCGGAAACACGGTCTATATCTTCACCCCTCTTTACATCGCAAACTACTGCGAGAACTACTGTGTTTACTGCGGCTTCAACTGCTATAACGACATAAGACGGATGAAGCTGTCTATGGAACAGATAGAGCACGAGATGAAGGTCATCGCCGACAGCGGTATGGAGGAGATCCTTCTGCTTACAGGCGAGAGCAGGAAGATGAGCGATATAAAGTATATCGGCGAGGCCTGCAAGCTTGCCAGAAAGTATTTCAGGATGGTAGGGATAGAGGTCTACCCCGCTAATGTTGAGGACTATAAATATCTGCACGAATGCGGAGTCGATTATGTGACGGTGTTCCAGGAGACCTATGACAGCGACCGCTATGAGCAGCTTCATCTTAAAGGACACAAGAGAGTTTATCCCTACCGCTTCGACGCTCAGGAAAGAGCGCTGATGGGCGGGATGAGAGGTGTTGCAGGCTCGGCGCTGCTGGGGCTTTCGGATTTCAGAAAGGACGCTCTGGCATCTGCTCTTCATATGTATTTTCTGCAAAGAAAATATCCGCACGCCGAGATTTCTCTCTCCTGTCCAAGACTAAGACCAATAATAAACAACGACAGGATAAACCCTATGGACGTCAGCGAGAAGCGTCTTTGCCAGATACTCTGCGCTTACAGGATATTCCTGCCGTTTGCAGGTATAACCGTTTCCTCCCGTGAGAGCGAGACCTTCCGAAACGGCATTGTCCGTATCGCAGCAACAAAGATCTCCGCAGGCGTTTCCACAGGCATAGGCGACCACGAGAGCAAGTATACTGGGAAGGAGGAGAGCATGGCTGGCGACGAACAGTTTGAGATAAACGACACCAGGAGCCTTGACAGGATGTATAAGGATATGTCCGACGAGGGGCTGCAGCCTGTGCTCAACGACTATCTTTATGTGTAAGATCATCTGCGTGACCGAGCTGTCACTGTGCAGTGATGTGAAAGAGCGCTTTGAGCTTCTTGCAGACAGCGGCATAGATGCCGTTGTCCTCAGAGCAAAGGAGCTTTCGGAAAGTGAGTATCTGAGCCTTGCAAAAACGGCTCTCGATATCTTTGCTCCAAAGGGCGTAAGAGTCATCCTTCACAGCTTCACAAAGGCTGCGCTCACACTCGGCACCGGCAGCATACACCTGCCTGTGTCTGCTCTCGGGGAGCTTGACGAGGACACGAAAAAGCGATTTGACCTTATAGGCGCATCCGTCCACTCGGTACAGGAGGCAAAGCAAGCCGTTAGCCTGGGAGCAGACTATTTGATCGCAGGTCACGTCTTTGAAACGGATTGCAAGAAGGGACAGAAAGGCCGTGGGCTCGGCTTTCTGAACGATGTCTGCAATAGCGTGGACGTTCCCGTTTATGCTATTGGCGGCATCTCGCCCGCCAACTGCGGAAGGACGATAAGAGCCGGAGCCGCCGGATTTTGTATAAGAGGCGCCTTTATGACCGCCAAAGAGCCGTCGGCGCTTGCCGGCAGGCTGAGAGCAGGGATAAGGCTCTCGTCCGACGACCTGAAGCTATACGCCATAACAGATAACGGCTGCTTTGGCAGCAGGAGCATGACAGATTGTGTAAAGGCAGCGCTGAAGGGCGGAGCGTCCGTTATCCAGCTGAGAGACAAGCAGGCCGACCACAAGACCCTTGTGAAAGAGGCAAAGGAGCTTCTTGCGGTGTGCCGTCAGTTCGGCGCTCTGCTCATCGTGAATGACGACTGGCAGGCAGCGCTGGAAGCAGGCGCCCACGGAGCCCACGTCGGCGCCGAGGACACATCTGTCAGCGAGATAAGAAAGGCCGCAGGCAGCCGCTTCATCATAGGAGCAACAGCCAAGAGCATTGCACAGGCACAGTCAGCAATGCAGCAGGGAGCCGACTATCTTGGTGTGGGGGCGCTGTTTGCCTCTCCCACAAAGAAAAACGCTCTCCCCGTTTCAAAGGAAGAGTTTTCAAGGATAGCCGCATCAGTCAATATACCCTGTGTGGCTATCGGCGGCATAAGCCGTGATAACATAGCGTCCATACAAAACATAGGGGCGGCAGGCTTCGCTGTTGTGTCGGCGGCATTTAAAGGAGAGGATATAGAACAAAACTGCAAAGTGCTTCTCGGCCTGATAAAATAACATATGAGCGCCCCATCGGGGGCACCACCTTGGGGCGCTGAATAAAACGTGAATGCATAAGATGTAAAGGAGTTTTTTTATGAAAAAAACAGCATTGACGATCGCAGGAAGCGATTCCTGCGGAGGCGCCG
>DFEO01000038.1:9858-17724 GCA_002368715.1 Ruminococcus sp. UBA3800
GAGGCGCCGGTATACAGGCAGATATAAAGACTATGACAACAAACGGCATTTATGCCATGAGCGCTGTCACGGCTCTCACTGCACAGAACACTACCGGCGTGAGCGATATCATGGAGGTCACACCACAGTTTCTTGCGGCAGAGCTTGACAGTGTCTTTTCAGACATTTTCCCCGATGCCGTAAAGATCGGGATGGTCGCCTCCTGCGGCCTCATCGAGGTCATTGCCCGAAAGCTTGGAGAATACGGGGCAAAGAACATCGTCCTTGATCCTGTCATGGTCGCCACCAGCGGCTCGAGACTGATAAAAGAGGATGCGGTGAACGCACTGAAGGAGCACCTTTTTCCTATCGCTAAGGTAGTAACACCGAACATCCCGGAAGCCGAGCTTCTGACACAGAGCCCGATAGCATCAGCCGGGGATATGGAAAAAGCCGCCGAAATGATCTTTTCTCAGTTCGGCTGTGCCGTTCTTTTAAAGGGCGGCCACAAGCTGAATGACGCAAACGATTATCTCTTTGACGGCGGCAGCGGACACTGGTTTGAAGGCAGACGCATAGACAACCCAAACACCCACGGAACAGGCTGCACCCTTTCGAGCGCTGTCGCTTCAAACCTTGCAAAGGGCTGTTCGCTGGCAGAAAGTGTAGCCAGAGCCAAGGAGTATATCTCGGGCGCCCTTTCGGCCATGCTGGACCTGGGAAAGGGGTCGGGGCCTATGGATCACGGATTTGACATAAACAGCAGATTTTCAGAATAAGCAGGAGGAATCGAAAATGAAACAGTATCACACACAGATGGAAGCCGCTAAGAAGGGCATCGTAACACCCGAGATGGAGATAGTTGCAAAGAAGGAATATATGGACGTTCAGGAGCTGCGTGAGCTGGTCGCAAAGGGCTGGGTGGCTATCCCCTGCAACATAAACCACAAGGCTATCTCTCCCGAAGGCATAGGCACAAAAATGAGGACAAAGATAAATGTTAACCTCGGTATCTCGGGAGATGCAAAGAATTACGATGTCGAGATGCAGAAGGTCGATCTTGCACACAGGTTCGGCGCAGAAGCTATTATGGACCTTTCAAACTACGGCAAGACAAACACCTTCCGCAAGGCGCTGATAGAAAAGTCCCCTGCTATGATAGGGACCGTGCCGATGTATGACGCTATCGGCTATCTTGAAAAGGATCTGCTGGAGATAACGGCCGAGGACTTCCTCAAGGTCGTTCGTGCTCACGCAGAGGAGGGCGTTGACTTTATGACCATACACGCCGGGATAAACAGAAGAGCCGTTGAAGCCTTTATGAGGGATAAGAGAAAAATGAACATCGTTTCCAGAGGAGGCTCGCTGCTGTTTGCGTGGATGATGATGACAGGCAACGAGAACCCCTTCTTCGAGCACTATGACGAGGTGCTGGAGATACTGCGTGAGTTCGATGTTACCATAAGCCTCGGTGATGCGCTCAGACCCGGCTGCATAGACGATGCGACCGATGCAGGACAGATAAGCGAGCTGATAGAGCTGGGCGACCTGACAAAGAGAGCCTGGGAAAAGGACGTTCAGGTAATGGTCGAGGGACCCGGACATATGGCTATGAACGAGATAGAAGCAAATATGAAGCTCCAGAAGAGGATATGCCACAATGCTCCGTTCTATGTCCTCGGGCCGCTGGTAAGCGATATCTTCCCGGGATATGACCACATCACATCGGCTATCGGCGGCGCTATCGCTGCGGCAAGCGGAGCGGATTTTCTCTGCTATGTCACACCTGCCGAGCACCTCAGGCTGCCCGACGTAAACGACGTTAAGGAGGGCATCATCGCCTCGAAGATAGCAGCCCATGCGGCAGACATAGCAAAGGGTGTGCCCCACGCAAGAGACAAGGACAACGAAATGGCCGAGGCAAGACACAAGGTCGAGTGGGAGGATATTTTCAAGGTGTCCTTCGACCCCGATAAGGCAAGAGAGTATTTCGAGAGCACACCCCCCGCAGACAGGCACACCTGCTCGATGTGCGGCAAGATGTGCGCTGTAAGAACGACAAATATGATACTCGCAGGCGAAAAGGTAGAGTTCTGCACGGAAAAATAAAGGCAGGTGAGCGCTGTGAAGCAGGAGCAGAAGATAAATTATCAGAAAAAACTGGATACTATTATAAATGGCATCTGCGAAAGCAAAAAAGTGCCGACGCTCATGCTCCACAGCTGCTGTGCGCCTTGCTCGTCTTATGTGCTGGAGTATCTGGCGGAGTTTTTTTCGATAACTGTCGTTTATTATAACCCGAACATTTATCCCGAAGCCGAGTTTTATAAGCGTGAGGAGGAGCAGCGCAGGCTTATAGAGCAGCTGCCTGTGAAAAACAGGATAACACTGCTTAAACAGCCCTATGATGAGCGTGAGTTCTATGCTGCGGTAAAGGGGCTGGAGCACATAAAAGAGGGCGGAGAGCGCTGCTTTGCGTGCTATCGGGTGAGGCTGGAGAGAGCGGCACAGCTTGCCGCTGAGACGGGCTTTGATTATTTCACCACAACGCTTACACTGTCGCCGCTGAAAAACTCGCAGATAATAAACCGTATAGCCGAGCAGACGGCGCAGAAATACGGTGTGGCACACCTGCCATCGGATTTCAAGAAGAGAGAGGGCTATAAACGCTCGATAGAGCTGTCACGGGAATACGGACTTTACAGGCAGGATTACTGCGGCTGCGTGTTTTCTCAGAGGGAGAGAGACGAGCAGAAAAAACGTGCGATATCAGAATATTAAAGCTGTCTTTGTGCATAGTTTCTGACCAAAAAATTACCCTGCAAATGCCCGAAAAAGCGGAAAAACGCAGGAATAAAATGGAATTGGCTGCAATTTTCATTAAAGTTGCATAAAGAATTGTGATATGTTTGTGAAAATTGCTGATTGAAAAGCGGTTAAAAATGTGTTACAATGTATTTACAATTCATGTTGGGGTGATATCGCTCAACATTAGTTGAATTTATTTGAAAATGGAGGAAACTCAAAATGAAACTTTCAAAGTTATTTGCTGGCCTTTCGGCAGCAGCTCTTGCAGCTTCTGCAATGAGCATGGTATCGTTTGCAGATGATGCAGCAGAGCCTAAAACAGACGAGGCCACAGGCAGCTACGGCGCATTCCTGATGGTTGGCGGTGCTGAGTATTACGGCAACTGGAACCTCGGCGACTATGCTGAGGGTGATGCAGAGATCACAGGCAACGGACAGTACACTGTATCCTACAAGGTTCCTGAGGACGCAGAAAAGAACCCAGATGGTCTCGGCATTGGTAGTGAGCTTGCAGTTCTTACTGTACAGACAAACATCGCTGCTGATTTCGACGGCGACTATGAGGAGCAGCCTGTAACTGTTACTATCGACAGCGTTGCTTTCGACGGTCAGGATGTTGATTTCGACATCGCTGCTGCTGAGGAAGACGAGGAAGGTCCTTCTGTATGGATCGAGGGCGGAATCAGAGCAACAGTTGTAAACCTCTGGGGTCATGACCTCAACGCACTTTCTGCTATGCCTGCTGGCGCAAAGGAAGTATCTGTAACATTCACAGTAGCTGGTCTTCCCGAGGAAGAGAAGCCTGCTGCAGAGGGTGAGCTTGTTGTTCCCGGAAGCGAGAGCTGGTGGAACCAGATCAGTGTAAACTATCTTGATCTGCTCGGCGATATCGATCCTGCTGATGTAGACAGAGTAGAGTTCACCGGTACAGGCAAATTCACTATTGGTTATAACAGCACAGAGGTTGGCGAAGATGGCAAGCCCGTTTGGGTACAGCCTGACGCTTCTGAGGACGACAAGGTTATCTACGGCCTAGATATTCTCCTCACAGCTGAGGACGATCCTGATTTCGTTCCTAACATAGCTGTTGCTAACAACACTCAGGAAGACATCACTGTTACTTACAAGGTATTCCTGAAGGGCGATGACAACTCTGAGAGCGAGTCCGAGTCTGAGAGCGAGTCCGAGAGCACTTCTGAGGTTGAGAGCACTTCTGAGGCTGAGAGCACTTCCGAGGCTGAGTCTACCGTTGACTCCAAGAAGGCTGCTGATTCTTCTTCCAAGGCTGCTAGCGGCGCTTCCACAACCAACCCTGGCACAGGTGCTGCTGCACTTGCTGCAGTAGGTGTTGCACTTGCTGGTGCTGCAGTTGTTACTTCCAAGAAGAGAAAGTAATTTCTGACTGATAGCAATTAACTAACTAAAGAGCTTGCCTTCGGGCAGGCTCTTTTTTTGGTGCGCACAAGCATAATAAAAGAGGCATCACAAGCGTGACGCCTCTTTTTTTCATTTTTTATATCCCACGATCTTTACAACAGAGGTTATGTTCCCAAGCTCGTCAGTGACCCTGACGGTGTAGCAGCAGGTTGTGCGGCCCTCTTTTATAAACTCTGTCTCAGCAATGAGCCGCTTTCCCTTCGGCACCCCGATAAACGAAATGTCCGACGTGAGCGACACTGTTCCGGGAGCCTTGTGGTTTGTCGCAACAGCAAAGGCAAAATCCGCCAGCATAAAATAAACACCGCCCATAACTCCGCCGACAGCGTTCCTGTGCCTGTCAGCTATGGTCAGGCTCACTCTGGCATAATTATCTCCCACCTCATCTATAACAGCGCCGTTCTCAGTGGCAAAACGGTCCTTGCTGAAAAAATCTCTTACCTTATCCATATCGACCATCTTATTCACCCTTATACCACTTTCTAAGAACCTTTTCCGCAAGCTTTCCGTAGACAGTGAAATCACGGTTCTCTCTTGCCTTTTCAGCAGGCGGCAGCTTTGCCTTCCAGTCCCACCAGAAATATCCTGCGAACCACTCCTTGTCCCAGGTGGTGCTTAGCGCCGCCTCATAAAAATCAGCCTGCTCCTGCTCGTCAATGGGTCTTTCGGGCCTGTCGTGAAAGTCCCAGGGATACTGTGTGCAGCCCTGCTCGTTTCTTACACCTATCTCTGCCAGCATAACAGGCCTGCCATAGCGCCTGTTCACCTCTTCAAGGCGGCTGACAACGCCCTCCCAGACGCTCTTCATCCTTTCAAGCGAGCGGTCATTCTCATCGGTGCAGGGATAATATCCCGAGATGCCGATAACATCCACCGCCGAGAGCCACGGGAACCTGAACTCGTCTCCGTGGTTTATGTTGTGCATAATGAGCCCGTGGTAGACCTCTCTTACCTCGCCGATCATCTTTTCGCAGCGCTCTGCCTGCTTGTCCATGCCTGCCATCTCGCAGCCTGTACACAGCATATCACAGCCCTCTTCCTCGGCGATAGCCGCATAGTGCAGCATAAAGCGGGTGTAGCTTGCAAACCACATATCCCAGTATCTCGGGTTCTCGGCAGGAAAATCTATCCTTGCTCTCCATGCCCTGTCAAGGCAGTCCACCATAGGCTTCAGACAGACCTTAAGCCCCAGGCTCTTAGCCTTTCTCACAGCCTTTCTGACTTCATCGTCTGTCTGTGTCCTGCCGAACATCGCAAAAACATTCAGCGAATAATAAGCCTCCTGAAAACAGTTGACCGGGATACAGATCCAGTCAAGCCCGTTTTCGGCCAGCCTTTCCATAGACGCATCTGCATCCGCTGTCCCGAAAACTCCGCTCCCCGAGAAAAACCCCCATGTATAGCCTTTGCAAAACAGCCTGTCATTCATAATGCTCTCTCCTTTTTTGAAAAAGTGCGTATCGAGAACCCACAGGTCAGCTCCAGCGATTCCGTCTCGATAAGTTTTGCTGCATCAGGCGCAGCAGTTTTATAATAGTAGGGCGTCATCTTGTAAAGACTGAGTATCTCCTCACGGCTGGCAAGGCTCGCCTTATACTCAAATATCTCCTCCTCGCCCTCATCAAAATGCTCCAGCCCATATTCATTAGGCTTGTTTCTGTACGGGTTCTCATAGATGAGCTCTTTGAGCTCAAACAGATGCTCCGCCGACGGCGAGATGACAACAAGCTTTCCACCGCTTTTAAGCACCCTTGCATACTCCCTGTCGCTCACCGGCGCAAAGGTACACACCACCAGGTCTGCGCTCATATCCTCAAACGGAAGCTCAAATGCCGATGCCACAGCGATATCAACATTTTCAAGACCCTGCTCATTCACCCTGCTCATAGCGTGCGAGCAGGCACCCTTTGAAATGTCTATCCCGAAAAACGAAGCGTCCGGCATCTGCTTTGCATAGTTCACGGTATAATACCCCTCACCGCAGCCGCTGTCTATTATCACAGGATCTTCCACGCCCTCAAGGAGCGCTTTCATCACGCTGACGGTCTTTTTGACCAGCGGCTCATAATGACCGAAGTTTAAAAACTCCGTTCTTGCTCTCACCATATCGCCGTTGTCTCCGCTTTTTTTGGGGTTATGCTTTCTGGTAGTCAGAAGATTTACATAGCCTTTTCTGTGAACATCAAAGCTGTGACCTTTTTGGCAGCGCCAGACTTTTTTATCAAGCCGGAGCTTCATTTTGCAAACAGGACAAATATACACAAACGCTCCCCTCCGTTCGTCTTCTTTTTCCTTATGATAGCATAATCTCTCCCGGTTTACTATGGATTTTTTGTAAATTTCACATTTTTTCTGCTTCCCGCCGATCTTTCTTTCCTGCCGAATAAACAGGCGATTTTCGGCAAGAATAAAAACAAAAGCCGCAGAAAGGACGAGAGAAAAAATGAATGAACACCGCAGCTCAACCATACTGATGAAGTCGCCGCCGACGGTCACAAGCTTTGCGGCCATAGGCGGCAAAAAAGAAGCCGAGGGACCAATGGGCGAATACTTTGACAAGATAAACGAGGACCCTTACTTCTCGGAGGACACCTTTGAAAAGGGCGAGAGCCAGCTCCAGAAGCAGGCTGTTGACCACGCCCTGAGAAAGGGCTGCCTTTGTCCCGAGCAGATAGATGTTCTCTTCGGCGGTGACCTTCTCAACCAGTGCACAGGCACGACCTACGGGATAAAGTCCTACGAGATACCCTTTCTGGGTATCTACGGCGCCTGCTCGACTATGGCAGAGGGACTGCTGCTGGCTTCCCTTTTTGTTGACAGGCAGATCGCCCGGAAAGCTATGGCTGTCACCTCCTCCCATTTCTGCACCGCCGAACGCCAGTACCGTATGCCGCTCAATTACGGAGGCCAGAGGACCCCGACCTCCCAGTGGACGGCTACCGCATCGGGAGCGCTGGTGGTGTCCGCCTCGTCACAGCCGCCATACGTTCGTGGCTGCACAGTGGGAAAGATAGTCGATATGGGCGTTACAGACGCCAACAATATGGGTGCGGCAATGGCGCCTGCGGCCTTCTCCACGATCAGCACGTTTTTTGAGGACACAGGCCTGTCCCCGGATGACTTTGACCACATCGTCACGGGTGACCTCGGCGCTGTGGGAAGCTCGGTGCTGTGTTCGCTGTTCGAGCGCAAGGGTGTGAGCATAGCACAGCGTCATCTTGACTGCGGGAAGATGATATTCGACCCCGACACCCAGGACGTTCATGCCGGAGGAAGCGGCTGCGGCTGTGCAGGCAGCCTTCTGTGCGGATATTTCCTGCCGAGACTGAAAGCGAATGAGCTTAAAAACATCCTCTTTGCAGCAACCGGTGCGCTTCTTTCTCCGACCGTTTCACAGCAGGGCGGAGCTATACCTTCGATATCGCATCTTGTGTGGATATCGAGCGAAAGAGGGTGAACTTTGGTGATATATGTTTATGCGTTTGCAGTCGGCGGTGTGCTTTGCTTTATAGGTCAGCTGCTTATCGACCTGACAAAGCTGACCCCTGCAAGGATACTTGTCAGCTATGTCTGCGCAGGTGTGCTGCTCGGAGCGCTGGGGCTTTATGAGCCGCTGGTCGAGCTTTCGGGAGAGGGCGCAAG
>DFEO01000114.1 GCA_002368715.1 Ruminococcus sp. UBA3800
AACCCCACGGGCAAGATCGAAAAGCCCAAGCTTCGCAAGATCTACTGCGGCGAAAGCCTTGTAGCCGCCCAGAACAGATCATAATAAGGGCAGCCTCTTTGCGGGGCAGAGAATGTGCGTATACAAAAAAGCACGCTGGATGAACAGCGTGCTTTTTTTGTGTCATATCAGAACGTTATCTGGTCGGGGTCCTCAATGTCCTTTGCAAAGCTTCCTGCAACGGGGATAGTCTTGCTCTTGTATTTTTTAAGCTCTTCTGCCTTTTCATCGGAAACGATAAAGGCACGGTCAACAACGCTCTTTGCTTTGCAGGTCATAGCCTGAACTCCGATAGTGTCTCTTGCGGCCTTGGGAAGCAGCAGGGCAGTGCTGAATATCATTGCTCTGCCGTTGGTCGTGCGCAGCATTATGTTCGCATTCTCTGCAACGTGGAACATAGCCACAAGCTTGCTCTTTGCGCTGTAAGCATTTGCGAGCTTCTTGCGGTTGGTCTTTGTTTCATAGGCTGAAAGCGGCACCTTTGCTACCTTGCCGTTTTCAAAGCAGAACAGAAGATAGCCCGAATAATCCGTCGTAGCGACCATCGAGAAAACGCTCTCGCCCTCGTCGAAGGAAAGCACAGCAGGAATATAATCTCCGAGTGCGCTCGCCTTTGTGTCCGAAAAGGCACTTGCCTTTGTTTTGTAAACAGTGGCGGAGTTTGTGAAGAACAGCAGGTCGTGTCTGTTTGTAGCTTCTATCTCCTGACTCTGGAAATCGCCCTCCTTGAATTTCTGGTCGCTTGCCATCCTCAGTGACTGAGGTGTACACTTTTTGAAATATCCGCTGTCGGAGAGTATCAGCTTGCACTGATAGTCAGGCACCTCTTCCTCTATGCTGACCTCTTCGATATCGGTCTTATAGAAGAACTGTGTGCGTCTTGGCTGGCCGTATTTTTTGATTATCTCTTTAAGCTCGGCGATGATGATATTCTTTATGCGCCTGTCTGAGCCAAGTATCTCCTCCAGCTCAGCGATATCTTTTTCCAGCTTGTCGGTCTCGGCTGTGCGTTTTAAGATATATTCACGGTTGAGGTGGCGCAGCTTTATCTCGGCAACGTATTCCGCCTGCACCTCATCTATCCCGAACCCTATCATAAGGTTCGGCACTACCTCGGACTCCTCGTCAGTTTCACGGATTATCCTTATGGCCTTGTCGATATCCAGCAGTATCTTTCCCAGACCCTTGAGCAGGTGGAGCTTTTGCTTTTTCTGCTCAAGCTCATTGGCTGTTCTGCGTCTTACGCAGTTCATCCTGAATTTTATCCACTCGCCGAGGATATCATATACGCCCATTATCCTGGGATAGCCCCCCACGAGGATGTAGAAGTTGCAGGAGTAAGCGTCCTGGAGGGGAGTGAGCTTATAGAGCTTCTGCATCAGCTTGTCCGGGTCAACGCCTTTTTTAACGTCGATACCTATCTTCAGGCCGTTGATGTCGGTCTCATCACGAAGATAGGATATCTCCTTTATCTTGCCTGCCTTTACCAGCCCGATTATCTTTTCGATGATAGCTTCAACAGTGGTGGTGTCAGGTATCTCTGTTATCTCCAGCGTGCGTGACGCCTTGTCGAACTGATATTTAGCTCTCAGCTTGACCGAGCCCTTTCCGGTCCTGTATATACGGTCAAGCTCCTCCTCATCATACAGCAAAGACGCTCCGCCCGGAAAGTCGGGGCCTTTCAGCGTTTCCAGAAGGTCAAAGTCCTTGTTCTTCATAAGGCCGATAGTTGACTCGCATATCTCGGTCAGATTGAACGAGCACACAGACGAAGCCATTGAAACACCGATACCCACATTGGAGTTTACCAGTATCGAGGGGAACCTTACCGGCAGCAGAGTCGGCTCGGTTGTAGTGTTATCATAGTTGGGCACAAAGTCCACGGTGTTCTTGTCGATGTCACCGAAGACCTCGGCGCAGATAGGCATAAGCTTTGCCTCGGTATAACGTGAGGCGGCATAAGCCATATCTCTTGAATATGCCTTTCCGAAATTACCCTTGCTCATAACATACGGGTGCAGCAGCGCCTCGTTGCCCTGGGAAAGTCTTACCATAGTTTCATAGATAGCGGCATCTCCGTGGGGGTTGAGCCTCATTGTCGAGCCGACGATATTGGCGCTCTTGGTGAGCTTGCCGTTTAAAAGCCCCATTTTGTACATGGTGTAGAGCAGCTTTCTGTGGGAGGGCTTGAAGCCGTCTATCTCGGGGAAAGCTCTCGACACCAGAACGCTCATAGCGTAGGGCATATAGTTTTTTTCAAGCGAAAGAGTTATACTCTCGTCCTGCACAAGTCCTGCCCCTTCGATATAGGCATTGGACTTTTTCTTTGCAGGTGCTTTGGGTTCTGTCTTTTTTCTAGCCATTTATCTTCTTTCCTCTTATGATTTTAAATGTGATACACTAGGATATATCCGCAAGGTCAAGGTAATCTGCCCCGTTGTTGGTGATAAACTCCTTTCTGCCCTGAAGGTCGTCGCCAAGGAGCATATCAAACATCCACTGGGTCTGCTCGATATCATCCGGGTGGATCTTTATAAGGCGCCTTGTTTCGGGGTCCATCGTGGTCAGGCTCATCATATCTGCTTCGTTCTCGCCAAGACCCTTCGAGCGCTGGATATCAAACTTCTTGCCCTCTATCATTTTAAGTATCTTTACCTTTTCAGCTTCATCATAGGCAAAATACTTCTTTCCGTCCGAGGTCGTTATCTCAAAAAGCGGTGATTCTGCGATATAAACATAGCCCTGCTCGATAAGCGTCGGTGTCAGGCGGTAGAGCATAGTAAGTATCAGCGTTCTGATGTGGAAGCCGTCAACATCGGCATCGGTACAGATAACGATCTTGTTCCATTTGAGGTTGTTTATATCAAAAAGCGATATCTCCTTGTTCTTGCCGGTCTTTACCTCGACACCGCAGCCCAGCACCTTTATAAGATCGGTGATTATCTCATTTTTGAATATCTTGTCATAGTCCGC
>DFEO01000050.1 GCA_002368715.1 Ruminococcus sp. UBA3800
AGTCGCTGCTGGCAATAGGCTCGGGCGGCTGGTTCGGACTTGGATTCGGAGAGTCAAGACAGAAATATATGTATCTGCCCGAGTCGCAGAACGACTTCGTCTTTTCGATAGTCTGCGAGGAGCTGGGCTTTGTGGGCGCTATGGTGGTGGTGCTGCTGTTTGCGCTGTTTATAATGAGAGGCTTCTATATAGCTTCACGCTGCCGTGACAGAGCAGGAATGATACTGGCGGCAGGAATAACGATACAGATAGGCTCGCAGGCGTTTTTCAATATTATGGTGGCCTGCAACGCCTTTCCGAACACGGGTATATCTCTTCCGTTTTTCAGCTACGGAGGAACGGCGCTGCTTATACAGCTGGCCGAAATGGGGATACTTCTCAATATTTCACGTCAGGCATCACGGCTGAGGGAAAAGCCCGATAAGGAAGAAGACGGCGATGATGACGAAGAGGACGTTCCCGAGACTGCTCCCGTGACAGCTCAGGAATAGGACTGAGAGCAGCGGGGGTACGCAACAGTAAAAAATGAAAGGTGCGAAAAAGTGATGCTGAGAGTTCTTCTCGCAGGCGGCGGCACAGCAGGCCATGTGAACCCTGCGCTGGCCATAGCCGAGATAATAAAAAACAACCGTCCCGATGCGGTCATTGCCTTTGCCGGCAACCCCGACAAGCTGGAGGCAAAGCTCGTCCCGAAGGCAGGCTACGAGTTTTATCCCATCAGGATAGAAGGCTTTCAGCGAAGGCTGAGCGCTGAGAATATAAAGAGAAATCTCCATGCGGCTGCTTGTCTTGCGAGATCGTCAAGCAGAGCCAAGGCGATAATCAGAGAGTTCAGACCTGACCTTGTCGTGGGGACGGGCGGATATGTTTCGGGACCTGTGGTCAGGGCAGCCGCAAGAATGGGCATAAAGACCGCTATCCACGAACAGAACGCTTTTCCGGGTGTGACGAACAAGCTTCTGTCAAAGGAAGTGGACGAGGTCATGGTTACTGTGGGGGATGCAAAAAAGTATTTCCCGGAAAAGGCTCATATAACCGTTACGGGATTGCCTGTCAGAGGTGCCTTTAACACGATGTCGAAGGAGCAGGCAAAAAAGCAGCTGGGCTTTGACCCGGATGAGGTGTGCGTGCTTTCCACGGGCGGCAGCCTTGGGGCACAGACGATAAACGAAAAAGTGGCGGCGCTGCTCAGATGGTATCAGGACAACGATATAAAGGTCAGCCACGTTCATTCCTACGGGACTTACAAAGAGTATAAGGACTTTATCTACAAGCTCGAGCAGAGCGGTGTACGTATAAGCGAAAACCCGAGACTTATCATAAAAGACTATATAAATATGCCTGTGGCAATGGCGGCGGCCGACCTTGTTATTTCAAGATGCGGCGCTGCATCGCTGGCAGAGCTGGAGGCTGTGGGCAGAGCAGCGGTGCTCATACCCTCGCCCCATGTTGCGGAGAACCACCAGTATTATAATGGCATGGTGCTCCAGAACGCCGGAGCCGCAACTGTAATAGAAGAGAAGGACCTTACCGATGAGCTGTTCATAGAAACGGTAAGGGGATATATCGAGGACAGACAGAAGCTGGAAAAAAGCGCCGAGAACGCCAGAAAGCTCCATGTTGAAGATACGCATGACAGGATATTCTCGGTCCTCGGAGCGCTTGTAGAAAAATAACAGCATAAGGAATGTGAAAGAATGGATAATCAGTACAGAAGATATAATAAGAGAGGCTCGATGGACAGTATCAGCACCCCTGATACCGAAAAGATAGTCAATCTGACCGACCCTAACTTCGGTAAGGTCAACGATATCAATTCCAAGGCCGATAAGATCTTTACCGGCGATAAGAGAGTGCGCACTGACCGCTTTGACAGGGCGACAAAATCCTATGATGACATAAACCTGCACACCGCCGAGGAGCTGGAGCAGAGGCGCCGTGAGGAGGAAAAGGATATCCTTAAATATGCCGCCACTCCGCCCAAAAAGGCTGCTACCGGCCTTAACAAGGGAACAAGGCTCGGCAATTCATATGTGCGCAAGGGCACTATCGTTAAATGGGCTGTCATCTTTTTGTCGGCACTGCTCATACTTGTGCTGTTCTTTCCGCCGTTTTTCTCATCCGAGACAAAGCTCAGCGGCGTAAAACTGGACGAAGACCCGTTTGAAGGAATGGGCCTTACGGATTTCAAGACCTATGCTCTTTCAAATTACTCCGTTTATAACGAAAAGGCATTTTCCTCCGAGGATCCCGACAATTACAGGGTGGTCGATCTTGTGTTCTCGCTCAGAAACCCTTCACCTCTGGAGATGAAGATACCTCAGTATGATATTTTCAGAGTGCCAGATAAATATAAGGATGCTGTGTGCTATGCGACATCCTGGAAGAAAAACAGCGAGGACAAGGTCGTTGGCGACACTGTTCCGGGCTTTTCGAGTGCGGATGTGACCGTCAGGGTCATGGTCAATGTCAGCGATATGGATGACAGCGATTTTGATGACTGCATAACCTCTATGATAATATCTACCTCCGGGGCACAGAAGAAGCTGACAAAGTCTGCATATATACCTTGTCTGCCGGCATTTATGCCTGTTTCAAACAATATAGATATAAGCATGACCGAGTGATTCACACGCCGGAGCGCTCCTGCATATGATAAGGCATAACGCAACAGGGAGTGACTCTTATGCAGAGGCTTATTATAAACGGCGGAAAACGGCTTGGGGGCGAGCTGACGGTTCAGGGCGCCAAAAACAGCGCCTTGCCTATACTTGCGGCCTGCGTGCTGGCAAGCGGCGAGGTGAGGCTTTCAAACATACCCGAGCTTTCGGATGTCTATGCGGCCATAAGGATAATGAACAGCCTTGGAGTGAAAACAAGGTTTTCAAACGGTGTGGTCACAGCGGATGCCTCCGATATCCTGCAGGTGAGCGTTGCCGAGGAGCTTATGCGGCGGATGCGTTCTTCGATAGTTTTTCTCGGGGCGGTGCTGGCAAGGA
Source organism: Ruminococcus sp. UBA3800 (assembly GCA_002368715.1). Classification (GTDB taxonomy): domain Bacteria; phylum Bacillota; class Clostridia; order Oscillospirales; family Ruminococcaceae; genus Hominimerdicola. The sequence goes on from DFEO01000050.1 coordinate 3,000, forward strand.
CGGGCGAGTGCAGGCTGTCCTTCCCGGGGGGCTGTGAGCTGGGACCAAGACCCATAGATATGCACCTGAGAGCGCTCAGGCAGATGGGTGTGGTCATAAATGAAAAACACGGCGAGCTTATCTGTGAGAGCCCTCACGGGATAAGGGGCGCCGTTATAAATCTGCCGTTCCCGTCTGTGGGAGCGACCGAGAACATAATGCTGTGTGCGGCGCTTGCCGAAGGCGATACGGTTATAAACAATGCCGCAAGAGAACCCGAGATAGATGACCTTGGGCGCTTCCTTAACAAGATGGGAGCAAGGGTCATCGGCGGCTCATCGGGAACGGTGAGGATAAAGGGGGCAAAAAAGCTCCATGGCTGTGAATACAGCGTTATGCCCGACCGCATCTGTGCGGCGACCTTTATGTCGGCGGCCGCAGCGGCAGGGGGCGAGATAGTTTTAAACGGCGCAAGAGCCGCAGACCTGGGGGCTGTCAACGAGGTCTTCAGGCAGGCCGGATGTATTGTCGGCGAGGACAGGGACAGGATCTTTTTCAGCGCCCGGACACCGCCTAGGGCTGTCAGAAACATAACGACGCTGCCTTATCCGGGCTTTCCGACGGACGCACAGGCGCCGGTGATGGCTATGCTTTGCAAAGCTAAGGGAACGAGCGTTGTAACGGAGACGATCTTTTCGAGCCGCTTTCGTCATGTGGATGAGCTTGCGAGAATGGGAGCTGACATAAAGACCGAGGGCAGGACCGCCGTTATAACCGGAGTTGATAAGCTTTACGGCGCAAACGTCGTGGCGCCCGACCTCAGAGGCGGAGCGGCACTGGTGTGTGCGGCTCTGGCGGCAGACGGCAAAAGCTGTGTGTCGAATGTTGAACTTATAGACAGAGGCTATGAGAGGATAGAGAAAACATTTTCTGCACTGGGTGCGGATATAAAAAGAGAAAACCGATAAGGAAAGGTAAAAATGAGCGATATCATAAACGAGAACGAACAGAACACGCAGGAGATAGGCGATGAAGAGCTCCTGGAATATGCGGAGAGCCTGAAAACGGCAAGGATGCGAAACCTCTATATAATAAGCATCTTTATCGTTCTGGCTATGCTGCTTATTGCCTGTCTTGTGTTCTTTTTTAATATAAAAACTATCGAGATAAGAGGCGTTTCTCTTTACGGCGACGAGCAGATACAGATAGTGGGCGGAGTTCAGTCGGGACAGAACCTTATCAGACTGGATACCGATACCGTGGAAAAAAGACTGAAGGATAATCTGGTCTATGTCGAGGAGGCAAAGGTGGAGCAGAAGTTTCCCTCTACCCTCGTGATAACCGTGACCGAGGCGGAAAAAGCCGTCGATATCGAGGAGAACGGCGCTTATTATGTGGTGTCGTCCTCGGGAAAGATGCTGGAAAGATCGAACCCGAAGCCGACCGGAAAGATCCCCGTTATCACCGGGTTCGAGCTTAAAAGCAAAAAGCCGGGTCAGGCACTGGAATCAAAGGATTCTCTGAAAACCGATATCCTCAGCGAGCTTTTGCAGTATATAAACGAGCTGCATTTCAAGCGTGTCACATATATAGATATGAACGACAGAGCAGACATAAAGATACTTTATGACGACAGGATAGAGATAAAGCTGGGAAGCTCGGTGGATATCGAGAACAAGCTCACCGGAATAAAGGCTGTGATAGACGCTCAGAAGCCCGGATATGAGGGGACTATCATTTATAACAGCGTTGACAGCGGCATTTCCGCTATCGCCAAGGAGAAGGGAAGCGTTTCGGAGATAGATCACGGCACTGCAGGCGACAGGACCGATGACGGCGAAAAGAATGATACCGACATTCAGGACGGACAGGATAACAGTATAGCTCAGGTGCCCGATGATCAGGATCAGTGGAACGGTCAGGGCAGTGAAGAGCAGTATCCTGCCGACAACAACACCGACGGCTGGACCGACGGCGGACAGACACAGACGGAGACCGACGGCGGACAGACACAGACGGATACCTGGACCGACGACGGCACCTGGCAGGACAACGGCGAAGCGCAGTACTGGCAGGGTCAGGGAGATGCAGGCTGGATACCCGACGGCGGCGGCCAGGCGTGGTAGCTGCGGCGATGTTGTGTAAAATGTACAAATTTTCGGTCAGATAAAGTCGATATATGAATAATTGATAAAAATTTTATCGTAAGATATTATTATCTCTTTACATTTTGACGAAAGTGTGATAAACTACTAGTGTATCTCATTATGCGCCTTTGCGTAAAAAAGGGCGGAAATGGGGCTAAAGAGACGATTGTCTAACATATATAGAGGACGTAAATACGTTTTTAGGGAGGACGTTTGTTATGAGTTATGAGTTTGTAGAAGAGCCTGTGATAGGCGCAAAGATCAAAGTCATCGGTGTCGGCGGCGGCGGCGGAAACGCACTTAACTGTATCGCAGAGGCAGGCATCGAGGGAAATGTTGAGTACATAGCTATCAATACAGATATCCAGGCACTCAAAAAGTCCAGCGCTACCAGACAGATCCAGATCGGCGCAAAGCTGACTCACGGACTTGGTGCAGGTGCAAAGCCCGAGATCGGTGAAGCATCCGCACAGGAGAGCAGAGATGAGATCGCAGAGGCTATCTCAGATGCAGATATGGTCTTCATAACCGCAGGTATGGGCGGCGGAACCGGAACAGGAGCAGCTCCTGTTGTTGCCGAGATCGCACAGTCGCTCGACAAGCTCACTATCGCAGTCGTTACAAAGCCTTTCAAGTTTGAGGGCGCAAGAAAGATGGAGAGAGCAGAGAAGGGTATCGAGGCCCTTACCAACAATGTTGATGCTCTTATCGTTATCCCCAACCAGAATCTTATCACGAATGAGATGCGTCTTACGATGAAACAGTCTTATGCTATCGCAGATGATGTGCTCAAGACTGACGTTATTGCTATCGCTGAGATAATCACAAGACATGATGACATAAACGTTGACTTTGCAGACGTTACGACTATCCTGAAGAATGCCGGCAGAGCGCACATCGCTCTCGGACACGGCGAGGGCAAGGACAAGGTCAATGACATTATCAGCCAGGTGGTTGCTTCCGATCTTCTGGAAACATCTATCACAGGCGCAAGAAGACTTATCGTAAATGTAACGATGAGCGAGGATCTGCTTATCAGTGATATGGACGAGCTGACAGCTGCTATTGCCGATGCTGCTGATGAGGGAGCAGAGATCATCTTCGGTAACGGAACAAATCCCGATGCAAAGGATTGTATGGATGTTACGGTTATCGCTGCTGATTTCATCGACAGACCCGATCAGGCAGGACAGGCACCTTTTATCCCCAGCTTTGCACAGAGCGCTCAGACAGCAAAGAAGCCTGAGGACGCAAAGGCAGATGCAGAGGCTATGCACAGGGCAGGAGTCAAGGCTGCTGACAACCCGAATTACTATGATGATATTTTCAATATCTTCAAGAACAAGTAATCATCATTGAGCTATCAGGGCGGATCTCAGATATGGGGTCCGCCTTTTTGAACGCACCGAGGAAAACGTTTTCAGAAAAGGGCAGCGCGTTTTCCGAAATGACAGGAAAAACAGAAAAATTTTCGTAAAACCTCTTGAAATTTGGATCGGTTTTTGATATAATAATAGTGGTCGGTAACAGAGATTGTCAAGTTGAATAAATTTTTTAAACAAATTTGTACGGAGTAATGAAATTTAGTAAAACTGCTCAATCCTGTTGAAAAATAAATTCTTTTATAGTATAATTAGATTAGTATAAAACTCTGGAGGGAATTGCTATGGCAAGTAACGGATATTTAAGAACAGTAAGAGTTGGCGGCTTTGATAAGCAGGACGTACTGGCTTATGTCGATGATCTTACTTCAAAGATCTATAACCTTGAGAACAAGGTGAAGGATCAGGAGGAAACTATCGAGCGTCTTGAAAAGCAGAGCGAGGGCCAGCAGGGCGATTTTGAAGGCAAGGCAGAGCTTGAGGCTATGATCGAGAGCGCCAATGCAAAGCTTGAGACCGCTAATAATAAGGTTGCAGAGCTCATGGGCAACACCGACAGCATGAAGGTGAGGATAGCCGATTATGAGCAGCAGGTGATCGAGAAGGATTCCGAGATCGAGAAGCAGAAGCAGGAGATCGAGGATCTGAAGGAGAAGCTCGAGCAGGCAGAGGCAAATGCAGGTTCTGCTTCGGCAACACCTAACTTCGATATAGGAAGCGTGTTCATCGAGGCACAGAATACGGCTAACAAGGTCGTTGCTGAGGCTAAGAAGGCAGCTAAGCAGATGGAAGACGAGACCAAGCAGATGCAGGATCAGATCATTGCAGACGCTAACGCTCAGGCACAGAAGACTGTCAGCGATGCTCAGGCAAGAGCTAACGAGGACAGAGCAGCTGCTGATGCTTATGTTACTTCCACAAAGGCTGAGGCTGATGAGTATGCTACCGCTAAGAGAGCAGACGCAGATGCTTATGCTCAGGAGCAGACACTTGAGGCAGATAAGTATGCTGAGGAGACCAAGAGCAAGGCAGATGCTGATGCAGCAGCAACCAAGGCTGAGGCTAAGAAGCACGCTGATGATGTAAACTTTGAGGCAAGAAAAGAAGCAGAGCAGATCGTTAATAAGGCTAAGAGCGATGCTAAGGCTATCAGAGAAGAGTCTGCTGATATCAGAAATAAGGTAAAGACTCAGTTCACATCTCTTAATGATACGGTCCAGCAGCTGGTTACAACTCTTAATGATCTTTACGGAAACAGCATAGGTGCTGTTAACAACGCAAGAGATCTTATAGATGACGGCCTTAATATGGTCGAAGAGGCTGAAAAGGAATAAACAGTGGCTGATATAAGAAGGATCAATGCGCAGGAGCTTGGGGCAATAAGCCCTGAGCTCCGCTGTGGTGATAAGATATTGCTGAGCGGCACCGTTTATACTGCAAGAGACGCCGCTCATAAGAGGTTTGCAGCGCTGCTCGATGAGGGCAAGCAGCTGCCTATACCGCTTGAGGGAGCGGTGATATACTATGCCGGTCCTACACCTGCGCCCGAGGGCAGGCCGATAGGCTCCTGCGGCCCGACGACGGCAGGAAGAATGGACAGGTTTGCTCCGAGGCTCCTTGATCTGGGGCTTGCCGGGATGATAGGAAAGGGCGAACGCTCGAAGGAAGTAAGAGATGCTGTTGTCAGGAACAAGGCGATATATCTCTGTGCTGTCGGCGGCGCCGGTGCGCTTGCCTGCAAGTGTATAACTTCCTGCGAGGTAGTGGCTTTTGACGATCTCGGCTGCGAGTCGGTGAAGAAGCTGACATTTGAGGATTTTCCTCTGGTGGTGGCAGACGACTGCTATGGCGGAGATATTTTTGAGAGCGGAAGAGCGGAATATAAGAGATGATATCGAGAATGACAGTCGGGAAATGTCCCGGCTGTTTTTTTTGACCCGGGGGATGAAGAGCACACAAAAGCGAGAGATAACAATATTTGACTTTTGTTAAATATCACAAAGAAAACAGAACTAAACTGTGGTATGTTACAAATATTCTGAAATGTGGGGTATAAAGGATGAAATCACTTGACTTTTATAAAATGAGGTGATATCATAATTATATGAGTTTGTGTTCTGACAGCGGAGGTTGGCGAAGAATTTGAACGGCAAAAATCACATTTCAGTTTCTAAGCTTTCCGATGAAGAGCTTGTTGCAGTGTCGGAAGTGGATACGGATCCCCTGGGTGAGATAGTGAGGCGCTATCTGCCTGTGGTGAGATATATGGCTTCTGCTTATCCGGCATCGGTCAGAGATGACCTGGTCCAGGAGGGCGTTATTGCGCTGCTCGGGGCGGTCAAGAGCTTTTCAGCCGAGAAGAATGCAAAGTTTTCGACTTATGCGGCTGTATGTATAAAAAACAGGATGCTCTCAGCGATCGGACGAAACACTCCGATAAGCGATGACGAAACGGATCTTGAGGAGCTTGTTTATCAGGACAGGACCCACCCCGAGGAGATCGTTATCGAGAAGGAAAAGACCGAGGAGCTTTACGGCAAGGTGGAATCGGAGCTTTCCGAGATGGAGTGGAGTGTGTTCAGGCTTTTCGTAAACGGTATGAGCTATGGACAGATAGCGAAGATACTGGGACTTGGTGAAAAGTCGGTAGACAACGCCATAAGGCGTGCAAGAGGCAAACTGAAAAATATACTTTAGCGGCAGATACTGTCCGGTGGACTGAAAGCTGGGCACCGGGCGTGACAGCCTGCCGGCGCTGAGCCGGGACGGGCAAAATATAACATTCAAGAACGAGGTAGGATTATGTACGAAGACAAGACATTAGTATGCAAGGAATGCGGAAACGAGTTTGTATTTACAGCAGGAGAGCAGGAGTTCTATGCTGAGAAAGGATTTGTGAACGAGCCTCAGAGATGCAAGGCTTGCAGAGATGCCAGAAAGGCAGCAAGCAGAGCAGAGAGACAGACCTATACGGCAGTTTGCGCTGCCTGCGGCGGAGAGGCTGTTATCCCGTTCAAGCCCAGGGAGGATCGTCCTGTATATTGCAGCGAGTGCTTCGCTAAGATGAAGGAGCAGGAATCATAATAAATATGCTGCTAAAGAGCTGCCTTTTTTGAGGCGGCTCTTGTTTGTTTTGCGTTGTTCACAGTTTGGCTATTGATATTTTTTGAAGAATAGTGTATAATATCAGCAGGCAAAGCTTGTATGCTTTGATGTTTTTTATAGTGATAAAGTCAGAGGAGGATTAAAAATGGCTTTTGTTGTTACCAAGGATACCGTTATCGGTGATATCGTTGATGCCGATGAGAATACGGCGCCCTATTTTATGGAAATGGGAATGCATTGTCTCGGATGCCCCGCTTCAAGAGGCGAGACAGTTGAAGAGGCTTGCTTTGTTCACGGTGTTGACCCCGATGAGCTTATAGCTAAGCTCAATGCTCATTTTGCCGGGTAAAGAAAAACATACGCCGCAGTGTGTTTACTGCGGCTTTTTCTTTGGGGGTGTGTCTGTGGATAAAAGACTTTTGCTTTGTGCGGCGCTTGTCGAGGGCGATGTGGTATGCGATGTGGGGACCGACCACGGTTATCTTCCGTGCTATCTGGTTTCAAACGGAAGGTGTGAGAGAGCGCTGGCCTGCGATATCGGTGAGAAGCCGCTTTCTCAGGCAAGAGAGCATATAAAGGCTCAGGGGCTTGAGGACAGGATAAAAACAGTGCTCAGCGACGGGCTTGACAGCGTGGAGCTCGGTGGTGTCACGGATATCGTCCTTGCAGGGATGGGAGGAGAGCTGATAGCGGACATCCTGTCACGGTGTGAGACGATAAAGGACGGCTCGGTCAATATCATAATGCAGCCTATGACAAAGAGCGAGTTTCTGAGACAGTGGCTCTATGACAACGGCTTTGCCGTTACGGATGAGCAGGCCTGCATATCCGGACGCTTTGCTTACAGCGTTATGTCGGGGCGCTTTAACAGGAAGCCTGAGTATGTCTGCGATGAGGACTATCTGTATTTCGGGCGTGTGAACGGCAAAACGGCTGAGGGAAGAGAGTATATTTCAAGGCGCTGTGACAGCCTGGAGAGGGCGGCGAGGGGAATGTCGGGCTCACAGGATAAAAAAGCAAGCGGCGAGAGGCTGCTGGAGATAGTTTGTAAAAAAAGAAAAGAGGTCGGGGAAAATGCCAAAGGTCAATGATATTTATGCTTTTATCAATTCGATAGCTCCTTATTCGCTTCAGGAGAGCTATGATAACAGCGGAAAGAATGTTGTCTTCGGCGACAGGGAGGTCACGAACGTGCTCCTGGCGCTGGATATAACAAACGAGGTGCTGGATGAGGCAATAGAAAAAAATGCTGACCTTATCATAACGCACCACCCTGTGATATTCAGGGGACTGAAGACCCTTGACAGCGAAAACATAGCTGTAAAGCTTTGTATGAACGGTATATCTGCGATCTCTGCTCATACGAATTTTGACAGCGCACTGATGAACGATGTGCTGTGTACGGTGCTGGGCTTTTTCCCGAGCGACCCGCTGACGGTGGACAATAACAACCCTGTCGGCAAGGTATGTGAGCTTGACAGACCGATATCAGCATCCGACCTTGCCAAACAGGTGAAGCAAAACCTTGGAAACACCGTGGTAAGATATATCGACACGGGCAGACCCATAACCAAGGTGGCTGTCTGCGGCGGCAGCGGCGGCAGCTTTATGAATGCAGCCTTGAGGAAAGGCTGTGAGGCCTATATCACAGGCGATGTGAAGCACGACGTTTTCGTGGATGCACATAACGCAGGGCTTTGCGTTATGGATGCAGGCCACTTTCATACCGAGAACATCTTCTGTGAATATATGAAGGAGCAGCTGGAGGATGCCTTTGAAGATGTGTGCTTTACGGTGGCCGAAAATAACAGAGATATTTTAAGCTATGAGATATAGCAAAGCATAAACGACCGAAAGGATAAAGAAATGGCACTGGACGGAATATACCTCAGCCTGATAAGAAAGGAGCTGGGCTGCCTTGTTGACGGGCGGATAGACAAGATATATCAGCCCTCGAGAGAGGAGCTTCTCATAACTGTCAGGGGCAGAGAGGGCGCAAAAAAACTGCTTATAAGCACGGGTTCGGGCTCGCCGAGAGTACACATAACCCGTGCCGAGATAGATAATCCGAAAACTCCGCCTATGTTCTGTATGCTTATGAGAAAAAGGCTGTCGGGAGCAAGGATAACCGATATCAGACAGGACGGCTTTGAAAGGATACTCTACTTCGACCTGGACACAACGGACGAGATGGGCGACAGGTGTGAGCTTACCTTAGCAGCAGAGATAATGGGCAGGCGCTCGAATCTTATACTTTATACAAAGCAGGATGAAAAGATAATCGACAGCATCAAGCGCATAGGTCAGGAGACCTCGAACAGGCTGGTGCTGCCGGGCGTTATCTATGAAAGGCCCCCAAGAGAGGACAGGCTGGATATACTCAGCTGTGACTATGCAGAGCTTGAACAGCGTCTGAAAGCCTGCGGCGACAAGCGCCTTTCAAAGGCGATAATGCTTAGCTGTGAGGGTATCTCGCCTGTGTTTGCGGACGAGATCGAGAGTGAGGCTTCTCTTGGCAATGATCTGACAGCGGCAGAGCTTGGTGCTGATGCGATGGAGCGGATAAAGGCTTATCTTGAACGGATAAGAGAGCAGGTGAGAACAGGTCAGAACCGTTTTACCGTGCTGAGAGATACCGACGGGAGACTTCGGGATTTCTGCTTTTGCGATATCGGACATTTCGGTCTGCTTATGGAAAAAAGCTACTATACCTCGCCCGGCGAGCTTTTGGACAGCTTTTATTCCCAGAGAGATACTCTCTCACGGACAAAGCAGCGTGCAGGTGACCTTTTCCGTCACCTGACCACCCTTATAGACAGGACGAAGCGCCGTGTCAAGAACCAGCGCCTGGAGCTTGAAGAGTGCGCCGACAGGGACCAGCTAAGGATAAAGGGCGACCTTATAATGGCAAATCTTTATGCGATAGAGAAGGGGGCAGGGTCGGTAAGGCTTGTGAACTTCTATGACGAGAGCTCTCCCGAGGTGGAGATAAAGCTTGACAAGCGCCAAAGCCCCACACAGAACGCACAGAAATACTATAAGGAATATAAGAAGCTGGACACCGCTCAGAAGATGCTCACAAGCCTTATCAAAGAGGGCGAGGAGGAAACGCTCTATCTTGAGTCGGTATATGATGCGCTGACAAGAGCCGCCACCGAGGGCGAGCTCGACGAGCTGAAGACCGAGCTTTGGGAGCAGGGCTATATAAGGCGTGGCCGGCAAAAGGGCAAGCCTGCAAAAGCCGCCGCCCCGATAAGGTTCATCTCATCGGACGGCTTTGAGATAAGGGTCGGGCGCAACAACAAGCAGAACGACCTTCTCACCTGCAAACAGAGCGAGAAAAACGACCTGTGGCTCCACACAAAGGATATAACCGGGAGCCATGTTATAGTCAGCTGTTCACAGCTGGGAGGGGAGTTCCCCCCTGACAGGACAGTCGAGGAGGCGGCCGTTATCGCCGCCTGTCACTCCAGCGCCGCAGGCTCTTCACGCTGTGATGTGGACTACACCTTTATAAAGAACGTTAAAAAGCCCAACGGTGCAAAGCCCGGAATGGTGATCTTCGTGAACAATTACACGATCACAGTCAAGCCTGACCGTGAGCTCTGCGAGCGGCTGAAAGCGGATAAATAGGAAAAAGCAGCACGTCGTTTGTTGACGTGCTGCTTTTTGATTTCAGAAGCTATCCTGCACTTTGCTGATTTTCCAGCTTCCGCCTTCAAGGGTCGCTGACACCACCGCCTTGCCGAGCAGTGCGCCGCCCCTGGCCTTGAACGGAGCGTCAAAGTCGAATGAAGTCTCGGTCATATTGTAGATGCTCAAGCCGTCATCGACCCATTCAGCATAGAATACCTCTGTGGTGTGGTCAAAGAGCGTATAAAGCTTTCCGTTATGGTCCCTGTAAAACTCGTCGACCAGCTTTGAGTAGCTGCTGAGCGCAGAGCCTGTCAGCTTTGAGCTTAAATATGCTTTTATCTCGGCAGTGGACGAAAACCTGCTGTCTGTCACAGCGATATATCTTGCGTTCTCAGCAGCGGCAGATACGGGCTCAAAGTTTTCGTCATAAACAACGGAGTTATCCGTATCCAGCAAGCCCTTGCTGATAAACTCGGTGTATCTCAGATCTTCTCTGAGCGACTTTGCTGCCGCTTCGATCTTATCAACGGATTCGTCCGGGAGATCACCTGTGCGGTGCTCGTCGGTATCCTTTTTGTCATCCGTTTCGTTGTTATTATTGTCGTTTTCGTCAGTCTGATTTTCCGGCTCTGTCTGCTGCTCGTTGTTATCCTGCGTGTCATCAGTGTCATTATCGGCCGTATCTTCATAGTTCGTTATGATCTTTGGCTGAGGTTCTGTGTCCGGCTTTGAGCTTTCGGCCTTGCTCTCGGTTTTCGGGCTTTTTTCTTCCGAGTCTGCCGATGACTGTTTGTTTTTATCATCGGGTCTGCTGCTTTCGGCTTCCGGGCTTTGGTCGGTCTCGGAGGACGTGTCGTCCTCCGAGGTTATTTTTTCGGCTGTGGTGAAGGACGATGTAACAAGGTCGGAGCTGTTTATTCGCTCGCTTGTCTTATTGTCTTTCAGTGCAAGCATAACGCCCGAAACGCCAAGCGCCACTATAAGGCAGGCGGCAGCCGAAACGACGGGCATAAACCGCCTTACCTTTATACCCGCATACTGAGCGTTCACGGGGGGTTCCTGCGGTGCTATATCCACAGTTCCTGCCCGCTCCATCTGTCTCAGCTTTTCCATTGAAGCCGCAAACATATCTTCCTTTTTTTCTTTAGGGATATGTGTCTTCTTTGCAAGCTGCTCCATAGTCTTTTCGTCAGCATTGTCAAATATATCAAATCCTGTTCTTTTCATTGTGCTCCCTCCTTCAAAGTGTGCAGCCGTCTTTCTCAAGTGCTTTCTTCAGCCGTTTGAGAGCTCTTGCGCTCCTCATTCTTACAGCTGAGGGCCTCATCCCAAGCTCCTTTGCTATTTCAGCAGAGGTGCGGTCATAATAATAGCGCTGAGTGACAATGGTGGAATCAGGCTCTCCAAGTTCATTTATCCGCTTCATCAGCAGAGTACGCATCTGTTCTTCTTCTGTCTGCTGCTCGACATTCATCCCGTCTGCAATGCTTATGAGCTTTTCGGGATCGTCGTCTTCTCTCAGCTGCCTTCTCGCAAGAGCATGGTATCTGTTTATAGCTCTGCGTCCGGCCACTGTCGAGATGAACCCCTTTATATCACGCTCGTCACCGCTCTTTGAAAGGGTAAAGAATACCTCCGCAAAAACGTCGCTCACACACTCTTCAATGTCCTCGACAGATGCTGTGCCTCTGAGCTTAGAGAAAATGACAGTATAAACATATTTATAATACTCCTCATACACTGTTCTGCACGTCTTCTCCGTATCCACAGTGTATGCCTGCGAGAATTGTTTTCCTGTCATTATGACCACTCCTTTCTGTAAAAAGACTGCGCCGCTGCCTTTCATAAAAAACATTCAAAGCAAAGAGCGAAACTGTCACACAAAAAAGAAAAGACCCGAAACCAAAGCGGTTCGGGTCTCAGATCACTTGATTCAGGCGTCGGTCTCCTCAACTGCCTCTTCGATCTTGTCAAGAGCCTCTTCTGCGCTCTCTTCAACAGCATCAGCAGCTTCAGCAACAGCCTCGCCTGCCTCCTCTGCACACTCAGCAGCATCATCGCACTCTACGCACTCATCGAAATCATCATCGAGGTCTTCGTAGTCATAATTCTCAAGTTCTTTCTTTTTCTTGAGAGCATATATTGCAGCAGCACCTGCTCCAACTACTCCGACAGCTGCGGCAACCTTTAAAGCCTTTCCCATGATAAATACACTCCTTCTTTTAATTTTTACACCCTGAATGTAGTTTCAAGATTGAAATAAGTATAACACATTTATCTAAAAAAATCAAGTCCTTAATCAATTTTCCCAAAAATTTATATGTTATGCACAAATATTTACCTTATTGTTTGGCAAAAGCAAGAACTTAACGATTTGTTAATGATTTCGGACAGCAAAAATGCCGATGAGGAGCCTGTGCATATTATTCAGCTTTTTTGTTGATTTTTGAGATGTTATGTGATATAATAAAATCGCTTTGCACAGCGGGAAACCGTGATCGGCTGAAGGCCGGGATAAGGGGATGGTTTTACAGATGGAGAATATCATATCTTTGAAGGATATCATCGTGGAGTTCGACGGTGAAAGGGTACTCAAGCAGATAAGCCTTGATATAAAGGATAAGGAGTTCGTAACGCTTCTGGGTCCCTCGGGCTGCGGAAAGACAACGACTCTGCGGATAATCGCAGGCTTTATCGAGCCTGACAGCGGCGATGTTATGTTTGAGGGAAAGAGGATAAATTCTCTGCCGCCCCACAAAAGAAACGTAAACACCGTTTTCCAGCGCTATGCGCTGTTTCCGCATCTGAACGTTTTCGAGAACATCGCCTTTGGTCTGAGAGTGAAAAAGGTGCCTGAAAATGAGATAGTATCAAGGGTGGGCGAGATGCTTGATCTTGTGAACCTGAGAGGGTTTGAGAAGAGAAGCGTTCAGCGCCTTTCGGGCGGTCAGCAGCAGCGTGTCGCTATCGCAAGGGCGCTGGTAAACAGGCCGAAAGTGCTTCTTCTGGACGAGCCTCTGGGAGCACTGGACCTGAAGCTGAGAAAGGGTATGCAGACCGAGCTGCGCCGCATACAGCAGCAGCTGGAGCTGACCTTTGTTTATGTCACCCATGACCAGGAGGAAGCGCTGACAATGAGCGACACTGTTGTGGTAATGAACAACGGAAGGATACAGCAGATAGGCTCGCCTACGGATATCTATAACGAGCCTGTGAACGCTTTTGTGGCTGATTTTATAGGCGAGAGCAATATCATCAACGGCTGTATGCCGAGGGACTGCGTGGTGGAGTTTGCAGGCAAACAGTTTGACTGCGTTGACAAAGGGTTTTCGCCTGATGAAATGGTGGACGTGGTGATAAGGCCCGAGGATATAAGGGTCATCCCCGCAAAGGATGCCCGGCTCACGGGGATAGTCGAGTCGGTAGTGTTCAAGGGCGTTCACTATGAGATGATAGTTGACGGGGTGGATTATAAATGGACTATCCATTCCACAAAGGACGAGCCTGTGGGCTCCATGATAGGAATGGACGTTGACCCGTTTGATATACACATTATGAAAAAGACGAAGGAGGGCGCTCAGAAGGCTTATGAAGACTAGGGTAATGGCTGCACCCTATCTTGTGTGGATGGGTGTGTTCATCGTTGTGCCGCTTCTTATGGTGGCATATTTTGCTGTGACCACCGAAAAAGGTGCTTTCACTGTCAGCTACCTTGCCGATGTGGGACAGTATGCTAATATTTTTGTGCGCTCTATCTGGCTGTCGGTCATAGCCACGGCTATCTGCCTGGTGATGGCCTATCCTGCGGCATTTATGCTGTCGAGAATGAAAAAGCACCACCAGAGCACTATGCTTATGATAGTTATGCTGCCTATGTGGATGAATTTTCTGCTGAGGACCTATGCATGGATGACTCTGCTGGGAAACAACGGTATAATAAACAATCTGCTGGGGTTTGTGGGTCTTGGGCCTTGCAAGCTGATAAACACCTCGGGAGCAGTTGTGCTGGGAATGGTGTATAATTATCTGCCATTTATGATACTGCCGCTGTATTCGGTAATGGAGAAGATAGACAAGAGCGTTATCGAGGCTGCGAGCGACCTTGGCAGCGATGCCAAGTCGGTGCTTTTTCGTGTTATCCTGCCGCTCAGCCTGCCGGGAGTATATTCGGGCATAACTATGGTGTTCGTGCCGTGTATCTCGACCTTTATCATTTCGAGGATGCTGGGCGGCGGCTCGAATCTTCTCATCGGCGATCTTATCGAGATGCAGTTTCTCGGCAATTCATATAACCCACACTTAGGTGCGGCGATATCGCTGGTGCTTATGGTGATAGTTCTGGTAATAATGACGGTGATGAACCAGTTCAGCCCCGACGACCAGGTGCTGATATAGGGGGGCGGCTATGAAAAAACTTGGGAAAATTTATATGGCACTTATGTTTATGTTTCTTTATGTGCCGATATTCGTTTTGATAGTTTTCTCCTTCAACGAGACAAAGAGCAGGACAGTCTACACAGGCTTTACTCTAAGGTGGTATACAAAGCTTTTTCATAACAGTGTTATAATGGATTCGCTGGTGAACACCATTATCATCGCCGTATGTGCAAGCATCATCTCGACAGTGCTGGGTACCTTTGCGGCCATAGGCATCCACCGCATGAGAAAGGTGCCGAAGGCCCTTGTTATGAATGCGACAAACATCCCTATCATAAACCCCGAGATAGTAACGGGCGTTTCGCTGATGCTCCTGTTTGTGTTCTTTGCCGCAAGGATGAAATTCGAGTTCGGTTTTATGACACTGCTGATAGCCCACATAACTTTTGATGTGCCTTACGTCATCCTGAACATAATGCCGAAGTTCAGACAGATGGACCCCCACCTTTACGAGGCGGCTGTTGACCTTGGGTGCAGCCCTATGAGCGCCTTTCGCAAGGTGGTGCTGCCCGAGATAATGCCGGGTGTTGTCAGCGGCTTTCTTATGGCGTTCACCTATTCGCTGGACGACTTTGTTGTCAGCTATTTCACCTCGGGCTCAACGTCCCAGACGCTGCCTATAACTATATATTCGATGACCAGACGAAAGGTGTCTCCCGAGATAAACGCTTTGTCGGCGCTTATCTTTGTGGTGGTGCTGGTAATGCTGATGATAAAGAATACGGTAGATAAGCGTTCGGCAAAAGCTAAGGGCGGTGAGCGTTTATGAGAGGGACAAGACGCTTTGCGCTGTCGCTTCTGTGCGGAGCGCTTATGATAAACTGCTGTGGCTGTGCTTCTTCAAAAAAGAGCCGGACCGTCAAGGCTGGCTATGACAAGGACGATCCACAGACTGTTACGGTGGAGGACAAGGATTACTATACACGCTTCAAGGGACAGAACAAGTCTATAAACGTGTATAACTGGGGAGAGTATGTTGCGGACGGCTCTGAGGAGGGTATGCTTGATACCAACAAGGAGTTTGAAGAGCTGACAGGCATCAAGGTGAACTATACGAACTTTGCGACAAACGAAGAGCTTTATGCAAAGCTAAAAGGCGGAGCCGCTTCATATGATGTTATCATCCCGTCCGACTATATGATAAGCAGGCTGATAAAAGAGGGGCTCCTTCGCAAGGTGGATATGCAGAACATCCCCAACAGCAAATATATAATGGACAGCTTCAAGGGACTGGAATATGATCCCGAGGACGAGTATTCGGTGGCCTACACCTGGGGTACTGTGGGGATAATCTATAATAAGGAGCTTGTGGGCATCGAGGAAGAGGATATAGATTGGGACATACTCTGGAACGAGGACTATAAGGATCAGATACTGATGTTCGATAATCCCCGTGATGCCTTTGCGATAGCCGAGCTTATCCTTGGCTATTCGATAAACACCGAGGACCCTGATGAGCTAAGAGCAGCAGCAGCCAAGCTTACCGAGCAGAAGCCGATCGTTCAGGGCTATGTTATGGACGAGATCTTTGATAAAATGGGCGGAGGAGAGGCACTGATAGCACCCTATTATGCAGGCGATGCGCTTATGATAATGGACGACAACGAGGACCTTACCTTTGCTGTGCCTAAGAGCGGCACAAACCTTTTTGTCGATGCCATGTGCATACCCGCCTCATCTCAGGAGCCCGAGCTTGCGGAGATGTATATAAACTTTATGTGCGAGCCCGATGTTGCCTATGCCAATATCGACTATATCAAATATTCGACCCCTCACAGTGCGGCGTATGAGATGCTGGATGATGAGGTGAAAAATAGCAGTATATCATATCCCGACGACAAGTTCATCAAGGAAAAGACAACGGTCTTTACGAACCTTTCGCCCGAAGCTTCAAAGCAGATGCAGGACCTCTGGACGGATATGAAATCTGCCGAGGACAAAAACTCGAACCGCTGGTTCGTGCCTATGTTTCTTATCGGCTGCTTTGTGATAATCATCGTGGTGCTGATAAGGCGCCATATCAAAGCAAAGCGTGATATTTTCTGAAATAATGAATAATGAATAGTGAATAATGAATAATGAATAGTTAAGGTATCGCCTGCGGCGATGATTTAAAAATATCATCGTCCGCAGGACGATACCTTTATTCTTATTCTTCATTATTCATTGAGCAGGTGCTTCGCAGAGAAATAAAAAGGCACCCCTGTCAGTTTCCTGACAAAAGTGCCTTAAACACGAAATCTTTTTTATTGCGCCTGCGGTACTCAATAGCTGTATTTTGAGGTTATCCCGAGATATTCCTCCAGGCACAGACCGCTGTCATACACTTTCTTTGCCAGCTCCTTGCCCAGATATCTTACATGCCACGATTCGTATTTATAGCCCGTTATGTTCTGCTTGTTCTTGGGATATCTCACGATAAAGCCGTATTTCCAGCAGTTGTTGGCTATCCACCTTGCTTCTGCGGTGTTGTCGAACCAGCTGGATGCGTAGTTTATATCGAACGCAAGTCCTGTCTGGTGTTCGCTGTGTCCGGGTCTTGCCGAATAGGTATCGGCGGCAGCCTTTCCGTCACGGGCACAGTAGTTGTTGTAAAGATAACGCTGTGTTTCATATGAACGGAAGCCCGAGCATATCCACAGGTTATACCCGTCGTTTGCCGCAGCGTTCCGCATCTGGATAAATGCTTTGTATGTTTCGTCTGTCAGCTTGCCGGGATTGTAGGATGCAGGCAGAGGATAGGTCTTGTTTGCGATAAGAATGCCGTTTACATAGGTAATGCCGTTTTTGACAACTATCGTGTTGCGGTCGGTCTTTACAGTCAGGATGTTCGACAGCCAGCCCAGGTGCTCTTTTTTATAGTCGTCCAGCTTGCAGGCACGGATGACGAACTTGTAGTTCGTGTTGTAGTTGAGCCCTGTCACTGTGTAGGAGTTGGTAACAGGCTTGGCTATCCTGTGCCACTTGCCGTCGCTCATCATCTGATAAACGATATAGTTCGTGCAGGCCAGCTTGTTCCACACAAGTGTTATAGATGTGCCGCTCTTTTTTGAAGACCTTAGCCCCGACACCGTATCCGGACAGGTGGCTGTTCTCAGCTGGTCGGAATATGCTCCGTAAAGATAGCCGCCGTTTGATGTCTTGCGGTAAGCCCTTACCACAAAATGCCTTCTCCACGATGGCTCCAGTCCCGTCACATTATAGGTGTTCGCTGTGGTCTTGGCTATCTCTTTGTAGCCTTCTGTATATTTTAGGTAGACCGCATAGCCGTCGCAGTTTGAAAGCTTGTTCCAGCTAAGCTTTATGGAACGCTCCTTAGTCTCTGCCGCATAAAGCCCCGACACCTTTCCCAAAGCCGGTGCCGAACGGGACACCGTTCTCATATCGGACAGATATCTTATCCCGTTTTCCTCCTTGAAGGCTTTCACCCCGAACAGCGATGTGTCCCACGGGATATCCGAAAGAGTGAAGCTGAAGTCAGTGGTCTCGGTCTTCAGCTGCCATTTGCTGCCCACAAAGGCAAACACCAGATATCCGTCAGCGCCGGCGCTCTGTCCCCAGTTCAGCGTTGCAGCTTTGCCGCTGCGGCTGACCGACAGGCGGCTGACCTTGTTTACGGTCACATTCTGTGTTGCCGCCGCAGCATCTGCAGAAGAGGAGCTGTCCTCGGCACAGCAGACCGCTGTCATACACGCAGCTGTCACCGATATCAGTGCCGCTGCAATAAAGCATCTGAGCGCTTTTCTTATCATCTTTTTCTCCATAAAAGTATCACCTCCGTGACAGACCATTGCTACATTGATTATACCACATCTTCAGGCACTTTGTAAAGTATTATTTCAAACAAACTTGCACCCCTAAACAGGATATTTTGAACAACGGATAAGCGGATACCGGCTTGCTCTAAGGGAGGTGTGAAGAGTAATGCTAAAACTCTTGACAAAATGTGCGTATGGGTGTAAAATAATAGTAAGTCGGTGCAAACCGACATGATCGACAGAAAGGAAGAAAAATAAAATGAAGAAGATCTCGGCAATAGCGGCTGCTTTTGCAGTATCTCTGGCAGCGATACCGTTCGGTGTTTTCGCAGAGAGCACAGACAGCTGTGACGTTTATGTCACCATCACAAACGGCGAGCACAAGATAGTTATGGAAAAGGTAACTGTTACTGATACAGATGCCGATGGCAAGCTTACCATCTCCGATGCGCTCTACAATGCTCACGAGGATCATTATGACGGCGGTGCAGCAGAAGGCTATGCAGTCAAGAAGACCGAATATGGTCTTTCACTCGACAAGCTCTGGGGAGTTCAGAACGGCGGAAGCTACGGTTATTATCTCAACAACAAAATGGCAATGAGCCTTGAGGATGCTCTGGCAGACGGTGATTATATTTCGGCATATGTTTATACCGACACAAGAACTTACAGCGATACCTATACATATTTCGATGTGAATACACTTGATGTAAAGGCAGGCAGCAGCTTTGACGTAACGCTCAGCAAGATAGCTTTCGACGCTCAGTATCAGCCTGTTGCTCAGCCTGTTGAGGGTGCGGTCATAACCATTGACGGAGAAGCTACCGATATAGTTACCGACGCAAACGGCAAGGCTACTATCCCCACATCTGCGGCAGGTTCTTTGCTTATCAGTGCTAAGGCTTCCGATTTCACTATGGTACCTCCTGCACTTATAGTATCTGTTCTGGCAGACAGCACAGACGATCCGAGCGGCACCGACATCAGCTCGGAGAGTAGTAACGAGACTGATATAATCCCTGTGGATGAGAGCTCCAGCAAGGCGGATCCTCAGGCGGACAGCAGCAGCAAGAACGATCCCGCTGCTTCTTCGGGCACATCCTCTGACAAGTCTTCCGGCGGCTCAGGCTCAGCCTCCACAACGACCACAGGCGGCACAGCTGCGGCTGCAGCTTCGGGTGCGGATGCTCAGGCAGCAGCAACAGGCTCCAGCTCTCTGGCACTTATGATCGCAGGTGCAGCTTCTCTGGCAGCGGCTGCGGTGGCTGCAAACAAGAAGAAAAATGGTTAAGCGTGCATCAGCTCTGCTTGGCGCCTTAACTGCAATAGTGATGACAGTCGGGAGCCTTGTGCTCCCGACTTTTGCTAGTGAGCCGGTCTCCGATGTGATCGACAGCGCCGTCAGGCTGAAGACAGAGCAGACAGATGAACAAAGCCTTCAGGCGTTTGCAGACAAGGAGCTTGAAAAGGGTATCGGCGGTGATGCCGAATGGTATGCGATGATACTCTCTCAGTATTACGATGTGGAACTTGGGGAGTATGCAGGGGCGCTTGAGGACTATGTTTTGAAAAACGAGATACCCTCGGCGGTGACAAGAGAGAAGTTCGCTCTGGCGCTTGCCTGCGCCGGAAGCGACAGCAGCTATATAACCGACACACTTTCGGACAGCGTGGGCGAGCAGGGGATAATGAGCTATGTGTTCGGGCTGCATATCCTGAACAACGGCTTTGAGGCTTCGGGGATAACAGCGCAGAGCGTTGCAAAGGAGATACTCTCGATGCAGCTGGACGACGGCGGCTGGGCTGTTATGGGACAGTTCGGTGACTCTGACGTTACGGCGATGACTCTTCAGGCGCTGGCTCCGCTTTGTGATGACGGTGATGTGTCGGCGGCCTGTGACAAAGCACTTGAGTTTCTTGGCTCAGCCCAGCTTGAAAGCGGCGGATATATGAGCATGGGTGCCGAAAACTGCGAGAGCACGGCGCAGGTGCTCTGTGCGCTTTGCTCGCTGGGGATAGACTGCGAGAGCGACGAGCGCTTTATAAAAAACGGCAAGACCGTGATGGATGCGCTTATGGGATACCGCCTGAAGGACGGCTCCTTCTGTCATCTGGCGGGCGAGGGCATGAACGAAACGGCCACCTATGAGGTGGTGTATGCGCTCGTGTCCTATGAGAGGATGAAAAACGGCAACACGCCTTTTTATGTTTTTGACAGCTGTCAGGAGGCGCCTGCGCCAAAGCCTGCATCGGGCGGGACCCTGACGGCGGACAGCACCGCATCATCCGCTCCCGATAGCAGCCGGGACTCCGCTCCGGATAAGGGGACAGGCTATAAGCCGATCGCCATAGGCGCTGCGACAGCGGCAGCTCTTGTCCTTTGCGCCGTGCTTACGGTGCTCGGCAAAAGGAGCATCAAGAATTATGTTTTCATAGCTGTTGTCACGGCAGCGGTCTGCCTGTCGATAGGGTTTACGGATATAAAGACCGAGAAGCAGTATTATGCGGACACATCGTCCTCTTGTGAAAAGGTCACGGGCGAGGTGACGATGAGCATACGCTGTGACACGGTGGCAGGAGAGACCTTAAGTGCGCCGGAGGACGGGATCATCCTGAAGGACACAAGGTTTGACCTTCACAAGGGCGATACTGCCTATGACCTTCTTGTGGCGGCGGCAAAGAAAAACGGCATCCGCCTTGACACAAAGGGGGGAGCTTCGGTTTATGTTTCAGGCATAAACGGACTTTACGAATTTGATTTCGGGGAGCTTTCGGGCTGGGTCTACCACGTCAACGACATCAGCGCTTCGGTGGGCAGCTCGGCCTATGAGCTAAAAGACGGCGACAGAGTTGAGTGGCTGTATACAAGAAATATCGAGAGGGACCTTTCGGACAGACAGGAGTGACAGAATGAGACGGATAAGTGATATGCATCCTCTTTCGGTGACAGTGTTTTTTGTGTGCGTCACCGTTCTTGCAATGAGCATTTCTCACCCTGCCGTAACGGCAGCATCGCTTTTGTTCTCGGCGCTGCTGTTCACGGTCTTGAAGGGCGCAAAAAGCCTGAGGACGCATATGCTCATCCTGTTTTTCTTCGCTGCACTCACACTTATAAACCCTGTCATCTCACACAAGGGCTCGACAATACTGTTTATGGTCAATGACACGCCGATAACGCTGGAGGCTCTGTTTTACGGGCTGAACAGCGCAGCAGGTATGTGCTCGGTGTTTTACTGGGTGTTCTCGTTTTCTGCTGTTATGGACAGCGAAAGACTGCTGTGTGTGTTCGGGCTTGTCTCGCCGAGAGGTGCGCTGGTGGCTTCTTGTGCGATAAGATACCTTATGCTCATAAAAGCGCAGTACCGCCGCACAAAGCTTGCTATGCGGTCCATAGGTCTTTACACCGACGGCAACATCGTTGACCTTATCAGAGGGAATATGAGGGCGTTCTCCTCGGTGATAGGCTGGGCGCTTGAAAACGGCATAGCCACCGCCGACAGCATGGCGGCAAGGGGCTGCGGCAGCACAAAGCGCACAAATTTCAGCGTAAAAAAATATCGCTTTGATGATGCTGTTTTAACGGCGCTGTCTGTCGTTCTTTCGGCGCTGTGCGTTGCCGGTACGGCGCTTGGCAGCTTAAAGATAACATTCTATCCCGAAACGGTGCTTTCTCCTGCCGATGCGGCGGGACTTGCGGGGATAGCTTCGTTCATCCTGCTGGCGGTCATACCGTCGGTGATAGAAATGGGGGTAAAGCTGAAATGGCGGCGATCGATGTCAGGGGTCTGACCTTTAAATATCCGATGTGCGAAAAGGCAGCGATAGAGGATGTGAGCTTCACACTGCCGGAGGGTGGGCTCACTCTTTTGTGCGGCGAGGGCGGAAGCGGAAAGTCAACTCTTCTGCGCTGCATGAAGCGGGAGCTTATACCGAACGGCACGCTCAGCGGAAAGGTCATTATAGCAGGCAGAGACAGCCTCAGTGCCACGGAGAGCGCCTGCCTTGTGGGCTTTGTGGGTCAGGACTGCGAGCAGCAGATAGTTACCGACAAGGT
>DFEO01000066.1 GCA_002368715.1 Ruminococcus sp. UBA3800
GCTGGCCTGCTTTCCAGACACAGTTTGGCTTTGTGCCCTGTTATGTCAATTCAAGGCTTACGTCAAGGGGCATCCCTGTTTCCTGCGAGGTGGATATCTACGGTGCTGTCAGCGAGTATGCGGGCATCTGCATCTCGGGTAAGCCTGTAACGCTTCTTGATATCAACAACTCCGTTCCGGAGAACATCTTTAATGAAGATATCGCAGGAAAGTTTGATTATAAGCAGACGGATACCTTTATGGCTTTCCACTGCGGAAACACACCCTCTTGTCTGGTGTGCAAGCCCGAGATGAAGTTCCAGAGGATAATGAAGAGAAATCTTGAACCCGACAGCGAACCGAATATCTCGAGGGGAACTCTCGAGGGAGATATACAGCCGGGAGATATCACCTTCTTCCGCATCCAGTCCACAGCCGATGCCAAGCTCAGAGGTTATATCGCTCAGGGCGAGGTGCTTCCCGTTGCAACAAGGTCATTCGGCTCCATAGGTGTTTTTGCCATAAAGGAGATGGGACGTTTTTACAGATATGTTCTTATCGAGAAGAACTACCCTCACCACGGTGCCGTTGCCTTTGGTCATTATGGCAGAGCACTCCACAGTTTTATGACCTATCTTGGGATGGAGGATATAGGCTTCAACAGGCCTGCGTCAATGCTTTATCCCACCGAGAATCCGTTCTGACCGTTAAAGCCCCGACAAACTCGGGGCTTTTTTTATATCCACATCAGAAATTTTTCAAGGAGGACTAAGTATGATAAGAAATATATGCAGGGACGAAGCCTTTCTCGGGCTCGTTTCAGAGAAAGCGACCAACAGGGACAGGGAAGTAATAAACGACCTGAAGGACACTCTCAGGGCAAACAGCAGCCGCTGTGTGGGTATGGCAGCAAATATGATAGGCGTCAGCAAGCGCATCATCATATTCACCGACGGAGCAAAGGACAGGATAATGGTAAATCCTAAGATAACAAAAAAGCAGCTGCCCTATGAAACGCAGGAGAGCTGTCTGTCGCTTGAGGGCGAGCGACCGGTGACAAGATATATGGAGATAACTGTTGAGTTTCTCGATGAGAGCTTTACAAAGCGCCGTGAGACATTCACAGGGTTTACAGCGCAGATAATCCAGCACGAATGCGATCACCTTGAGGGTGTGGTGATCTGATATCGCACACGGTTTTTACGGCTGGTGCGAAAAATGCCGAAATGTCGATTTTTGTCGAACGTTCGACACTCTTCGACACAGGCTGGACATAATTGAATGATAATAATGAACGAAATGTTAACGGAATGGCTTGGTGCGGAGGCAATTTAAAGATAAATGATAAAACAAATGTAAAAATATGATAAAGTGTGTTGTAAAGATGTTCCGTTTGATGTATAATGATTGGGTACAAAATTTGAAGTTTTTGGGTGAAAGTAAATGACAAGAATTATTGCAAACCGATCATTCTGTGAAAGGATGGAACTTAATGAAGCGTTCGAGAGCGACGGACATATGCTCTGTATTGGAGAAGACGACCCTTTTTCAATGCTGGACCGTTTTATCGAATGCCGACCGAGTGTGATGATAATTGATGCGGATATGGAATGCAGAAAGGGATTTTTGCGCCATATAAACAGGTTTTACGGACATACATACACGATCGTTGTAGCCCGTGCCGAAATGATCCCGGACATAGACATATCGGATGAATGCATCGACAGGATACTGACGGACAGCTGCAGCAGGCAAGAGCTGATACAGATGGTAAATGAGGATCTTTCAAGCGGAAGGGTGATAAATGTGAGGACGTCAACAGAGGTGGAAGGTGTTTGTGATATTCTCAAAAACCTATGCGTCACACCGAACTATACGGGTTACAGGTATCTTATCGATGCTGTTGACCTTATACTTGCCGAGCAGACCGAAAATGTCGGTCTGACAAAGTATATCTATCCGCATATCGCCAAAAAGCACGGCGTGTCGGTCAACTCTGTGGAGAGAAGCATAAGAACTGCTGTAAAGAACACCTGGGAACACGCCATGGACTCGGAGAAGATCAAGTATTTCGGGATGTATGCTCTCACTCCCGGCTTCAAGCCTTCAAACAGCAGGTATGTGTTCGCTCTGGCGGATTATCTTAAAAACCACAGCCGCCGTGAAGAGGCCCTTGTCTCACAGGCATAAAGAGCCGGCGGCGTATACAGCTTCAAGTAAAAAACGGTGCCTTGCCCTGTCATGGGTAAGGTACCGCTTTTGTTATGCCTTATTTTGTTCTCGACTTTTTATTGATGATATAGCGCTGATAGGAGTTGTAGTCGGAATACTTGGCGCAGAAGAAATAGTGGGTGTTTCCCGGCCAGTATATCTCCATGTTCGTGTCGAAGATATAGTTCTGTGTGCCTCTCTTGATAGTGCTCCAGAAATGTGAGCCGACAGTTCCGTTTGCAAGGTTGACCGTTCCCTGGATAAGGTTCATATCATATCCAAGATACCTCATCACAGCCACGAATGCTCCGTTAAAGCCGTCGCACTGCGCTTCGTGCTTTACAAACACCTGATAAACAGGCCTGTCCCACTGTATCTTCGAGTAGTCGTACTGATAGTTGGTGTTGTTGACGATGTAGTCGTAGGCCACCATAGCTTTCTGATAGTTGCTCATGCCGGCCTTGAAGTGGGTGCTGGCAAACTTCTTGACTAAGGCCCACTCGCTGTCGGAGATGTATCTGTAGGAAGTCGTCGTCGTGTTTCCGGTAACGTTATAAACCTTGTAGGTCCTGGATGCCGAGCCCTTTATCAGACCGTTGAAGCGAGACTTTCTGTCCTGTGTTCCTACCACATCGGTGAGGGTGGAATAAACGGTTGCGGTGCCCACCTTTTTATAGGTCCTTACGGCATACCTGTAATCAACGTCGTTGCTGAGCCCTGTGATATAAAGCCTTGTTTCGCCTGCGCCCAGAAGCTTGTATCTCTTATAGGAGCCGTTTACATATCTTAGTACCTCATAGCCGTCGATGCCCGACACCTTGCTCCAGGTGATAAGGCAGGTCTTTTCTCCTGTGGCCATATTGATAGTTGTATGCGGCGGACGGGTGTAGGTGGTCCTAACATTTGAATAAGCGCCGTATTTGTTGGTGCCGTTCGAGGTGTAGTAAGCTCTGACCTTGAACTGATACTTTGTAGCATAGTTCAGACCCGAGTTTGCATAAGCCAGGTTCTTTGTGGTGGCCACCAGAACATAAGCGCCCTTTGCGCTGTCATAGCGGTAGAGCTGATATCCTGAGGCAGCAGGAACGCTGTCCCAGAAGACCTTGATGGTTTTCTCGCCCTGAAGAACACTGGTGATAACGGGCTTGCCCACATTGATAGTGAAGGTGAAGGTCTTTGTGCCGGAATAGTTTCCGCAGAAGGTTATCTTTCCTGTTGCGGTTCCGGGCTTTGAGTTGTTTGAATAGGTAACGTCATAGTCCTGATATCTTGTGAGGGTCCTGCCCCCGATCTTTACAACAGGGTCCGGCGTGCAGGCATAGCCCTCATAGGTCTGTGCAGGGCAGGTCACCGTTGCTGAGGATGCGTTCTTCGGGGTTATCTTGTAATACTCCGTGATGCTTCCGCTGTAGTTGCCCTTACCGTTTATAGTCACATAGTAGGTCCCCGCATCGTAGATGTTCTGGGTGTCGCAGTAGAAATCGAGGGTATAATCCGTATCCTTCTTGAGCGTCTTTCCTTTATACTTAACGGTCACATTCGGAACGACCCTCGAACCTGTGTAAACACAGTCAGTAACTGTCACGACGGAATCGGACTCGATATCCGCAGGGTCTATACAGTATTCTGCGTCCATACTCTGTCCGGCATATCTTCCGATACCGTTTATCACAGCGGTCTTGACACCCAGTGAAGCATCAGCATCCGGAGCAACAGTATAGTCCGTTCCCTCGGTAAGATACTGTCCCAGCTCATAGTCATAGATGTGGACAACGGGTGTCACCGCACTGCCTGTGTAAGGATAATAATAGTCCTCCACATCGACCCAGCAGTTATCAAAGCTGTAGGAATAGTTCGCCGTCTCACGGTTTGTGACCGACAGCTCCATCCCCTCTGAGAGTATGATATCCTCATCTGCATAAGCTGCCAGAGCAGTGCCGGAAGCCGTCATAGCCAGCAGCGCCGCCGCAAAGCCTATAAAAACTTTCTTTTTCATAATAACACTCCTTAAATATCAAATATCAAACATCGATATTATTATAATGTACACTTATACGATACCACAAACGATCCGATTTGTCAAATGCAGGCAGGTGCTCGACAACAGCCGTGAGGAGGGGCGAAGCTTTGTTATAGCTTTTTTTGGAGCGGATAAGGTGTCACATCGAGTATTATTCGCTGAATGCAGGATCTGTTTTTTTCAAACAAGCTCTTCCATTTTATAATAGAATGTGGTATACTTGATGTGAGAACAGACAAAAACGGAGGTAAGACTATGGATAAGATCTATGAACAGCTGCTGGATAAGGCTTCACAGGCGGCACAAAAGGCCTGGAACAAATACTCACATTTCAGCGTGGGCGCAGCACTCCTGACACAGGACGGAAAGGTCTTTACCGGCTGCAATATTGAGAACAGCTCCTACTCCCTCACTGTCTGTGCCGAGCGCACCGCAATATTCAAGGCTGTGTCCGAGGGCTGTACCGGGTTTTCGGCTATTGCTGTTGTGGGCGGGGAAAACGGCAGCCTGACAAAGCCCTGTTATCCCTGCGGCGCCTGCCTTCAGGTAATGAGCGAGTTTTGCGATGAACGGTTCAAGATAATCCTCACGGACGGCGTCCACAGTCTGGGCGAGCTTATGCCAAGAAGATTTGAGCTTGACGGTCAGCTGTAACGCTCAGATGCCCTGAGTGGTCTGCTTTATAAAACGCTTTTGAATATCCTTGCGCACTTTCGTGCGTGAGGATATTTTTTATCCGCCTG
The DNA here is from genome assembly GCA_002368715.1 of Ruminococcus sp. UBA3800. Taxonomy (GTDB): domain Bacteria; phylum Bacillota; class Clostridia; order Oscillospirales; family Ruminococcaceae; genus Hominimerdicola. Next base: position 4,954 of record DFEO01000066.1, read on the forward strand.
TGCTCTCGAATCGACAGTGGTATGCTATTCATTACATTTGCATCATCGAAAACGTTTTCATTTAATAAATTAAATATTTTGCTTTAGTAATGAAATATTTTGTTTACAATTTAGGATAAATATGCTATAATGACAAGGTGCTTTTGCATAATATACAGACAGAACGTGTATTTTTAACTTCTTGACCGGAATTAAGGACTTGTTAAGAATTTATGTGATATTATAGTCACATAAACAAAGATAACGTTTGAAAAGGAAGGAGCGAAATGATTTGGGAGTTTTCTTAAAGTACATTTCAAAGAATATGCTCGAAAAGAAGGGAAGACTTTTTCTGCTCATCTTTTCGATCATGTGCTGTACGGCACTGCTGATAATGAGCATGGGGCTCGTTGACGTGCTGCTTGACAGCTTTACCCAGCCCGAAAGGATAGCGGCTGAAGGTCAGGACATAGCTATTTACTCTATCACCGAGGAACAGTTCTTCGATGAGAACGATGTGAAGGGAAATGTTTCGGACCTTGAGGGCAGGATCGCTGTCACGGGTGTTCTTGAGGATGACGAGATCATCTATGTCAGCCTGAACGGTTTGAAGGGCTATGACAAGGATATGGTCAAGGGCAGCATGGAGGACAAAAACGAAAAGGTCTGTGTTATCTCGGACAGGATAGCTGACGAGCGTGATCTCGGCATCGGTGACAAGATCACTGTTGCGGTCAGCGGCGAGAAGGTCGATCTTGAAATAACTGGCATAGCCGTAAACAACGGCCTTTTCTATGGCGACAAGAACAAGAGCTTTAATATCGTTGTGCCTTATTCTTATCTGAATGAGCTGCTCGGAGCAGGCGGGAAGTATAACAAGATGACCGCCAAGGTAGACTCTGACGACAAGAGCTACGATGCTATCGAAGGGATAATAAAGGATTTTAACAATGATAATGACAAGGTCGCAGCTGTGGCTCTTGTGAACGACAGCAAGGATGGTTCGGAGTCGATAACTCTCGGACTTTACACGATGCTCTCTATCGTGTGCGTTGTATGTATCATCATAATCTACGGCGCATTCAAGCTTATCATCACCGAGCGTATGACTGTTATCGGAACATTTATGAGTCAGGGTGCCACAAAGAAAAAGATAGAGCACATCCTGCTTATCGAAGCGCTTCTTTACGGCGTTCTGGGGTCACTGTTCGGAACGGGCCTTGGGCTCGGAGGGCTTGCTCTGCTCACAAGGATGATCTCACCGCTTGCCGAATACGGCATCTATATGCCGCTGAGGATAAACGGCACGCATATACTTATCGGTGTGCTTTTTGCCTGCATCCTGTCGCTGGTGTCTGCGCTGATACCTGTCAGGAGCATAAGAAAGCTCCAGCCCAAGGATGTTATCCTCGGCAGGCTGGAGACTCAGCACAAGAAGGGTGCTGTTCGCTTTGTCATAGGTTGTCTGCTTCTTGTTATCGCTATTGTCGGAGCGCTGGCTGACGGCGAGGCTGTTGACTCGATGAGCGGTCTGTTCCTTGCTATGGCGATGATCGGTATGCTGATGATGTCGAGAAAGTTCATAAAGCTCGTATCGGGAAAGATCGCATCGCTTTTCAGGGGTCACACCACCATCTTCCTCTCGCTCAATGCCATAAAGACTTCAAAGCTTCTGAGAGGAAACATAACACTTCTGGTGCTCACACTTTCGTCAGTTATGCTCATAGCCTCTATCGGCACAAGTATGACCGACTATGTGGTACACGCATATGACGAGCTGGAGTTTGACTATATGCTCACAAACCCCATACCAAGCTCCACTGATGTTACTTCCACTCAGATGATAGTTGATGCTGTTTCAAAGATCGAGGGCATAGACAGCGAAAGAACAGCGCCTATGTCAAATCTCTGGAGCACAGTCAATGATAAGGGCGCCGTTGTTATGTCAGGCGACCCTGTGCAGTTAGCGGACTTTGCTCCCTATCTCAGGCTGAGAGAGGGCAAAACAGGCGACTACTTCAAAAAGTTTGAAGCATCGGATGACAATGTGATAATGGTATCCACCGCAGTTTTGAAGGATGTCGGCAAAAAGGTCGGTGACACCGTCAAACTCGAGATCGAGGGCGTAAAGGAGAAGTTTAAGATCATAGGCGAGTACGACGGAAAGATGCTCAACAGCGGCAGAACTCTCCTTCTTAATATCGACAAGGCCAGAGACGTTTTCAAGGTAAAGGAGTCCGACACGATAAACGTCTATCTTGAAAAGGGTGCAGATAAAAAGCAGGTCGAGAAGGATCTTAAAAAGGCGATAGGCGTTTACGGATCCACATACATATCAAAACAGGAAATGGTGGATGAAAACGTTGAAAGCAATCAGATGATAATCGACATTCTTTCGGTATTCACATATCTAGCGCTCGTGATCGCATCTATCGGTATCTTCAATAATATATCCATAAGCTTTGCTCAGCGCAGAAAGGAATTTGCCGTTATGGCTTCGGTGGGAATGAACGCTTCCATGCGCCGCAGGATGATCCTTTGCGAGAGCATAACCGGTGTTGTCTGGAGCGCTGTCGCATCCATCCCCTATACGATGCTGCTGTGCATCCTTTCGCAGAAGCTGCTTGCAGGAGTGGATATGAAGATGGACATCTTCTTTGACTGGAAAGCATATCCTGTTTACCTTGTGGTCGTTGCCTTTGTTATCTTCCTTGCCTCGGCAGGCTCTATGAAGAAGATAGGCAGACTGAGGGTCGTTGAAGAACTGAAGTATGAATAAACAGATCGGAGGAAGAAAATAATGAATGCAATAGAAGTTACGAACGTGAACAGAAAATTTAAAAACGGAAACGAAGAGGCACACGTTTTAAAGGACATAAACCTTGAGGTAGAGGAGGGAGAGTTTATCTCGATAATGGGCCCGTCAGGCGGCGGAAAGTCAACGCTTCTTTATCTGCTCGGCGGACTTGATATGCCGACATCGGGAACTGTGAAGATAAACGGCACCGATCTTAGCACATTGAAAGACAAGGCTCTGTGCAGGATGAGAAACGAGGAAGTGGGCTTTGTGTTCCAGTTTTATAATCTAGTGCCCAACCTGAATGTCGAGGACAACATAGCACTGCCGCTGATGATAGCCGGAAAAAAGCGCTCGGAATATATAGATAAGCTGGACGAGTGCCTGAAAATAATCGGGATGGAGGACAAGAGGAAGCTGACCCCCAGAGAGCTCTCGGGCGGCCAGCAGCAGAGAGTGGCGATAGCAAGGTCGCTTGTGTTCGACCCGAAGATACTGTTCCTTGACGAGCCGATCGGAAACCTTGACACCAAGACCGGAACTAACATTATGGAGCTTTTCCGTGAGATAAACCGGAAATACAACAAGACGATAGTTCAGGTCACACACTCCGAGTCCGCAGCAAAATACGGCACAAAGCTCGTAAGGCTCGTAGACGGTCAGATACAGTCTGTCGAGGCTCTTTCCTGAAACCAAACACATAAACATACAGCAAAAAAGCTTTTGAAAGCAGGGCGTGGATCAGCGGATCCGATAAAAGCGCACCTATGATAGGAACGGGTCTGAAAAGACGGTAATGACGTTCGATGATTAAGGCTCTGTTTGATCTGACTGCAAAGACCGCCCCGAGTGGGCGGTCTTTTTGTGGCCCGAAAGCCCCCGTTTTTTACCGTGGTTTCAAAAGAGCTTTATCTATGAGCAGAACGATAACTATCGCCGTGATCTTCGGTGCATTTTCATTGAACTGACCTGACGCAAAAAACCTCTCTGTCGGTTTCCCGACAAAGAGGTTTACTTTCAAAGTATTTAGTTGAACAATCTGTTGAACAACTTTGTAAGATATTCTCGAAAATACCGAAATACGGCGGGTTGAGATAGATCTGATTATCTCTTCGAGTAAGGCGCATCGGCACTTGTAATTTATTCTATTGTTTGCGAAAATGCCTGTTTTACGGTGCTTTCAATGTTTTAACTTCGCTTTTCTTTATCTTTTGTTTCCTGCGATTTTGTAACTTTAAAGACCAGATAAAGACCAACGAAAGACCAAATCATTTTGGCGTACTCCTGTTATTATACGTTAAATGAGAACCGTGGTGAGAGCTGTTGAGAACTATCACCGCATAACAACGGAGGTAATAACCATGAGCAGATA
>DFEO01000118.1 GCA_002368715.1 Ruminococcus sp. UBA3800
TCAAGCCCGCAAGACAGAAGAGAAACATTATAAACGTTATCAACTTCTGGGGCAGCGATATATTCAGGGAGTGGTTCGGAGAGTTCGGCTATGAGCCAAACTATATCACTCCATTCTCTACCGTGGATACGCTCAGCTATTCGAGCGAGGCTGCACTGACAGTCCAGGCCTGCTCGACGCTGGGAAGCTATCTTGGCGCAGCGCTCGAGCAGAATTTCGGAGTTCCCGAGATAAGAAACTCGCCTCCTTACGGTATCGCCCAGACAGACCGCTGGTTCAGGGAGCTGGGACAGCATCTCGGCAAAGAGAAGCAAGTCGAGGAGTTTTTAAAGCGCAAGAAAGAGGAATACCTGCCTAAGATCGAAGCACTTCGTGAAAAGCTCAAGGGCAAGACTGCGTATGTGACCGCAGGTGCTTCTCACGGCCATTCTCTGCTGGCTCTTTTAAAGGAGCTCGGAATGGAGCCCCAGGGAGCTGCGATCTTCCATCACGACCCCGAGTATGACAACGAGGATGAGCGTGCGGATACCCTTAAACATACAGTCGAGGACTACGGTGATGTGCCTAATTACAATGTCTGCAACAAGCAGGAGTTCGAGCTTGTAAATGTCCTTAACCGCATCAAGCCCGACATTCTTCTTGCACGTCACGGCGGAATGACCCTTTGGGGCGCAAAGCTGGGCATACCCTCGCTGCTTGTCGGTGACGAGCATTTCGGTATGGGCTATGAGGGCCTTGTTGCTTACGGCGAGAGGATACTCGAAACTATCGAGAACGATGAATTTGTCAAGAACCTTGCGAAGCACTCGGTAAATCCCTACACTCAGTGGTGGCTCGAGCAGGAGCCCTATACATTCTTGGGAAAGTAAAGGAGAAATAGATAATGGCAGGACTAATAGAACAGGAGCGTTACACCTGTGCGATAGGAGCGCTTCAGACAGTGGTCGCTATACCCCGTGCCGTTCCGATACTTCATTCGGGACCCGGATGCGGAGTTATGATAAAGGGCTTCTTCGAGCGCTCGGCAGGCTATGCCGGCGGAGAAACAGCGCCCTGTACGAATTTCAGCGAGCGTGAGGTGGTTTTTGGCGGCACTGACAGGCTGCGCACACTGATAAAGAACACCTACAAGGTACTCGACACCGACCTTCAGGTCGTTGTTACAGGCTGTACCGCAGGCATTGTCGGAGATGACGTTGCAAGCGTTGTTGAAGAATTCCTGTTTGAAGAGGACAGACCGATAGTCCATGTAGAGACATCGGGCTTCAAGTCCAATAATTATGTTTCACATTCAGCTGTGGTAAATGCGATAATCGACCAGTATGTAAGCCGCTTTGAGGACGACAATCCGTCGAGAAGCGAGAAAAACCTCGTAAACGTAATAGCGTCAATTCCTTATCAGGATCAGTTCTGGAAGGGCAACCTGAAAGAATACAAGAGACTCCTCGAGGGACTCGGATTAAAAGTAAACATCCTTTTCGGACCTCATTCAGGCGGCGTCAAGGAGTGGCAGACTATACCGAAGGCAAACTTCAATGTATTCGTATCGCCCTGGTACGGCGAGCCGATAGTTAAGAACCTCGAAAGAAGATACGGTCAGCCTTTCTACAAGTTCGGCTATCTGCCTATCGGTGCGAATGAGACGACACGTTTTCTTAACGGTGTGCTTGATTTTGCACTGGAACAGGGCGCACAAATAGACGAGAAAAAGGCACGCAGCTTTATCGAGGAAGAGCAGAAGGCTTATTACGAAGAGATCGACAACCTTGCAACGTTCCTTCTCGAATTCCGTTACGGACTTCCCAACTACGTCCATATCCTTCACGATGCAGGATATGTGACAGGCCTTACAAGATTCCTGCTCCATGAGACAGGTGTTGTGCCAAAGGAGCAGTTCGTAGTTGACAACGTTCCGAAGAAATATCAGGAGCAGATCGAGGCTGATATAAAGTCGGCATCGGACAAGAGAGAGATACCTGTTTATTTCGACCCTGACGCAGGAGCTATGCAGGACATCATCAGAGGCCTTGACCACAAGGGCAGAGGTCTGATCCTCGGAAGCGGCTGGGACAAGGAGCTGGCTGCGGAGATAGACGCAGACTTCCTCTCTATCGCTTGTCCTACACCCTACCGCATAGTTCTTACCACAAACTATGTTGGCTATACAGGCGGCCTCCGTGTTATAGAGGATATCTACAACACGGCGCTTGCGACATATAAGTAAACAGCAAACAGCTCCTGTCAAAGGCAGGAGTTGTTTTTGAAAGGAATGATACAATGTCTAAGATAGCGATCGCCACAAGTGACGGCTTTACAGTAAACGAGCATTTCGGCCACGCCAAGTTTTTTCATATTTACGAGCTTTCGGACAGCGGTCACACCTTTGCAGAGATCCGTGATGCTGTGGCTGTTTGCCAGCAGGCTCTGGGCCACGATACTACCCGCTTTGATAAGATAATAGAGCTTCTCTCCGATTGTGATGCTGTTCTGGTACAGAAGATAGGAGAGGGAGCAGCAGCCTATCTTATCGAGAGAGGAGTAAGGGTGTTTGAGGTGAGCGGCGTCATAGATGCTGTGCTTGACAAATTTATTGCCGACAGGCTGTTATGACAGGTTCGGGCACTGGGTCTTTTCGGGCGGTGTCTGTTCGTCCGCTCGGAAAAATCGGTGCATAATTATATCAAAAAGCTATGAAAGGTAAACTGGCAGCAGTTTTATAAGGAGGGAACAAAATGCCGATCAGAGTAAAAGAAAGCATTTCCGCAGTTGAAAGGCTGCAAAAGGAAAACATATTCGCAATGACAAACGAGAGAGCGATACATCAGGATATCAGGGAGCTGAATATAGCCGTGCTCAATCTGATTCCCGACAAGGAAGAGACCGAGCAGCAGCTTCTCAGGCTGCTGTCAAACTCGCCGCTTCAGATCGAGGTGACTTTCATAAGGCTTGTCACGCACAAGTATAAAAACACTCCGGCGTCATATCTTCTGAAAAACTACCGCCCGTTTTACGAGATCGAAAAAAAATATTATGACGGTCTGATAATCACGGGTGCTCCCGTTGAAAAGCTGGACTTCGAGGATGTTGATTACTGGGGCGAGTTCACCTCTATCCTGGAGTGGGCAAGGCTCCATGTAACATCCACGCTTTATCTGAGCTGGGCAGCTCAGGCAGGGATATATTATCACTACGGTATCACAAAGAAGGACCTTGACCATAAGCTCTCCGGCGTTTTCGAGCACGAGGTAAAAAGCCGCAACAATGAGCTTGTAAGAGGTTTTGATAAATATTTCTACGCACCCCACTCCACTAATTCCTGCCTTGATGCAGAGGCTCTTGAAAAAGCGGATGGTCTTGAAGTGATCGCCTCTTCCGACAGGGCAGGTGCATACATCATCTCGGACGGCGGCAGCAACATATTTGTTGACGGGCATCCGGAGTACGATATAGAGCGTCTTGCGTATGAGTATGAACGTGACAAGGAGCGTGGTCTTGAACCGAAGATACCGGAAAACTATTTTCCTGATGACGACCCTGAAAACACACCTGTCAGCCGCTGGCTGTCAGCGTCATCGCTTCTTTTTTCAAACTGGCTCAACTACTTTGTATATCAGATAACACCGTACGAATTCGGAAAATGAAGAATTCCCGGGTATCGGTACAGACAAAAAAGCCTGCCTCAATTTATGGGGCAGGCTTTTTAAATCATATATTCTTTTGTTTGCGCCGTTCTTAATTAAGTCCGCTCTTATCAGCCGCTCATCTTGATAGACGAAGCTTCGGGGATATGGACTCTCTTGATGTCAGCTCCGAGTCCTCTGAGCTTTTCATCTATCTTTTCATAGCCTCTCTCGATGTAATGGATATTATCGATCTCTGTAACGCCTTTAGCTGCGAGACCTGCGATAACAAGTGCAGCGCCGGCTCTGAGGTCAGTTGCGGAAACGGGAGCACCCTTGAGTTCCTCAACGCCCTGGATAACAGCGACCTTACCGTCTACGGATATGTCTGCGCCCATTCTCCTGAGCTCTGCTACATATCTGAATCTGTTATCGAAAATATCATCAGTCACTATGCTTGTACCGTCAGCAGTCGTCAGGAAAGTCGAGAACTGAGGCTGCATATCGGTAGGGAATCCGGGATGCGGCATAGTCTTGATAGAGGTCTTCATTATAGGACCGTCGACCCAGACGTGAACGCTCTCGTCATTCTCTACAACATTAACTCCGCATTTTCTGAGCTTTGCGGTTATAGACTCAAGATGCTTCGGTATAACGTTAGCAACTACAACATCGCCCTTGGTAGCGGCAGCAGCGACCATATAAGTGCCTGCCTCTATCTGATCCGGGATCGTTGCATAGGTAACACCGTGAAGATACTCGACACCTCTTATCTTAATAACATCCGTTCCCGCACCCCTGATATCAGCTCCCATAGAGTTAAGGAAGTTGGCCAGGTCAACTATATGCGGCTCCTTGG
>DFEO01000013.1:0-4073 GCA_002368715.1 Ruminococcus sp. UBA3800
CGGGGTCGCCCTCGTCGGCGTTACAAGCAACATACTTTACATCGCCGGGAGCATCCTTAGTGAACATCCACTTTCTTCCTGTCGGGAAGCCTGCGCCTCCTCTTCCTCTCAGACCGGAGTCAAGCACTTCCTTGACCACCTCGTCTGGGGTCATGCTGTCAAGAACCTTATAAAGAGCCTCATAGCCTCTTGTTCCGATATACTCCTCGATGTTCTCAGGGTCGATAACACCGCAGTTTCTGAGAGCGATCCTCAACTGCTTCTTATAGAAGTTTGTCTCGCTCAGAGAAATGATCGAGCCGTCCTCGTGAACAGTCTCCTTGTAAAGCAGATCCTTGCAGACCTCGCCCTTCTTGAGGTGCTCGTCAACTATCCTTACAATGCCCTCGGGAGTAGCCTGAGCATAGAAAGTGCCCTCGGGGTAAACGATAACGATAGGACCGAGCGAGCAGAGACCGAAGCATCCTGTTCTTACAACAAGGACCTCCTTGTCAAGACCCTGGGCCTTGAGTTCGTTTTCGAGAGCTTCAATGATCTTCTTGCTTCCCGAAGAGGTACATCCCGTACCGCCGCAAACAAGCACCTGCTTGCGGTAAGCTGTGTTCTGTGCAAGCTTTTCAGCCTCCATAGCCACGAGCTTTCTGACCTTGATAAGGTCGGATTTTTCTTTTCTTATTCTGGTAAGCTCTTCAAATGTCATGCTTTACTCTCCTCCCTTATCCATATAGGAATCAATGATCTTTCCTACCTGATCGGGAGTAAGCTTTCCGTAAACTTCCTCGCCGATAGTCATTACGGGCGCAAGTCCGCACGCACCTACACAGCGGCACGACTCGATAGAAAACTCTCCGTCGGGAGTACATTCGCCTGCCTTGATGCCGAGCTTCTGCTCGAGAGCCTCAAGCACCTTGTCCGAACCCTTGACATAGCAAGCGGTTCCAAGACAGACACTGCAAACGTGTTTGCCCTTTGGCGTAAGTGAAAACTGAGAATAGAATGTTGCGACGCCGAAGACTTCGGAAAGGGAAACACCCAGACCGTCAGCGATCATGGTCTGCACTTCGACCGGAAGATAACCATAGATACCCTGTGCTTCCTGAAGTGTAGGCATAAGTCCGCCGGGCTGACCGCGGTGCTTTGCGATAACTTCCTGAAGCTGTTCTTCCTGAGCCTTGGTGCCCCTGAATTGGTTCAGGTTCTGTTCTGACATAAAACAACCTCCTTAATGTATTTGCGGATTCTCCGCTGTTGGTTGACGCTGCATAAAAAAGCCCGTGTGACATACTGCCGCACAGAGCTAGCCAGTCATATAAACATTATACAACAAATCTCTTTCAAACACAAGTTTTTTTGATTACATTATTAAGAAAAATACTGACTTTTTTGTTAGTATGTTAAATAAAAATCAAAGTTAATAGTTCATTCACATTCTATATAGAAAACGTTTAAAAATAATTTGGCAAAACACGCCCGAAAGTGCGCAAATGCGCAAAAAAGCGCAAAAGAGTGACCGGCAGAGCGCATCGGCATTTTTTTGCAATGCCGTCACGGTCTGCTGTCCGCTCTTTTATCAGTCTGATATTATCCTGCTGTCAGCAAGGCAGTTTTTACCACTTCTTTTTCTTATAGACAAGAAGCCCGACACACCAGCCCACAACAGCCACCAGTCCCACTATCGTGAGGATGCCGAAAACCGTCTGGAGCGTCTCGAAAAAGAACATAAAGCAAATGAGCCACACCAGAAGGCAGAAAGCGAAAAAGCCTGCCACCCCAAGGCTTATCTTCTTTTCAAGGTCCGAGAGGGTAAGGTCGGAGAAAAATCCGCTCATATCGTAGCTGATCCTTGAAATAAATTGTCTGATCTTGTCCATAAAATAACCTCCTTATATGTCCGGGGATCGTCCCGGTGCTTTTCATAAACCGTCAGATTATCAGCATTGCATCTCCGAAGCTGAAAAACCTGTATTTTTCCTTTACCGCCTCTTTATAGGCATTCATCGTGTTGTCATATCCCAGAAATGCCGACACCAGCATTATCAGCGTGCTCTCGGGCAGGTGAAAATTCGTTATCAGCCCGTCAAGCACCTTGAATTCAAAGCCCGGGTAGATAAATATCTCGGTAAAGCCGTCGCAGGCTTTTATCTTGCCGTCGTTGTCGGCCGCAATGCTCTCGAGCGTGCGGCAGGATGTCGTTCCCACAGCGATGACCCTTCCGCCGTTTTTCTTGGTGTCGTTTATAAGACGAGCGGTCTTCTCGCTCAGCTCATAGTGCTCTCTGTGCATCTTGTGGTCGAGCACATATTCCTCCTTGACTGGTCTGAACGTCCCCAGCCCCACATGGAGCGTCACATAGGCGATGTTCACACCCATAGCTTCAAGATCGGCAAGCTGCTCTTTTGTAAAATGCAGCCCTGCGGTAGGAGCAGCGGAAGAGCCGAGCTCTCTCGAATAAACGGTCTGATAGCGCTCCTTGTCCTTTAGCTTTTCGGTTATGTAGGGCGGCAGAGGCATCTGTCCTATCTCATCCAGCACCGCAAAAAAGTTTTCCCCGCATTCAAATCTCGCAATGCGGTTGCCGTCCTCCAGAACATCGGTTATAACGGCTTTCAGCAGCCCTCCTCCGAAAGAGAACCGTGTTCCGGGCTTTGCTTTTTTTCCGGGGCGGCACAGAATCTCCCATTCGAGGTTTCCCCTTTGCTCCACGAGCAGAAATTCGATGAACGAGCCCGTGTCCTCACGCTCGCCGTATATCCTCGCAGGCAGCACCCTGGAGTCGTTGAGCACCAGCAGGTCACCCTTGCGAAGGTAATTGCATAGGTTATAAAAGCGGTCATGGCTGATCTCGCCGGTACGCCTGTCCACCTTCAGCAGCCGTGAGGAGTTTCTCGGCTCCGCAGGGGTCTGAGCGATGAGCTCCTGAGGCAGGTCATACCAGAAATCAGACTTTTTCATATTGTTGATATCAAGCATTATATATCTCCGTTGTCTTTCCTGCACAAACAGCTGTATCGGCACAGCGTAAAAGCAGGCTAGTTTTACAAAAAATTGATAAAAAACTGTGTCTATCTATTGACATATGGGACAATATCTGTTATAGTTGTCAGTAGGATAGAGGCGCAGCTAAGATCAGTATCCTTTTTCCGCCGTTTGGCAAAGCCTCCCGGGCTTGTGGAAAAGGTGAAAGGCGAGGCTGCCGAAGCTGGGCATTCGGGAGATGCCTTTGCTGACTGATAGTTTAACAGATTATCGGTTGTCATCATTACTTATGATGGAGTGCTATCGACATATCTATGTCAACATTCTTATTATATTGTATGATGCGCCGGTTTTCAACCGGTTTTTTTATTTTTTATTAACTTTGCTCAAAAATCATTTATTTGCCTATCCGTGTTTAGTGATTTTGACAACGCAGAGAAAGGGAGTATCAAAAATGAAACAGTACAATGTAGGTATCATCGGAGCAACGGGAATGGTAGGTCAGAGGTTTTCTCTGCTCCTTGATAAGCACCCGTGGTTCAATGTGGTTTGCGTGGCAGCTTCGCCCCGTTCCGCAGGAAAGAAGCTCAAGGACGCAGTTGCAGGCAAGTGGAAGCTTTCGGAGCCCCTGCCCGAGGCGATCGGTGAGCTGACCGTTATGGACGCAGCGGCAGATGTGGAGAAGATATCTTCTATGGTAGATTTTGTTTTCTGCGCAGTTGATATGAAGAAGGAAGAGATCAAGGCGCTCGAGGAGACCTATGCAAAGGCTGAGTGTCCTGTCGTTTCAAACAACTCGGCACACAGACACACGGACGATGTACCTATGGTCATCCCCGAGATCAACCCCGAGCACATCGAGATCATAGCATCCCAGAGAAAGAGGCTCGGAACAAAGAGAGGCTTTATAGCTGTCAAGTCGAACTGCTCGCTCCAGAGCTATGTTCCCGCTCTTGCACCTTTACATGACAAGTTCAAGGTGACAAAGGCACTTGCCTGCACCTATCAGGCTATTTCGGGCGCAGGAAAGACCTTTGAGAGCTGGCCCGAGATACTTGACAACGTTATCCCATATATCGGCGGCGAAGAAGAGAAGT
>DFEO01000013.1:4149-4397 GCA_002368715.1 Ruminococcus sp. UBA3800
AGGAGCCTATGAAGATATGGGGCCATATCGAGGGCGACAGGATAGTTGACGCTACCGAGCCCAGCATCACTGCACAGTGCCTGAGAGTGCCCGTATCCGACGGCCACACGGCAGCAGTGTTCGTATCCTTTGAGAAGAAGCCCACCAAGGATGAGATACTTCAGGCGTGGAAGGAGTTCTCGGGTGTTCCGCAGGAGCTTGGTCTCCCCAGCGCACCAAAGCAGTTCCTTAACTACTTCACCGAGGAC
>DFEO01000163.1 GCA_002368715.1 Ruminococcus sp. UBA3800
TCTAACTTTTTGGGGTCAGTTCAAAGCTAAGGTGTTTTCTTTATATCAGAATATGATATTACTTGCTTCTCTTCTTGCTCACAGCAACGCCTGCTGCAGCGATAGCAACGATGCCCATAGCGGCAGCAGCACCCGTACCGGGGTTCTTTGTGGAAGAATCGCTTGTAGCCTTGGAGCTGGAGTCAGCCTTCGAGCTGGAATCAGCCTTTGAGCTTGTATCAGCGGTGCTCTCGGCCTCGGAAGATTCGTCTGCCTGGCTCTCAGCCTCGCTCTCGGAAGTGCTCTCACTCTCAGAAGTGCTCTCGCTCTCGCTCTCGGACTCACTCTCACTCTCGCTCTCTTCCGGAGCACCGAGAGTGAATGTAGCGTTGTCATTAACGCCGATGACCTGATAGCTGCCGACAACAGCAGTAACTACTACGCCGTATTCACCGTACTCAGTGGGGAACTCGGAGCTGTTATAGCTGCCGCCGTCATTGCTGACGAACTCAACTGTGTAGTTATTCTCTGCGGGGATCTCCTCGCCGTCGAAAACAACAGTAACGGTCTGCTCGTCGGGGTTTACCTGAACGTCGCAGTCGTTAAGGTCTGTTCTCCAGTCCTGGGTCTGGTCGATGTGCCAATGTTCATCTTCTGCAACATATCTTACTTTGAACAGGTTGCCTTCGCTTGGCTCAAAGATAGCGCCGTCGCCGTTCCATGCATCTACGCAGCGGAATGCACCGTCTTCATCGATATAGAAGGACAGTACAGCTTCCCAGGTTCCTCCTGCATCCTTTGTCCATGGATCATCAGGCTCATCATCATAAACAGATTGATAATAAGCTATATAGGTGTCACTGTCAAATCTCAGCTCCTGATTTGTGCCGTCTGTTTTGATAACATCTCCGGGAGCAACGAGAACAACGCCGTCTGCGATCTCGGGAGAATCCTTGTCGAAGGTCGCAGCGCTTGCAGAGACAGCAGTTCCGAAAGCCAGTGTCAGTGCAACAGCAGAAGCTGTCATTATTCTTGTGATCTTCATAGTATTTTCCTCCGTTTCAGATAAAGTATATAGTCTTATTCCTATATGAAAATATAATATCACATTCTCATCACATTGTCAATGATATTCTGATAAATATTCATAATTTCATCAAAAATTGCAAAACTCACAGGTCATATTTGCATAAACTCACAAAAACTGTCAACCCTAACAGTGAAGCCCGGGCGTTTGGCTTGCAAAAAACGCCGCAAATAAGAAAAAGAAAGGCGATCGGAATGAAAAAAACAATATCAAAAGGCAATGGCAGGAGACTATTAACAGGAAAAGGCCTTTATATCACTCTGGCAGCCTGTGCGGCAGCTGTCGGAGGTGCAGGTCTGGCGGCCTATGACCAGTCGGCAAAGGAGATAAACAAAAAGCTCGATGTTTCCTTTCCCGATGTCAGCTACACAGAGATAGACCAGAAGCTGGAGGGCGTCCTCAGAGATGAAAGCGAAGCTGACTCGAAAAACGAAGCTCCCGCCCCCGATGACACATCCTCTGCCGCATCTATGGATGTAAAGACAGCCCCGAACGTTATGCCGGTAAACGGCGAGATCCTGAACCCCTTCTCGGCCGGCGAGCTTGTAAAGAGCGAAACTCTCGGCGTCTGGAAGACTCACGACGGAGTTGATATAAAGGCGGAAAAGGGCACACTTGTCCGTTCAATGAACAAGGGCCGTGTCACAGAGATAAGAGAGGATGCCCTTTGGGGAAACTGCATCCTTATCGACCATGGCAGCGGAGTCATCGGCCATTATTACAATCTTTCACCCGAAATGACGGTTCAGGAGGGCGACGAGGTAAGTGCTGGCCAGACCATAGGTTCTGTCGGTGACACAGCAGCCTGTGAAGCAGCCGAGCTTTCGCACCTGCATTTTGCATTAAAGAAAAACGGCGAATGGATAGACCCGATCGCCTTCATCTCTCCCGCAGGCATAAAGTGAACACATCGAAAAAAGCAAGGCCTATGCACCTTGCTTTTTCATTTGATATTTGATATTATATCACATAAGCGCAGCGTTGTGATATAATTGCCCGATACGCAGGGAGTGTCACAGAGTGACACGTATCTGCATCACATATTACACACCCGAGCCCTGTACTGTGAGGGTGTCAGCCCTGTTCTTTGCTTGAACCTGTGAAGAAAACAGGTAGTGTTTTCATATCCGCACAGGTGCGCTATCTCATAAACAGGCAGGTCAGTCCCGCCAAGATAAAACTGTGCTGTGGTTATCCTTGCGCTCAGCAGGTCATCATAGCAGCTTTGTCCAAACTCTTTTTTGTATATCTGCTGAAAATGCGAGGGCGAAACATTCATCCTTGCAGCCATCTCATCCACCGAACGAAACGCCGCAGGAGAAGCATAGATCTCGGCTCTCAGCGCCTGCAGCTCCGACGCTCTCACATCCGAAAACCTTGTTCTTGCGCCGCTTGTCACTTCCGAAAGCTTCAGCAGCACCATTTTTATGAGCATCGAGATATATTCATCCCTGTTCTGCGATACTGAAACGTTCTCACGGCTCAGCAGCCTCAGCAGCTCCTCGCTCTGAATGATATTGTCAGGAAGCAGCAGCCTGTCAAAAGCTATCTTCGCCGTATCCTCGTCGCCTTCGATCCCGAAGTGGAGATAGTGGTTCTCATAGCTGTCACACACCGAGCCGTAAAGCTGTGGGGAGTGCGTGTCAAAGATAACGGCGCTGTCAGCCGGCACGGTTATCCTCTCGCCCCCCAGCGTCAGAAAAGCGTCCGTCTTGAAGATTATAAGCAGACAGTCCCCCGAGCCCTCGGGCCTGTCGATGATAAAGTCACCCGAGTGGCAGGTGTTAAGTCCCATAGCGTGCAGCCTGAACATAAACGCACCTCATTCATCATAGGATAAGTAACTATAAAAGTATTATAAAGCATTGCAAAACATTTGTCAATATGCTATGCTTTGACTAAAGAAAGTGAGGTCTTGTTCTATGAAAAAAATACAAATGCTCATAAACGCAAATGACAAGCTCGGACACATCAACAGAGAGATATACGGACACTTTTCCGAACACCTCGGAAGGTGCATCTACGGCGGTATCTATGTCGGTGAGGACAGCGATATCGAAAACATCCACGGCATCAGAAAGGACGTTATCGAAGCGTTTCAAAACATCAGGATGCCTGTTCTGCGTTGGCCGGGCGGCTGCTTTGCGGATGAGTATCACTGGAAGGACGGCATAGGAAAAAAGCAAGATCGCAAGAAGCTGATAAACCTTAGCTGGGGCGGCGTGACCGAGGACAACAGCTTTGGCACACACGAGTTTTTCGAGCTGTGCGAGCTGGTCGGCTGCGAGCCGTATCTTGCTGCGAATGTCGGTTCGGGAACTGTCAGAGAGCTTGTTGAGTGGATAGAATATGTAACCTCGCCTGCCGTATCCCCGATGGCAGACGAAAGGCGCAGAAACGGCCGTGAAGAGCCCTGGCATTTAAAGTATCTCGGGATCGGAAACGAGAACTGGGGCTGCGGAGGAAATATGACGCCCGAATACTATGCCGATGTTTACAAGCAGTATTCCACCTTTTGCAGAGACCACGGCGACAACCACCTTTACAAGATAGCCTGCGGTCCCAGCGGCAATGATTTCAACTGGACAGACGTTATGATGAGAAAGCTCGTAAATTACGGCACCGGCTGTGCAAGCGGCCTGTCGATGCATTTCTACTCGGTGCCCGACTGGAACAACAAGGGCACAGCCTGCGAGTTTTCCGACGAGGATTACTATGAGCTGCTCAACATTACAAATTACACGGACAAGCTCATCAGCACCCACAGCGGCATAATGGACCGCTATGACCCCGAGTGTAAGATAGGCCTTATCGTTGACGAATGGGGCACATGGTATGATGTCGAGGAGGGGACAAACCCTGCCTTCCTTTACCAGCAGAACACTATGCGTGATGCTATCGTTGCAGCTATATCTCTCAACATCTTCAACCGTCATTCCAAGCGTGTTAAAATGGCTAACCTTGCTCAGGCTGTCAATGTGCTTCAGGCGCTCATCCTCACCGAGGGCAGGCGTATGATAAAAACACCGACCTATCATGTTTTTGACCTTTTCAAAAACCATCAGGAGGGCGAATGTGTTTACTGTCACAGCGAGAACTTCAATATGGCTCAGGACAAGAACACACCTGTGCTCACAAGCTCCGCTTCTGTCAAGGACGGTGTACTCACGCTTACCACTGCCAACTGCTCGATAGAGGAAGATATCGAAGTCAGCTGCAAGCTTGCGGGCTTTGAGGGCAGGGAAGTCAGCGCACGCATCCTTGCGAACAATCTGCGTGCTTTCAATGATTTTGACACTCCCGACACCGTAAAGATAGCTCCCCACAGCGCAGCCCTTGACGGCGACACGCTCACCTTCACGCTTCCCGCGTGCTCGGTGGCAGAGATAACAGTAAAATGATCCTTTTATAATACATGAACGGTATGCCCCGAAAAGACATACCGTTCTTTTTTTATTCCTCGTCGTCCTCGAAAAAGCTGAGTGTATCCAGTGCCCTGATAGCGCTGTCAAGATAAGCCGTATCAGTCATCGGCCACTTGAAGCCAAGGCGGTAGAGCGCCTTTGTGGTGAACGAATTGTCATAGCCTATCATAAACTCGACAGTGTTTTTGTCGGAGACCTGATAAGCGATGAGAGGAGAGACTACCGAGCTCTTTTTCTCATCCGCCATTGCCTCACCGAACCTTTTGCGGAAAACTTCGTCCGTCACTGTTTCGACAGCTATCCCGGCATTGTTCATCGCCTGCACAACATCGCCCATCTCTATCCTGTGGCTGTTAGTTGCGTGGAACACTGTAAACCTTCGGTCGGTCTTAGAAAGCGTTACCACAGCCTTAGCCACCATATCTATGGGCGAGAACTCGATCTGCTGGTCAAGTGCCGCAACCGAGATGACTCCAAGCGAAGCATAGGCTCTGAGCGTTCTCATAAAGCTGTTTGTCACAAAGTTTATCTGGAACTCGCCGTCGCTGTGTCTGCTCATAAGATTTCCCACACGGATTATCTTTGCGTCAAGCCCTCTTTCTGCGGCAGCGTCGAGCATGGCCTTTTCGGCTTTGAATTTAGTGTTCACATACTTGTTTTCAAGGCTCTGTCCAAAGAACAGCTCGTTCTCGTGGATGACCTTGTCCGAGGGAATGCTGTTGTTTACGCTTGTGCCCGCAATGCTTATAGTCGAGATCTGGACAAGCCGCCTGTCTGTCTTTACACAAAGCTCGATAAGGTTCTCGACTCCCTGCCTGTTTATCTTGTCCAGCGTGTCATCCTGTGCAAAATGCTTTACACACGCCGCACAGTTTATCACCGTTTTAAAGTCCAGCTTTTCAAGCTCCATAACGCCGTCAGGGTCAGTTATGTCGCCCTTGACCACTCTTATGCGGCTGCCGAAAAGCTCCTTCATCGGGTTCTCGTAATAATACATCAGAAGCAGTCTGAGCCTTTCCTCCTCCGAGCAGCTGCTTCCCCTTATCAGACAGTAAACTGTCTTGTCGGTGGTGTCCAGCAGGCATTTTAAAACGTGTATCCCAAGATAGCCGGTGGACCCCGTGAGAAGGATATCACCCGTATCGAAGTCGGCATTTATCTCGTCAACGAACTCAGCCGTGTTGTGTGCCAGCACATCGTCATTGCCGCTCTCTTCTGCCGAGCCTGTCTGGTACTCGCCTGCCGGAGCCGTCGATTTGATATATTCCTCCATAGATAAAACTGTCGGATAATCGAACACATCCTTAAAGGCTATCGGCAGGTTTGCGGCCATAGCCTTTATAGCTATCTTTGAAGCCGAAAGAGAGGTACCGCCCATTTCAAAGAAATTCTCGTTTATCCCGATCTGCTGGTTTCCGAGAGCGTAGGAGAAGATCTCGCAGAGCGTTTTCTGAAGCTCGTTCTTTGGCAAAACGATCTCCCGATTCTCGTCAGACCCTTCGGG
>DFEO01000047.1 GCA_002368715.1 Ruminococcus sp. UBA3800
CGCCTCCCCACCAGCCGGGGGTGTTTGTCGGGTATCTTCCGTGAGCTGTCCAGGAGTAGCCCTCGTATTCCTCCAGCCTGTAAAAAATACCCACATCCTCGGGAAAGCCCACCGCCTTGAAGCAGCCCATATTCTTTCCGCTGGAAAAAACATAAGCGCCTTTGAGCTGAGTGTTTATCCTGACCACTGTCCTCACAACGAACTCATTCTCGTCCACCTGCTCGGATGCGAGCATTGATTTCAGCGGAGCAACGAAATAGCGGTATATTATGGGCTCGTCAGTGATCTGAGGTATCTTTCTTGTCGGGATGAGCTCGCCCTTGACGATCTCGAACCTCTCCTTCAGGAGCGCTTCGCATTCCTTTCTGGTAGAGCGGTGATCGAAGAAAATGTGAAAGGCAAAGAGCTCCTTATATTCGGGATAAATACCATAGGCTGCAAAGCCGCCGCCAAGTCCGTTTGAACGGTCGTGCATAGGTCTCATTGCCTCGGAGATAAGGTCTCCCCTGATCCCCTTTCCGTCTTTCGAGATGACAGCCGCTATCGCACAGCCCGAAGGTATCCTTATCTCTCCTTCTTTTTTCATCATCAACTCATCCTTTCGTTTATGAACTTATCTTTGAACATAAAAAAGGCGCCACTCAGCCTGTTTGCTGAATGAACGCCTTTGCTCATTTGCAAGTATTATAGCTCAAAACTTCATTTTTGTCAAGAGCATCTGTAAACTTTGTGAATATTTTGCAAGTTTCAAACGGTCGTCTTTCATATTTTTGTCAGATATGTAATCAGACCCGACTCCTAACGCACCTGATCGCCGTTTAAGATAAACTGTGCGCTTCCATCTATCAGTTCTATATCCTCAGGAAGAGCAAAGCAATCCTTTTTGATGTTATTGTTTACCGTTGATTTGAGATCACAGTGTATGAGCCTTGTATGCTGGTCTGTGTTCATACCTCCGATAGCGAGTGCCTTTTCTCCCGAAACAGTGAGCTTTACAAGCGAGGAATCCACTTCAAAGTCCGTCCTGCCTTCAAGAGCGCCGATGCCCGTTGCAGAAGCGCCGTTCACTGCAAGGAACGCACTTGAGGAATCTATCCTTGTAAAGGACTTTTCACCGCTGACGGAGCCTATCCCGACAATAGCCGTGCCGTCTGCCGAAAGACGGATACCGCTCTTGGAGACAGTCACATCCGAGCTGCCATCCAGCGAACCTATGCAGACAGCCCTGTCGGCATTGATCTCGGCAGTCAGGTTGCATGAGCTGACTGTGACCTTGGCATCTCCCGATATTGCTCCTATGCCCACGACATCCTGCCCGTTTGCATCAAGGATATACTGGCCGGCATTGAGCTCGATCCTGCCGCCCATACCCGAACCGATGCAGACACCGCTCGAACCGTGGCTCTTTATATCCACAGTCCCGTCCAGCATAAATATCAGATCGCCTGCGGCCTCGGTAGACTTGTTTCCTATACCGTAATAATCAGAGGAATAAAGGTCCATCCTTATCGTGCCGTCGCCTTCAAGAGTAAGGCTGGATGAGGTAGGCACCATTATGCCCGAATTTATGAGCTTGTTTTCTCCCACAACGACTATCGTCACATCACAGTCCGACCCAAGCTCTATACACGGGTGCTCTCTGAGGTTTGAAAGATAAGCATTTTCAAGGGTTATCCTGCCCGTATACTCGGGCTCGATCTTTATATGGACATCCGACTTAATGCTCGGGGCGCCGTAAATGGTGATATCCTTATAGATCATAGTTCCCTGCCCCACGACTATCTCGCTGCAGCCATCCTTGACAAGAGCAGCAAGAGACACTCTGTTCGTTCTTCCCGCAACATAGGTGCGTGCGCTCCTTCCTTCAGTGGCCTGCCTGTGATACTCTTTTATCTCCTCCCTGATCTTCGGATCTATCTCACGGATGATCTCGGGCGAGGGTCTGCCCGTATAATAGCCCTGGATAAGGTCCGCCCCGAGCAGGATTACAGTTTTGAGCTCATCCGAGGTCTCTATTCCCTCGGCAAGCGCAAGGATCCCGTTGTCGTGGCAGAAGCCTATTATCTCCTTGACAAAATGCTGCTTCTGGGGCTTATCCGAAATGTCGCTGAGAAGCGCTCTGTCTATCTTAACGATATTCGGCATATACCTCAAAAGGTTATTTACATTTGAATACCCT
This sequence comes from Ruminococcus sp. UBA3800, assembly GCA_002368715.1. Taxonomy (GTDB): domain Bacteria; phylum Bacillota; class Clostridia; order Oscillospirales; family Ruminococcaceae; genus Hominimerdicola. Next base: position 2,180 of record DFEO01000047.1, read on the forward strand.
GTCCCATAGTCGTCTACCGCTATCTTGACATTATGCTTTCCAAGCATTTTTTTGAGCCTGCCCAGATCCTCATCGCCAAGCTCGGCCTCTTCCGTCAGCTCGACAACTATCATATCCGCCATTTTGTTGAAGCTGGACTCAACGCTCTTCATATCGTCCTCGCCAAGCTTGACCCCGGGGATGCTGTTTATAAAGATCTTCGCACTGCCTATCTGCGCCCGGTTGTCCTCGACAAAGCTGAGCACATTAAGGAAGGTCGCCCTCTCAACGTCCACCAGACGGTTCTGCATATCAGCATACTTGATTATGGTAAGCGGTGCCACCTTTCTGTCAGTGTCCGAGCGCATCAGCGCCTCATAGGAGAAAACGCTGCCGTCCACAGTATCGACTATGGGCTGGAAGTGGTAAACAAACAGGTTCTCATCGAGTATCTTGCTTACCAGCTTATACTCCTCTCTTTCTTCCTCGGAAAGGCTCTCATAAGCCGCTGTCATCGCAGCAAACTTGTTTGTGCGGAGCCTGTTCATCTGCTCCTGAGCGTTCTGTACGGCACAGTAGCGCCTCAGCCCCTCGAATCCGCAGGAGACTGTGGCTATCCATTTGCGGTATGTTTCATCATAGCTGCACGGCTTGTCAAATTCCACAGCCGCATAGCCAAAGCAGTTGTTTTCAAAGAAAACAGGCGTAAAGAACAAAGCCCTCGGAAGGAACTGCTCCTCATTCATAAGCGGCAGCAGGCATGACCTGTCAAACACGTTCTCAAGACCTGCTATGCCATCCATCCTGTCACGGTTATACCTTACAGCGTGGATCATCCTATCGCTATATCCGTCGTTTGGGAGCCGCATCTCCGGCGTCTTGTCAAGATACTTCCACTGCTCGCAAAGGCAAAGGTGGAAGCTCTGTGCGTTCTTTATCTCAAACGCATAGGAATAGACCGACGCAAGAAAACCCGAAAGATCGGTCTGTGAGAAAAGGTCCTCGGACATTGTGTTGTTCACCGAGTCAAAGCCCTCCTCGGATATCGGTGTTCCCCACTCCTCTCTCTTGAGAGTAAATGCCGGGATAGTGATATCCTTGCAGCCGCAGGTCTCGCCTATGACCAGCGCCGGCCGTGAATCAAAGGGCTTCGGTGTCCTTCCTGCCATCATATCGCACACATATTCCACCGAATAGCGGCCGAATTCCTGTGCAGGGATAAGGGACGAGGTGATAAGCTTCGGAGAGGTCTGCCCCTCAAAGGTGGAGTCATAGCTGACGACCGCCACATCCTCGGGTATCTTTACGCCTCTCTCCTCGAGCCCCTTGCAAAGACCGATAGCCATAGCGTCGTTGGCACACACGACAGCCTGCGGCAGGTCGCCGCCTGACACCAGCATATCAGCGCATCCCTCGCCGCTCTTATACCAGAAATCTCCGTATATCACTCTATCCTCGGCAAGCTTCAGCCCATGATCCTCCATAGCCTTTCTCACGGCCTCCAGACGCTGGATAGAATGCTTGTGCCATTTCTTTCCCGAAAGAAACGCTATATCCGTATAGCCATGCACCTCTATCAAATGAGAAACAAGCTCCATAATGGATTCTGTGCTGTCAGTGAAAACAGAGGGGAAATACTTGCTGTCCTTCTCTACCACAAGCACAGGCTTGTCGAACGACTCGTGGAGCATCTCCTCCAGCTCGGCGCCGCCGTCGGCGGTCTGGATAGTGTCCTCCATGATGACCGCAGCATCGAAAAGCCTCGGCTCGAACAGTCTGAAAATGTTTTTCTCGCCCTTCTCACGCTCTGCGGTATTTTGGTATTTATGGTACATCGAAAACACACATACGTCCATATCATTGACAAATGCGCTCTCGATAAAGCCTTCTATAAACCTGCTCTGATAGCTCTCATCTGCCTGACCGACAAACAGAGCTGTTCTTTTTCTTTTTTTGTTCATAACATCACCATATCCTGTCCCGGCTGATAAAAAGACCTTCTCCGCCAGCCCGGACATCACTCTGTTTTATTATAGCACACCTCTTATGAAAATTCAACAGTTTTTCGATTTGTTTGTTTCATTTTTTATGTTTATTCACAATTGCGCCTGTTCCGGCAAAAAAAGGCATATCCCACAGGCCGAGCCCACGGGATATGCCCCGAATATGCTATTGTTCATCTATGCGCTGTCTTTTCACCAGCTCGGCAAACCTGCCGTTTTTCTCTATCAGCTCGTCATAAGTGCCGTCCTCGGCTATCGTGCCGTTGTCCAGCACAAGTATCCTGTCGCAGTGACGTATCGTCGAGAGTCTGTGGGCTATGACTATCCTTGTACAGCCCATTTTGTCCAGAGCGTCCGAGACCTGCTTCTGGGTCTTGTTGTCAAGGGCGCTCGTCGCCTCATCAAAGATAAGTATCGAAGGCTTTGGTGCCACCGCCCTTGCTATCATAAGTCGCTGGCGCTGTCCGCCCGAAACACCGCCCTGACCCTCGGAAATGACTGTGTGCATACCCATAGGCATATCTCTTATATCATCGGCTATGCCTGCTATCTCGGCCGCCTCCCATGCCTGATCGAGAGTCAGCTCGGGAGCCGTGATAACGATATTCGAGTAGATATCCCCCTGGAAAAGTCCGCCGCTTTGCATAACAGAGCCTATCTTGCGTCGCAGCGACCCAAGGTCGAGCCTGTTTATGTTCTTGCCGTCATAGTAGACCGCACCTCTCTCGGGCTTTTCAAACCCCAGCAACAGCCTCATAAGGGTGCTCTTTCCGCAGCCTGTGCGCCCGACTATCGCCACATATTCGCCCGGCTTTATCTTCAGCGAAAGGTCCTTGACTATGTAGGGCATATTTTCGGAATACCTGAAGGTCAGGTTTGAAAGCTCGATCGCACCCGAGAGCTTGGTAACTATCTCTCTGCCGCCCGAGACCTCCGGCTCAGCCTTCAAAAACGGCTCGGCCATCTCCAGTATAGGACGGATGCCTGCAATAGAGAGCGCCATTCCGGAAAGGGCGGAGAAAGCCCCCATAACAGCGCCGAAGGCTGCGGTGAAGCCGAAATAATCCGACTGGGTAACGTTGCTCTCAACAGCGATAAAGTAGATAATGATGTTCGACACCAGAGTTATCGAGGTGGCTATGACACCGTTTATCTTTATAAAGGTCGGCGGATTATAGTTCAGCTCCGCTTCTCTGGAATAGGTGTTCAGCCACCTTGCGAACACTCTTTTCTCGGCGCCCGCCAGCTTTATCTTCTGAACGCCCGATATCATAGCGTAAGTCATACCCGATTCCTTGGCGCCAAGCTCCAGCAGCTTTTTGGTGATCTTCATCTGCACCAGCGA
>DFEO01000109.1:0-11654 GCA_002368715.1 Ruminococcus sp. UBA3800
GATAAGCACCGTCTTGCCGACGCCCGCACCGCCGAAAAGGCCTATCTTTCCACCCTTGAGGTAGGGAGCGATAAGGTCTATGACCTTGATGCCTGTCTCAAGTATCTCGTTAGATGCCGACTGCTCCTCATAAGAGGGCGGTTCTCTGTGTATCTCCCATCTCTCCTCGGCCTCGGGCTCGGGGAGATTGTCAACAGGCTCGCCGAGAAGATTGAATATCCTCGAAAGCGTGGACTTTCCGACAGGAACAGTGATAGCTCTTCCTGTATCAACAGCTTCGGTGCCTCTGACAAGTCCGTCGGTGGAGCTCATAGCTATACACCTTACCACATCGTCACCTATATGCTGAGCGACCTCGGCAACTATCCTTGTGCCGTTGTTGTCGATCTCGATAGCATTGAGAAGATCAGGCAGTCTGTCCTTATCGAATCTTATGTCAACGACAGCGCCGACGATCTGAACGACTTTTCCAACATTCTTTTCACTCATTGGTAAAAACCCTTTCCTAGTTTATCCTCCGGCAGGCCTATTCTCTGCCGATAGAAGCCGAGCTTATCTCGGTTATTTCCTGAGTTATCTGAGCCTGTCTTGCCCTGTTATAGAGCAGAGAAAGCTTATCTATCATCTCGCCTGCGTTATCCGTTGCAGACTCCATCGCTGTTCTTCTTGATGCCTGCTCCGACGCATACGAGTCGAGTATAGCAGAATAGAGCATACCGCCTATATACTCGGGTATCATACCGTCAAAGACCTCCTCGGGCGAGGGGTCATAAATGGTGACAGCCTTGGTCTTCTTCGCCTTTTCCAGATTCTCGACAGGCAGTATCTGAAGCTTCATAGGCTCCTGCGTCATAGCTGACACGAAGGTCGTATAAATAAGCTCCACCTTGTCAAAGTCACGGCTGCGGAACCTCTCAACGATCAGCTCAGCGATATCCATCATATCATCGGTGGTTATCGTCTCGGCTATCCCGGGGTAACGGTCGGTAAGGTCATAGCTTCTTTTCTCAAAGAACTCCACGGCCTTTCTGCCTATCGCCATAATATGGCATTCGCCGCCGGTGGCGAGTATTTTGTCGGCTTCCTCCTGCGCCATTTTCAGCACATTGTGGTTAAAGCCGCCCGCAAGGCCTCTGTCTCCTGCGATAACAACGAGAAGAGTAGAATTAAGAAATTTCTTTTTTGTAAAAACAGATGTAAAGCTGTAATCAGCACTTATATCGCACATAGTATTGTAAAGCGTCTGAAAGAACGGCTGTGCAGCCACTGCTCTGTCCTTGGCACGCCTCAGCTTTGAGGATGCCACCAGCTGCATGGCCTTTGTTATCTGCATCGTGCTTTCAACGCTCTTGATACGCCGCTTTACATCCTTCATATTAGCGGTAGCCATCATGCACCTCTTTATTTAGTCTGCAAAAACTTTTCAGCGTATTCTTCGAGCACGCCCTTGAGCGCCTGCTCGTTCTCATCCGTGAGAGCACCCGTATCTCTGATAGAAGCAAGTATCTCGGGTCTTGTCTGTTCTATATGTGTCAGAAGCTCCTTCTCATATTCGGAAACATCCGACACCGCTATATCCTTGAGATAATTATTTACCACCGCATAGATGATAACGACCTGCTTTTCAACATCCATCGGTGAGGTCTTGCCCTGCTTGAGCACTTCAACTATACGCTCGCCCTGAGCAAGTCTTTCCTTGGTATCCTTATCAAGGTCCGAACCGAACTGCGAGAACGACTGCAGCTCTCTGTACTGGGAGTAAAGAAGCTTCAGGGGTCCCGAGACCTTTTTCATAGCCTTTATCTGAGCCGAACCGCCGACACGGCTTACCGAGATACCCGGGTTTACCGCAGGCCTTACGCCCGAGAAGAACAGCTCGCTCTCGAGGAATATCTGGCCGTCGGTTATCGAGATAACGTTTGTAGGTATATAAGCGGAAACGTCGCCCGCCTGAGTTTCGATGATCGGCAGAGCCGTTATAGAGCCGCCGCCGTAATCCTTGTTAAGGCAGCAGGCACGCTCGAGAAGTCTGGAATGGAGATAGAAAACGTCTCCGGGGAAAGCTTCTCTTCCGGTAGGTCTCTGGAGCAGCAGCGACATCGTTCTGTAAGCCACAGCGTGCTTCGAGAGATCATCGTATACGCAGAGCACATCCTTGCCCTGGAGCATAAAATGCTCGGCGATAGCAACTCCCGCATAAGGAGCTATATACTGCAGCGGCGCCATCTCGGAAGCTGTTGCGGAAACGACGATAGAATAGCTCATAGCGTCGTTTTTCTCCAGTGTGTCAACAACGTTTGCAACTGTCGATCTCTTCTGTCCGATAGCCACATAAACGCAGATAACATCCTTGCCCTTCTGGTTGATTATAGTATCCAGTGCGATCGAGGTCTTTCCTGTCTGCCTGTCTCCGATAATAAGCTCACGCTGTCCTCTTCCGATAGGGATCATCGAGTCGATAGCCTTGATACCAGTCTGGAGCGGTCTGTTTACCGACTGCCTTGTGATGATACCGAAAGCGGGGCTCTCGATAGGTCTTGTCTCGTTAGTCAGGATAGCTCCCTTGCCGTCGATAGGCTTGCCCAGAGCATCAACTACTCTTCCGAGCATAGCCTCGCCGACAGGAACAGAAACGATGTTTCCTGTCCTTTTAACGCTCGTACCTTCCTTGATGCCTTCGTCGCTTCCAAGCAGAACGCAGCCCACGAACTCCTGCTCGAGGTTCATAGCCATACCGTATGTACCGTTGCAGAACTCCAGCAGCTCGCCCGACATACACTTGTCAAGTCCGTGGACACGGGAAATACCGTCTCCGACAGTTACCACAGAGCCCACATCATCGAGCTTGAGCTTCGAGCTGTAATCCCTGATCTGCTGCTTTATCAAACCTGTTATTTCATCAGGACGTAATTTCATAAAACATCTGTACCTTTCTTTTAGGTGTCAGAGGCGGCCAAAGCCCTCTGCCTCTTGAATATCACGCAATGACCCCGTCTATCTGCGCCTTTATGCGCTCCAGACCCGAAGCCACGCTTGCATCTATCTCTGTTCCGCGGTATCTCAGAACGATACCGCCCAGGATAGCGGGATCGAGCTTTTCCACAAGCTCCACCCTGCAGCCCGATGCCTTCTCCAGCTTACCGATAAGCTTCTCTCTGAGAGGAGCCGACAGCTTTTGAGATGTCACGGCTGTGACCTCAAGAATATTCTTGTGCTTACAATAAAGCTCCTTGAACTGCGAGAATATCGCCGGAAGATATACTATCCTCCCGTTTTTAGCAACAACGCTCAGAAAGTCCAGCGTAAGCTGAGATATCCTTCCGCCGAACACATCTGTCAGTGCCTTTCTCTTGTCGTCGTCCTTTATAAGCGGCGACGCCAGCAGGCTGACAAAGTCCCTGTTCTCGTCAGTGTTTATGATGCTGCACACATCCCCCAGCTCCTCAAAGCTCCGGTCAACGCAGTCAGCATCCAGGCTCAGCTCAAAAAAGGCCTCGCTGTAAACGCTCTCTACGCACTCAGCCATTACACTTCACCCACATTATCTATGAACTTTTCGATCAAACGCTCGTTATCCTCGCTTGTCATATCCTTTTCAACCACAGCCTTTGCAGCCGAGAAAGCTATCTCGGTGATCTCGTCCTTGATCTTGTTTACTGCGATCTTCTTTTCTCTCTCAATCTCTCTTTCGGCGTTGTCAACGATGCTCTTGGCCTCGACCTTAGCTTCATCTATTATCTCGTCAGAACGCTGCTGAGCCTTCTTTGTGGCAGCCTGCATTATTGCAGCAGACTCATCCTTAGCCTGACCCAGTTTTTCTTCATACTGACGCTCCAGCTCCAGTGCGTCCGCCTTTGCGGCATCCGCCTCTTCATAAGTTCTGGCAACATCGTTCTTGCGCTCTTCGATGACAGCATTTACCTTCCTGAACAGAAGGAATTTCAGCACGAGAAAGAGTATAAGAGTATTAAGAAGAGTAGCTATGATAGTTGTTAGGTTCACCGACAAAAATGAGGTAACATCACCTGAAGCAAATACCATTGTTTTCCCTCCAAATCATACAAAGGAGCCTATCCTCCCGGTTCTTATCTCTTTTATCAGAGCTTGCCGATGAACGGATTTGCGAACAGAAGGATAAGAGCAACAACGAATGCGTAGATACCCGTAGACTCTGCCATAGCGACACCGATGAACATCGTTCTTGTGCAGTCGCCCTTAGCCTCGGGCTGTCTTGCTATTGCCTCGATGGTCTTTCCGACAGCATAGCCCTCACCTATTCCGGGGCCTATACCTGCGATCATCGCAAGTCCTGCACCGATTGCCGAACAGCCTAAAACAATTGCCTTTCCCATAATAAAACCTCCGTAAAAAAAGTTTGTTTACTTACTTATTTCAATGCTTTCGCATTTTTACCTTATTCGTTTGCCGCACTCACATTTACCATTGTAAGCATCGAGAAGATGTAGGCCTGTATACAGCCCGAAAACAGATCAAAATACACCGACAGCACAGCAGGTATACCGACCTGGAACACATTGAACCCGAAGGACCCCGCCTCAAAGCTCAGTCCAACAGCAGAAGAAAGCGCACCCAGCGCTCCGTAGAGCAGCCCCGTGATGACCATTCCGCCTGCAACGTTTCCGAAAAGACGGAACGCCATAGAAGCAGGTGTTGCGATCTCGCTTATTATATTCAGCGGAAAGATGAACGCAACAGGCTGACCGAAGCTCTTGACATATCCCAGAGGGCCGTTATTCTTCACCTTGTAGAAGGTTATGAGCGCAAACGTCATCAGTGCCCATGTGGCGGTAACGTTTATATCCGCCGTCATCGACCTCAGTCCCAGCAGGCTGACCAGCGCCCCTATCACCGCATACACCAGCAGCGTCCCTATGTAAGGCGCAAAGTGCATCATCGAGGGTCCCATAGTTTCCTCTACGGTGTTGTTCACAAAGTTTACGAACATCTCCGCTATCACCTGGCGCTTCTTCTCGGGCACCTTTTTGAGTCCTCTTGTCAGCCACAGGCACAGGATAGTTACAGCAACGATTATCACCCAGCCGATAACGACCGTTTCCGTCACCTGTATCTTTCCTATCTCGAAGACGACCTTAGGGCCGTTTCCTATATCATTCATGAGATCCTCCCTTTCGTGAAACGATCTTATCAAATGTGAGGATTATCCTCGGAAAAAACTGAGGCACCAGCACACCCACTACATTCACAGCCTTTGTCAGCATAGCTGCCGCACAAAGCACAAACAGCAGGCAATACCTCAGGATATAGCATTGCTTCATAAGGCGCTTGGCCTTGTCAGCAGGGAGCATGACCGCCTTTTCGCAGGTCCTTGCGAGCCAGAACACAGACAAACACATAAAGCCGTAGCCCGCCAAAAACCCCAGAGCCGCTTTCAGCGCCGACCCTGTGAAAAGCGTTATCAGCCAGCCAAGCAGACTGAGCACAGCACCGCCCCTTGCGATCCTGCCGACAACGGGCATCAGCACCTCTTTGACGCTGTTTTCGTTATCCATCTGCAAACCTCCGCCGACTCCGTCATGCAAGTACACGCTCACATTTTGATTATAACACTTTTTTCACCCTTTTTAAAGGGGTATTTACAAACTTAACAAATTTCGGCACTTTGACTAATTCTTTTCATCTTAACCTCCCCCCGTGAGGGATAAATGACAAACCCTGTCGGCTGATCCCGGCGCTTGCAGGCAGATCCTGAGCAATGCCACCACGCAGAAAGGACCGCCCGTAGATCAGGCGGTCCTTTTGGGTATTGCTCCTTGGTCAGTCGATAACTTCGCTGACAACGTCGTTCACTGTGCTTGCGGCATCTCCCACGATATCCGCTCCGTCCTTGGCAACATTTCCCACGGCACTTGCGGCATCGTCAACTATTTCGGCGCCGCCGCTGACAGCATCCTTGGCACCGTCCTTGACTCTGTCGGTCATTTCGCTTTCCGTGCTGTCGTCATAGTCGGCAGAGTCCTCTGCGGAATCGGCAAGGTAGCCCGAATCCGTTACACTGCTCTTGCCGTCGCCGCAGGCTGTGAGCACAGACAGGCAGGCGATGACGCTCAGCGTGATAGCCAGTATCTTCTTCATAATATCTCCTTTCGCTTGCAAAAATGCGTAAACTTGCTCCGGCCGCACATGGCGAACGTGAACAAGTTTATTATTTCACAAAAAGAGAAAAATATGCTGAGGATCTGTCACAAAAGCAAGATCGCAATTTCAAAAAAAAGAGCACCGCCCTTACGGCAGTGCTCATAAAGATCAAAGATATCTGTTTCTTGCCTTCTTGATAATGAAGAATGTCAGACCGCCGACCACAGCTATACCTGCGACCACACCGATGATTATCGGAAGAGCTGAGCTTGACTCCTTTTCCTCGGCTGTCGAGCTGTCGGAAGCCGTGCTCTCCTCCTTCTCCTTTATCTGGAGCTCGTTGGGGCTGGCCTTCTTCTCGGCGCTCTCATTATAGCCGTCTATATTGGCAACGATCTTTCCCGAATAAGCTTCGTTCGCAGAGATAGTCAGATTATCTATATAGATAAGGTCGCCCTGCGATGTTGCCTTATCGAGAGGTATCTCGAAAATGAACTTGGTAGCACCCACACCCATAGGAACAGGAATGACCTTGTCCTGATACTGCTTGGTGTTCGGAGCATCCGTTTCATTTACCTTTATCTGCATCATAGCGCTTGCTGTTCCTGTCAGCTGTGTATACTCATCATCCGCAGGAAAAGCAAAGATAGAATCCGACATAAGCTTGCCCTTTATATCGGGATTTATACGATAGGTGAACTTAAACGTGCAGCCATCGAAATAATTCATCCCGAAGTCAGCAGCATCAAGCTCGATACCGCAGGTGATAAAGGACGCATCCTCGGCATCGGAGCCGGGATAAACAAGCTTTCCGTCAGCATCGGTAGCTGTCCACGCAAAGTTGTGCATACCCGAGGGAGCACCTGCCTGAGAGCCTGTCACCTTCAGCGAATAGCCCTGATAGGACACTGTATCCTCGGTGGCCGCCTTATATCCCAGAGCCTCGGCATCAGGGGTAACATGAACATAATCCTTCCAGCCGTCACCGTCAAACGAGAAGGTCGGCTTTGACTTGTCATCTGTCAGTATACTGTCATCCGAGATAGACCAGGGGTCAACAACTACCTCTTCTTCCTCGGCAAAAGCAGGTACGGCACAATTCATCGCAGCCAGTGCAGCAGCACAAACGCCGCAAAACAATCTCTTTAATCTCATATACGGTCTGTCCTCTGATATGAGGACACATCCTCCTTTCAAGACTTACATACAATTAAGTTTAAAACATTCCCGGCGATTTGTCAAGCATTTTTTTGCCGACAAACGACGCTGTAAACGAATTGTAATCGTTCTCTTACACTATCCCCAGGAATTCAAAATACTGCTTGTCAGGCATCCTGTTGAGCGAAGTACGCTTAGGCTCCGAGGTCGAAGACAGCTTATACTGTACCACAAGGTTACCGGACTCGTCTGTTGTCCAGCCCACCTCAGGCACCGTACCTCTGATGCCCTTTGAAGATATCGTCTTCTTTATTCCCTTCTGCTTGAGAGTAAAGAACTTGAGCTCTATATCCTGATCGTAAGGAACAACGCAGATCTTTACAGCTCCCACATCGTTGTTCTTCACGTCGTAAACAAGTATCTTATACTTTCCGTCAGGGGAAATAGTATTGTCATCGGAAGTCACATCGCAAAGATGCTGAAAGTCCTTTCTGTAAAGGGAATACACCGATCCGCTCGTATCCAGATCCTCATTGAGAACGGTCTCCTCCGAGGAGCCGCCGAAAAGAACATTAAGAACGAAAAACGCAACTATACCGAGCACATACATCAGCAGATAGATCGTTCCCAGGATGACCTTAACATTAGCGCTCGTTCCTGCCGCAAAGAACACAACGACAGCCACGATGAACGGCGGTAAGATGAGCACCCAGTCCATCATATTGAAGAGCACCAGGAAAAACACCACCGGCAGCCACAAAACGCTCAGCACTCTTGTGACGATCTCATGTCTTGTAAGGATCATAAGAAGCATGAACACCAGGCTCGAGATAACGTATACCACAAAAAAGCTTTTTTCTCTGCCCTCGGCAAATTCGAGATCATAAAGGAATGTCGCATAAGTGAGCATGACCACGACCGCAAAATAAACGATACCGAAGACCGAGATCGCTCTTCTTACCCAGACATTTGAAAGAAACTCCTTCATTTTGTTATATCCTCCTCATATCAATGCGATACATAATTATATCATATATCCCCGCCGGCACAGCCCGTGTGCTCTTCGGGGCAAAAAAACTTTAATTGAGGATTATCTCCTCACCGCCGACAAGCCCCGAGAGGATCTCTATATTTTTCCCGTCCTCGATGCCTGTTTCAACATCCTGCTCTATCTTTGCTCCGTCAATGAGCAGGTTCACAAACTTTCTTCCCCCAAGCTCTCTCACAGCCTTCTGATCCACCACCACGGTGTCGGGTCTTGTGTAAACGTCGAACACGACCTGCACATCTCCGAAATCAAAAAGCTCCGAGTCCTCATCGGGAAGTATAACATAAACGAAATTGGAAAAATCGCCGTTGTCCACAGGGATTATGTCCTTGACAGTTCCCTGTGCGGAATGTGCTCCCTGTTCAAGAGAGACCCTTGTGCCGAAATTGACGTTATTGAGCGGATTGTCATAGACCGTCACACACAGATACTGCTGGGACAGGTCAGAGGTAAGACCCAGCAGATCGCCTTCTTTTACCGGGCTGTTGACCGTCAACGGCTCTCTCCTCTGATAGACGTCGGTAAAGGTGCCGTCACAGGGCGCATATACCTTGTAGTCTTCCAGCGACTGAACAAGGCGGTCATATTTCATCTGCTCTATCTGAAGATCAAGCTCTGCCATTCTTATCTCATTGGCATTGTTCGAGTTTGCCTTCACGGTCGCAAGCGTCTGTTCTGCCTGGTCGAGCCTTATCTTCTCACGCTCTATCTCCTCGTCCACATCGTCCGTATAAAGCTCACACAGCAGGTCGCCCTCCTTGACATCGGACGGTGCCTGAACATATATCTCCTTTATAAGACCCGAAGCCTTGAACTTCACGCTCTCGCTGTATGGATAGGAATACTTGCCGGTCTCATAATATTTCTCGCTTATATTCGAGACCTCAGCCTTGACTGTTTTATAGGACACCTGCTTGGTTTCAAGGATAGGTATGTCGATCTGCTTGTCTTCCTTTTTATCGCCGCAGGAGCAAAGCCCCAGGCACATCACACCGGCACTGACAAGCGCCAAGACTCTGCCAAATCTCATAAGACTGACCTCCCCTCGAAAAGCGAAACACCAATACATATTAACTATAACATTTTTTTCACGTTTTTTCAAGAAGCGTTTTCTCTTTTGTAGACCTGCACAAATCGACCCACTTTTATTCGTCGATTTTTAGCAAAGTTCGAGCTCGGCTATCACCGCATTGGAACACAAAAACCCTTTTTCGGTCAGTGAGAACCCATTTTCAGACAGCTTGCAAAGCCCGCTGCTTTCCAGCCGTTTTGCGCATTCTCTTATGCGCCCTATCCGTTTTTCATCCGCACCCAGAAGCCCGAGCCTTTCAAAGCTCAGTCCCTCGCTCGTCCTTAACATCAGCAGGATATATTCCTCCGGCTTGTCCGGCTCCTCCTCCAAAACGGTGAGCCTGTGGCTGTCGACCCTTATATACTCAGCTGTGTCCTCATCGCAGAAAAAGCGTCTGTTTTCAAAAAACGAATGAGCCTTGCAGCCGAAGCCAAGATATTCTCTCCCCTGCCAATAGCGCAGATTGTGGCGTGAGCGTCTGCCGGGCACGGCAAAGTTTGATATCTCGTAATGCTCAAAGCCCTCGCTCCCAAGCTGTTTACACAGCGCAAGATACATATCCGCAAGCCTGTCGTCGTCCGCCTCTATGCCCTGCTCGAAAAAGGGTGTGCCCTCCTCAACAGAAAGCATATACGCCGAGATATGGCTTATCCCAAGGTCCGTCAGGCGCCCTGCCGTTGCAAGCATGGAGTCCGTGTCCTGGAGAGGGATACCGAGCATCATATCGCACGAGATGTTCTCAAAGCCTGCCGTCCTTGCATTTGTGACAGCGGATACGGCTTTTTCGCTGTTATGGATCCGCCCGAGAGCCGAAAGCTCCCTGTCGTCCAGCGACTGTACCCCGAAGCTTATCCTGTTAAAGCCTGCCGCCCTTAGCGTTTCCAGCTTCCGAAGGTCCGCCGAGTCGGGGTTGGCTTCAACGGTGACCTCGGCATCACCGTCAAGCTCAAACGCCTCTTTCACCGCATCGAATATCCTGACAAGCTGTCCGCTCTCAAGAGCCGTTGGCGTGCCGCCTCCGAAATAAACGGTGTCGCACCCGATACCTTTGCCCTCAAACGAAAGAATGTCTTTGCAGAGTGCCTCGGTATAAGACTCTTTCACATCCTCGTCTGCGGCAGAGGAATAAAACGAACAATAAGCGCATTTTCGCACACAGAACGGGATATGGATGTAGACACCCACTCTCTTATCTGTCAAAGCTGTCACCGTCCTCGTCTTCAAAAGCGCTGTCGATATAGCGTTCAGTGCGCTCGCTGTTGGCTCTTATCCGCCTGACCGCCACCCGAAGAATGGCAGAGAGGAACAGAAGAAAATACAAAAGCACCGCTGTCAGCCAGAAAAACCCGGCCTGTTTAAGATCCAGCTGGAAGTAATCGGAGTTTTTTTCGAGCCACCCCTTGACCGCATTGTGTATGGGCGCAGAAAGGACGATACCGAAAGCCACCGTATAGGCTATAAACGCAGCTATGCCCACAAAGGCAGGCTTTGTTTCCAGCGGATAGAACTTGACGCCCACAAAGGTTATCCAGCCGAACAGCAGCATCAGGGCAAACCATTGGGACACATTGGCATATATCTCGTAGGCAAAGGGAACAGCCGCCGCCCCGGGAAGCCCGAACATCAGCGAAAGCTTCATTGCCCTTTTCATCTGCTCCAAAGCGGCACCTCCTTCTTCAGATACCGGTCAGCATCACGGCAGAGACTGCCGTGGCGGCACCTGCCGCAAGAGCCAGAAAGAACCCCGCAAAGGTGCTCAGCACCGCATTCGGGTCAAAAACTATCGGCTCTTTGTTTTTTCTTTCACACACATAAACACTGCATCGTCTTCCCTCGGTATAAAGCTGTTTTCTCATAACGACCTCACATGGGAAGGCATTTGCATATATATTCCCGTCCACCTCATAATATGCGGTGGGGTAATTATATTTTTCGCTTGTCCTGACCCCGCAGACCGCCGCTGTCACCTTTTTCGAGCGCAGTATCCGCAAAGCACAGAACACAAAATAGCCTGTCAGCAAAAAGAAGCCCAGCGCCAGGACCCCCAGCAGCACCGCACCTATCATTGAAAGCGGCACGCCGGCTATTGCAGCAAGGGCTGTGAGCACAATGATAACTATAACTATCTCCATAGGCTTCTCCTGTCAGTTTCTCATCACTCGTCAAGCTTGAGCACGGACATGAACGCCTCCTGGGGAACGGATACCGAGCCCAGCTGGCGCATACGCTTTTTACCCTCCTTCTGCTTTTCGAGCAGCT
>DFEO01000109.1:11706-13861 GCA_002368715.1 Ruminococcus sp. UBA3800
TGCTTTTCGAGCAGCTTCTTCTTTCTGGTTATATCTCCGCCGTAGCACTTGGCAAGAACGTCCTTTCTCAGCGCCTTTATAGTTTCCCTGGCGATTATCTTTCCGCCGATAGCCGCCTGGACAGGGACCTCGAAAAGCTGACGGGGGATGTTTTCTTTGAGCCGCTCTACTATCTTCCTGCCCCTTGCATAGGCCTTGTCAACGTGGACAATGAAGGACAGCGCATCCACGGTCTCGCCGTTCAGGAGAACGTCAAGCTTCACCAGCTTCGAGGGTTCATAGCCCTTCAGTTCATAATCAAAGGACGCATATCCCCTTGTGCGGGATTTGAGCGCATCGAAAAAGTCATAAACTATCTCGTTCAGCGGCAGGATGTAATGAAGGTCCACCCTGTTCTCGTCGAGATATTTCATATCCTTGAAGGTGCCTCTCCTGTCCTGACAGAGCTCCATTATGTTGCCCACAAACTCCGGCGGAGTGTAGATGTGAGCGTTGACCACGGGCTCCTCTGCTCCTGCTATAAGGGCAGGCTCGGGATAGTTGGTGGGGTTGTCGATAAAGACAGTGGAGCCGTCGGTAAGGTTGACCTTGTAGATAACGGAGGGTGCCGTTGTTATAAGGTCAAGGTTATACTCACGCTCCAGTCTCTCCTGGATTATCTCCATATGCAGCAGTCCAAGGAAGCCGCACCTGAACCCGAAGCCCAGCGCCACCGAGGTCTCGGGCTCAAAGGAAAGAGATGCGTCATTAAGGAGAAGCTTCTCCAGCGCATCACGAAGGTCGGGGTACTTTGCGCCGTCGGCAGGATAGATACCGCTGTATACCATAGGGTTTACTTTTTTATAGCCCGGGAGCGCTTCGTCGCAGGGAAATTCTGCATTTGTCACTGTGTCGCCCACACGGGTATCACCTATGTCCTTGATAGAAGCTGCGATATAGCCGACCTCACCTGCGTGAAGCTCGCCCACAGGGATCAGGTCGGTAGCTCCCATAAAGCCTACCTCGACTGTCTGGAACTGTGCTCCTGTGGCCATAAGCTTTATCGTATCTCCGGCTTTAAGGTGGCCCTCCTTGACACGGCAGTAGATTATGACTCCCTTGTACGGGTCGTAATAGCTGTCAAAGATGAGCGCTTTCAGCGGAGCATCGTCGTTACCCTTCGGAGCAGGGATATCCGTTATAACACGCTCAAGCACTTCTTTTATATTCACGCCCAGCTTTGCCGATATCCTGGGAGCATCGAGCGCAGGGATGCCGATAACGTTCTCTATCTCGCTGCAGGCTCTCTCGGGGTCAGCGCCGGGGAGGTCTATCTTGTTCACGACAGGCAGCACCTCGAGGTCGTGCTCTATCGCAAGATAAGTGTTGGCAAGAGTCTGGGCTTCTATTCCCTGGGAAGCATCAACGATAAGGATAGCTCCCTCGCAGGCAGCAAGCGAACGTGACACCTCATAATTGAAGTCAACGTGGCCGGGGGTGTCGATAAGGTTGAACACATAGTCCTCGCCGTCATCGGCGTGATAATTCAGCCTTACGGCTCTTGCCTTTATTGTAATTCCCCTTTCACGCTCGATATCCATATTATCCAGCAGCTGGTTTTCCATATCCCTCAGTGCGACCGTCTCGGTCAGCTCCAGTATCCTGTCTGCCAGAGTCGATTTTCCGTGGTCGATATGAGCGATTATACAAAAATTCCTGATCTTGTTTTTATCCATAAATACTCTCCATCTGAAATATTGATTCACAAAACTAACACATAGCTTTACCGCATTATGCACATATATAGTTTATTATAACACAGGTCTGACTGATTGTAAAGACCAAAAAGCACCGCTTTTTTCAGATCATTTTTTGTGCAGGCACGCATAAGCTGCGCTAACGCTGGGAAGTGTCCACCCGAAGGGGTATGGGAGCACGCATTAGCTCCGCTAACGCTGGGAAGTGTCCACCCGAAGGGGTATGGGGGCACGCAACGGCTCCGCAGTTGCTGGGAAAGCCCCCATTTTAAATAACGTCGGCAAAGCCGACACATCTTAATTGCACAAAAGCTAAACTCTCCCACTTAGCTATAATATAACCTCTCAGTTGGTTCGCCCGTCAATCTGCCGTCGGCAGATCTCGGCTTTGCGGCATAGTGCTGCTTTTTCCTTGCTTC
>DFEO01000037.1 GCA_002368715.1 Ruminococcus sp. UBA3800
TGTCAGGGTGATGTATGACGGGATGTGCGAGATGTCTTCTTTAAGTGCAGACTATCCCAAAAGGCTTGAAAAGCTCGGAATAAAGAGCAAGCCTTTTTCACCGATAACTCCCCTTCTGTCAACCTACTATAATTACCGTGACCACAGAAAAATACTGGTCATAGACGGACAGGTGGCTTTTAACGGCGGTGTAAACCTTGCGGACGAATACATTAACAGGATAGAGCGCTTTGGCCACTGGAAGGACACTGCTGTTATGCTGAAGGGCGAGGCTGTTCAAAGCTTTACACTGATGTTTTTGCAGATGTGGAACATCTCTAACCCCAGGGCTTCATGGCGTGAGGTGTATGTTCCTTCCAAGCCCGAAAAAGCACAGGGCTATGTTATGCCTTATTCCGACTCTCCGCTGAACGGCGAAAAGATAGGTGAATGTGTTTATATGGATATACTCAACCGTGCTAAAAAGTATGTTCACATAATGACGCCGTATCTTATCCTTGATGACGAGCTGGAAGGGGCTCTGAGGTTTGCTGCCGGAAGAGGAGTTGACGTAAGGATAATAATCCCGGGTATCCCCGACAAGAAGCTTGCTTACTCGCTTGCAAAGAAGCATTACAGTTCGCTTATCAAGGACGGAGTCAGGATATATGAATACACACCCGGCTTCTGCCACGCAAAGGTGTTTGTCAGCGACGATGAAAAGGCTGTCGTCGGAACGATAAACCTCGATTACAGGAGCCTGTATCACCACTTTGAGTGTGCGACTTATATGTATAATACATCCTGCATTGCCGACATAGAGGATGACTTTCAGAAGACACTTAAAAAATGCAGGCAGGTAACAAAGGAAACTATCAGGAATGAAAAGCTGATCTTTAAGATCATGGGCACTCTGGCCAGGATAATAGCTCCGCTCATGTGACAAAAAAACGGTCCCTAAGCTTTTTGCCCGGGGCCGTTTTCATATCAGTTAAATATGCTGTCAAGACTTTCCTTTGCGCTGTCATCCGTTAGTGCATCTATATCAAGGTCCTTATAGATATCGCTTCGCATACTCAGGCCGAGAATATAAGCTATCGGGAGCTGTTCCTTCGATATCTCGGTCTTATAGCTGAACATCCCGTAATAGGCTTCCTCGGGAGAAACAAGCTCTATATTTGCAAGCTCTGTTCCCTTTTTGTTTTTCAGAGTCAGCTTGTAAACAGGCTTTGTGTCAGAGGATCTGAATCCGTCACGCTTGTAGGAAAAGGATGATATTGACTTTATTATATTCTCTATGTGGCCGCTGTCTTTCACCTCGAAGGTCCGCTTGTTTGCAACATCCTCTATGCTGATGACCTCCACATCCGAAGGCTTGATATCCGACAGGAGCTTTACAGGTGTGTTATAAACAACAAGTATTATCAAAATAATAAGTGAGATGCAAATGAAAACCAGCCAGATAACATTTCTCTTTGTCAGCAGAGCACCCTTTGGGGTCTGCTTTTTTTCTGTGTTTTCCGACGCACTTCTTTTTATCTTTCTTTCAACGCTCATCGTTTTCGCTCCTCTGCCCTCAAACTGTGACCTTTTGTAGTATAACACATTTTGACACCGTTGTAAAGAGCAAAATCTACAAAAAAGCACTGCGGTCTATGATTGACATAGCTATCATAATTTGGTATAATGAACAGGCAGGGTCTGCCTGCGGCGAAAAAACATATCATTTCAAGAGGTGTTATTATGATATCATTGACAGAATATCGGGGACACATTAGAAACTGGAAAGCGCTCTGCGAAGAGCTTTCGGTGGATGCATCGCTGGATGCAAAGCAAAGAGAAAAGCAGATCATTATCAAGGGCTATGAGAAATGGGGAGCACAGATAGCCGATCACATTTACGGGATGTTCGCCTTTGCGATAGAGGACAGCGGCAAGGTGTTCTGTATGAGAGACCATTTCGGAACAAAGCCTTTCTATTACTATCTGACAGAGGACGGAAGGCTGCTTTACGGGACGAACATAAGCAGGTTTATAAATGACCCCGGCTTTAAAAAAGAACTCAACGACAAAATGCTCCAGATATATCTGACCCTTACCTATGTTGCTGGAGAGGATACGTTTTTCAAGGGCGTGAAAAAGCTTATGCCCGGACACTATCTTGTGTTTGAAAACGGCAATGTCAGCATAACACGCTACTGGACACCGACCTTCAAGCCTGACGAGAACAAAAGCCTTGAATACTGGGCCGATGAGATACACAACACTCTTGCACACATAATGACAGAGGTGAAGACTGAGGACGAGAAAGCCGAGTCGTTTCTTTCGGGCGGTGTCGATTCCTCCTATGTCTTAGCTATGTCAGATGCACAGAGGTGCGATTCCTGCGGTTATGATGACGAGAGGTTCGATGAATCTCCGCTTGCTCAGAAGACGGCTGAGCTGCTGGGAAGAGAGTTTTCAAGGGCAAGGATAACGCCCGAGATGTATTTTGATGCTGTACCTTACGTTATGTACAATATGGAGCAGCCTCTCGGTGACGCTTCGGCAATAGTGTTCGCTATCGGCTGCAGGGAGACCGCAAAGCACACAAAGCTGTGCTATTCGGGCGAAGGCTCAGATGAGTTTTTCGGCGGATATAATATGTACAGGAATGCCGAGAGATACGGCGACAACCTGAAGACATTTTATGTCGGCAACACGAACATAATGAAGGAAGACGACAAAAAGCGTCTGCTCAAAAACTATTATGAGGGCTTTGTGCCGATAGACCTTGTAAAGTATATATACGACGAGACAGAGGGGCTTGATCCGCTGACCAAGATGTCCGATGTGGATATCCAGATCTGGCTCGAGGGCGATATTTATCTGAATGTTGATAAGATGAGCGAGGCGGCAGGTCTTGAGATAAGGATGCCGCTGACTGACCTGAGGATATTTGATATAGCTTCACGCATACCCTCAAAGTTCAAGGTGAACGAGCAGCAGAACAAGGTCGCTTTCAGGACCGCAGCTGCGAAAGTTCTGCCCGAGGAGATAGCTTTCAGAAAGAAGCTGGGCTTTGTCGTTCCTATCAGATACTGGATGGCTGACGAGCGCTATAATGCACCTGTGAAGCAAATGCTTGAAAGCGATATATGTGATAAGTTCTTCAACAGGGACGAGGTCGATGCTATATGGGATGAGTATATCGGCGGAAACTCTGACCTGTGGAGAAAGATCTGGACGATATACACCTTCCTGGTATGGTATGACGAGTATTTTGTGAAAAGATAATTCTACGTTTTGAACAAAAGCACACTCCTAAAGCCGGCACAGCTTGTGGAGTGTGCTGTTTTGTTTTTTTGCAGGCTTTTTCGGGTTCCTTTCCTTGGTCATCACATACAAAAGTCAATACACGCCGACTCTGTATTTGCAGCAGTTTATACAAGGCAAGCTGCCGTATAGGTCACGTTCAGCCGATTTGATTTATTCCCATCAAACGAGTATAATATAAACACAGCTAAGGAGATGGTATTTATGAACAAAAACAGAGAAAGGCTGAGACTCATGGCGCTCACAGGGCTTTTTACGGCGCTGATCTATGTGCTGACGGCTTTTATCAAGGTGCCCACCGTGAAAGGATATGTGCATATCGGTGATTCTGCGATATTTCTGGCAGGGTCGGTCCTGCCGACACCCTATGCGGTATTTGCAGGGGCTGTGGGCGGAGCACTGAGTGACGCACTTTCGGGATATCTTATCTGGGTGCCGGCAACGCTTCTTATCAAAGCGGCTACTGCACTTATGTTTACAAACAAGGCTAAAAGGATCCTTTGTAAGCAAAACCTTATCGCTTTGGTCTTTGCACTTGTTTTTTGTGTCGCAGGTTACGGTCTTTACAGCGGAGCGGTCATTTTCCATTCGATAGCCGCAGGCTTTGC
>DFEO01000002.1 GCA_002368715.1 Ruminococcus sp. UBA3800
CTAGCACTTTGCTGCTCGGACGTTTACAGAGTGTCGGCTTTTACTCTATGCGTTATCCGGCGGGGCGAGCCCCTGCACCGCCTCACCCGCTAATTGGTGCTTTGCGCACGGCATCGACGTTCACAGCGTCGGCCGTGTTTTTTGTTTTTTGTGCCATAGTCGCAGTTATATTTTTTTACCAAATACAAATATATGAAAGTTGCACAAGAAGTTTTGAATAAATTAGTGCAAGAATTTTTCGGAAAATTGTTTACAAAGGACAAAAAATGTGCTATAATAAGTTTGTGGAAAGAAACAAATTCAATTGAAATTCTTTGCAGAAGGCGGAAATGAGGTGTTGATATGAGATCTATCGTTACGATCAGCCGTGAGTTCGGAAGCGGCGGAAGAGAGATCGGTAAAAAACTTGCCGAAAAGCTTGGCGTTCCGTTTTATGATAAGGAGCTCCTTGAGATGGCATCCAAAGAGAGCGGCATAGCCAGAGAACTGTTTGTCAAGAACGATGAGTCTTATACCAACAGCTTTCTTTATTCGCTGGTCATGGGCAACTATCCCGTTTCGCCTGACGGCAGGCTCAATCCCGAGCTTCCGCTCAACCACAAGATCTTTCTGGCGCAGTTTGAGACTATCAAAAAGCTGGCAGAGAAAGGCCCTTGTGTTATTGTGGGAAGGTGCGCAGACTTTGTGCTGAAGGAGGAGCCGAATGTTATCGACTTCTTTGTTTCGGGCAATATGTATGATAAGAAGAAGAGGATACTTGAAAGATACGATATAGAAAAGCCCAAGGTCGAGGATTTCATCCGCAAGACTGACAAGAGAAGAGCTTCATATTATAATTATTATACCGATATGAAGTGGGGCGATGCGAAGAATTTCGATCTTTGCATCAATTCGTCGAAGTCGGGGATAGACGGTGCAGTGGAGCTTATGCTCGCTTACATCAACATCAAGGAGAACCTGCCTGCCGGCTGATAAACAAGATTATTTCTTTAATTCATTTTACTTTCCTTACTACGAAAAGAGATCGTCGGGAGACGGTCTCTTTTTGTGTGCAAAAATGCTCCCCACTGTGAAAACGGGAAGCATTCTCAAAATTTATTCACGCTCTTTGGAAGTCGGGGTAGGGTCATCCCTCTGTGATCTCGACTATCCTTTTTGCAGCTTTATCCTGAAGTTCACGCCTGTAATCGCCCCACGAGTACAGCTCGATCTGCTCGCTGTCCCTGAAAATGTAGATAGTGTGCTGACCGGCATCACAGGCCGTCGATTCTTTGGTCAGCTCGGCATTTTTGTCCACCTGAGCGATCAGCTCCTTTATCTCGTCGATATCCTCTTTTTCTGCGACAGAGTCAGGCTCGTTATTTTGCTGAATATCTCTGAATGCCGCAATGAGCTCGTCGCCTTGCAGCGGCTCAAAGCCATAGTCCTCGCCGTTGGCAAAGGTAAACTCGTAAACATGGCCATCTTCATCAATAAAAGCACCGCTGTCCTGAACGCCCTCCGCCCAGTTCTGATATCTGTACATCATTATGATATCGGGCTGATCGCTGTCGGGGTCTGTCTGAGGTTTTGGCTCCGGCTGGGGCTTTGGCTCGGGTCTTTCGCCGCTGCCGTTAAAATATGTCCAGCCCGGATATTCAAAGCTTTTGAATTCACTTACAGGCACAGCCGCCACGGAATAATAGCCGTCCATCATATCGGGGAGAGCCTCCAAGCCCTCATACACCCCTTTTGAAAGGCTGTCCGAGGTATAAACAAAGCGCATCTTTTCGTCCGTGATGAGAAGCCCCCCGGTCTTTGGTGAGGAGCCGTCAAAGCTGTGTCCGCAGTAAGTCACCAGCACATGGTAGCCGTTTATCGAGGGAACATCGGCCGCATCTCCTGCCGAGGCTGTGCTTTCCAGATCGTTGTAGAATTCATCGGGGTCGATATCTATATGCGATCTCTCGCAGAAGTCTTCGAGCGCATCCTCCGATGTAAAAACATAGTTGCAATAGCTGTCAAGCTCACTGATATATCCGTTTCCGCCCGTGATATAAAACTGGTTCCCGTTATATACCGTTCCGCCGTAGGCTTCATCCTCGGTTACAGCGAGCTCTTCCAGGTCCTTCGAGAAGTATTTCATTGTCTCGGGCTCGGTGTCGGGCGGGAATGCTTCCGATGAGTCGTCATCCGGCAGGGAAGAGGAGTCGGGTTCGGATATCAGGCTGCCGGGAAGCAGTGTGCCGGGATCAGCTTTACTGCCCTGGGACGAACTGTCGTTTATCTCTCCGCAGGATGAAAGCATAAGGCCTGCTGCCGCTATGATAAAAAGAGCTTTTTTCATAATATCGATCCTTTCGTGTCGGTGGGTTTTGCGTTCCATATTATATACGCAGCAGGAAAGGTGTTTTTATGGCTGATATATCAACAAATCTCACACGATAATATGTCGCTCGATTATGCATATTGACGAACACCGGCAGCCCCCCTATAAACGGACATAAAAAACCGCCGCACTGTAAAAAGTGCGGCGGTGAGAGTTTTAAAAATTACTTGCCTCTCTTAACATATGTTGTGTGGAGAAGCTCGTGAGCCTTATGGCTGCCCGGCTTCTCGAAGAACTCATCATAGAGAAGCTTCATAACGGGGCTCTCGTGAGATCTTCTGAGTTCGATAGAAGAATCGAAGTCGTAAAGTGCCTTAGCTCTGATGCCCTGGAGATCAACAAAGTTTCTTACACTCGAGGGCTGGAGAGGCTGTCCGCCTCCGTTGATACATCCGCCGGGACAAGCCATGACCTCAACGAAGTCATACTGCTTCTCGCCCGAGATGATGCTGTCAACGACCTTTCTTGCGTTAGCAAGACCGGAAGCAACACAGACCTTGACATTAACTCCGCCGACAGTATAGTCAGCCTCCTTGATGCCGGTGGTTCCTCTTACCTCAGTGAACTCAAGAGCCTTGCACTCGCCGTCGAGCTTGACAGCAGCTGTTCTGAGAGCTGCCTCCATAACACCGCCGGTAGCGCCGAAGATAGCGCCTGCACCCGATGCAGTCTCGAACGGATCGTCGAACTCGCCGTCAGGCAGAGCATTGAAGTTGAGACCTGCTCTCTTGATCATTCTTGCAAGCTCTCTTGTTGTCAGTGCAACATCGACGTCGTCGAACTCCTGAGTTCTCTGCTCTTCTCTTGTTACCTCAAACTTCTTTGCGGTACAAGGGATAACGCTGACAACGAACAGGTTCTTGGGGTCTATGTTGTTCTTCTGGCAATAGTAGCTCTTGAGAACTGCGCCGAACATCTGCTGAGGTGACTTGCACGAAGACAGATGATCTACGAAATCAGGATAGTAATGCTCGCAGAACTTGACCCAGCCGGGGCAGCAGGATGTGAACATAGGCATAGTTCCCTTGTTCTGGATCCTCTCGATAAGCTCGTTTGCCTCCTCAACGATAGTCAGGTCAGCGGTAACGTCCATATTAAAGCACTCATCAGCGCCGATGCCCTTGATAGCCGATATCATCTTGCCCTCAACGTTAGTTCCGATAGGATTGCCGAACTCCTCGCCGAGAGTAGCTCTGATAGAAGGAGCAGTAAAGAACACTACCTTCTTCTCGGGATCAGCGATAGCATCCCAGACCTTGTTCTCGCTGCTCTTCTCCTGGAGAGCGCCGGTAGGACAAGCCACGATACACTGGCCGCAGCCAACGCAGGGCGACTCGCCAAGAGGTGCGTCGAAAGCGCATCCGATGTGAGTCTTGAAGCCTCTCTGGATCGGTCCGATAACGGAAACGCTCTGCATAGCCTTACAAGCAGCCACACATCTCATGCAGTTTACGCACTTGTTATTATCTCTTACGATATAAGCGGAGGAAGTGTCGATGGGCTTGTCCATCTCCTCAGCCTGGAACCTGTCCTCATCTGCGCCATAGTCACGGGCAAGCTGCTGGAGCTCACAGTTTGTGCTTCTTACGCAGGAAAGACATTTCTTGTTGTGGTTCGAGAGCAGCAGCTCGATAGTAGTCTTTCTAGACTCTCTTACCTTAGGTGTATTTGTCTGGACCTCCATACCCTCAGAAACGGGGTATACGCAGGCAGCCACAAGGCCTCTTGCGCCTGTTGCCTCTACAACACAGATACGGCACGCACCTATGCAGTTGATCTCCTTGAGATAGCACAATGTAGGGATATCCACGTTAGCAACTCTTGCAGCTTCAAGGATAGTGGAGCCGGCAGGTACAGTTACGGGTATACCGTTTATTTTAAGATTAACAGTCTGAACATTTTCCATAAATGTGCCCTCCTTTCTTACTTTCTCACAATAGCCTTGAGTCTGCAATTGTTCATGCAGACACCGCACTTGATACACTTGGACTTGTCTATCTCATAAGCAGGAAGCTTCTTTCCGGGAGCGATATAATCGGTCTTGGAGATAGCTCCGACAGGACAGTTCTTAGCGCACAGACCGCAGCCAACGCACTTGTCCTTGGTGATCTCATAGCTGAGCAGCTCCTTACATACTCCGGCAGGACATCTGCCCTCCTTGATGTGAGCCTCATACTCATCTCTGAACTGCTTGATAGTAGAGAGTACAGGGTTAGGAGCGGACTGGCCGAGAGCGCAGAGCGAAGAGCTCTTCATGTGGTTAGCCAGGCTGTCGATAAGATCGAGATCCTCCATAGTGCCCTTGCCCTTTGAGATCTTGTCAAGCAGCTGATGCAGCTTTCTTGTACCTACACGGCACGGAGTACACTTACCGCAGGACTCGTCAACGGTGAA
>DFEO01000091.1 GCA_002368715.1 Ruminococcus sp. UBA3800
CAAATGTTAAAAAAATGAATACCAAAGGTAAATAAACGATGAAAGCTATTGCAAAGGGTTGGGTGATATGCTATAATATAAAAGCTGTTTCGGAAGAGATAAGATGGGATATAGCCAAGAGGTTAAGGCAACGGACTTTGACTCCGTCACCGATGGTTCGAATCCATCTATCCCAGCCATTTTTAAAATCTTATTTTGGGGTATCGCCAAGTGGTAAGGCAACGGACTCTGACTCCGTCATTCCGAAGGTTCGAATCCTTCTACCCCAGCCAGAAGGCGTTTTCGCCGAAGTCTAAAGCCCTCGCTCATTACTGAGTCGGGGGCTTAATTTTTGAGTTTTCCAAACGTCGATAAAACTGTACGAAAAAACGCCCTTAAAAACCGAAAAATGACGTCTTTAGATTTAATTTATATGTTACCGGATACAATAATAGATAATAATAGCTTTTGTTTTTGTCTATAATTGATATTGACTTATTATTACAATCGTGGTAAAATGATTTTGTCGTATTATGACGATTTTTGTGATAGTTTGGTCCGCTTGGCCGTTTGCGGCATTTTTAGAGATTTGGAAGTGGATATATGGAAATAAATGTGCTCAGAAGGCTTGAAAACACTGCAAAGACATACCCTCAGAAAACAGCCTTTTCGGATACGGAAAGCTCGCTTAGTTTTTCACAGGTCGAGGACATTGCAAAACGAGTAGGCAGCGCTGTAATGGAGAAAGTATCACAGCGTTCACCTGTTGCGGTCATGTCCGGCAGGAATGTTTTCACGCCTGTTATTTTTTTGGGTATAGTTTATGCAGGCTGCTTTTATGCGCCTATGGATGCCTCCCAGCCTGACGCAAGGCTAAGAGATATACTCTCTGTTTTAAGGCCCGGGCTGCTTATTGCCGACAGGGACAATATAGATAAGGCGAGAGCCCTTGGCTTTGAAGGCGAGATACTTTGCGCTGAGGAGCTTTTTGAGAAAGATATAAACGAAAAGGGTCTTGAAGCGACGGCACGTCTTGCTTGTGCGGACGACCCGCTTTATGTGATATTTACCTCGGGTTCGACAGGAAAGCCTAAGGGCGTTATAACCTCGCACCAGTCTCTGATGTGCTATATCGACGCTTATGCCGAGGTCATGGGCATAGATGAGACTGATGTACTGGGAAATCAGTCGCCGCTGGATTATATAGCTGCGATAAGGGATATTTATCTTCCGCTTTTTTTCGGAGCTTCTATGTTTATAATCCCGAAGCAGTGCTTTGTTATGCCGGCGCAGCTTTTTCAGGCGCTCAATGACCACAGGATAACCTCTGTCGGCTGGAGCGTTTCGGTGTTCACCATAGCTGTCAAGGTCGGTGCTTTTTCCGATATGCGCCCGCAGTATCTTAAAAAAATATGCTTTTCCGGGTCGGTCATGCCGTGCAGTGTGCTGAGAGTATGGCAGGAAAATCTGCCTGATGCGAAGTTTGTCAACCAGTACGGCCCCACAGAGTGTACGGCATCGTGTACCTATTATGAGGTCGATCACACTGTCAGCGATGACGAGACTCTGCCCATAGGTATCCCTTACCGCAATTACAGGGTGTTCCTGCTTGATGAGGACGATACTCCGACAAAGACAGGCGAGCAGGGCGAGATCTGCGTCAGCGGTCCGATACTTGCACTTGGATATTATAATAACCGTGAGCTTACTGAACGCTCGTTTATACAGAACCCGCTTAACAAAGCTTATAATGAGCGGATCTATAAGACCGGCGACTACGGTATAATGAGAGAGGACGGTATCCTGGAGTTCTGCGGAAGAAAGGATCGCCAGATCAAGCATCTTGGCCACCGTGTTGAGCTGTCGGAGATCGAAACTGCTGCGCTCAGGCTTGACTCGGTCACAGATGCCTGCGCTTTATATTTGAAAGAGAAAGAGCTTATCTATCTGTTTTATACAGGTACGGCCACCGCAAAGGAGGCGGCTGTCCATTTCAGGGCAGTGCTGCCGGGCTTTATGGTGCCTAGAAAGCTTGTTAACCTTGAACAGATGCCTCGTCTTGCAAACGGAAAGACCGATATGCAGGCGCTGAAGGCTATGATGAAATAAGAACTGTTTATTATTTTAGAAGGAGAATTTGCTATGCTGGAACAGTTAATGGAGATCCTTGAAGAGATCAGACCCGATGTTGACTTTGAAAATGAAAAACAGCTTATCACCGACGGTATCCTTGATTCCTTCGATATCGTTTCGCTGGTAGGTGCCCTTAATGATGAGTTCGACCTTGAGATACAGGTGGGCGACCTTGTGCCTGATAACTTCAACAGCACCGAGGGCATGATAGCTCTTATCAAGAAGCTTCAGGACGAGGACTGAGCCTGAGAGCACAGGAGACAACAATGAACAGTGAGATATTAAAACAGGCTGCCGACCGCTTTGGAACACCGAGCTATTTTTTTGACACAGACATTTTTGCAGGACGTGTTGCCAAGGTGAGGAAGGCGTTCGGAGAAAAAGTGGGGCTTTGCTATTCGATAAAGGCAAACCCCTTTCTGCTGGCATCACTGCCGGAGGAGTTCTCTTATATAGAGGTCTGCTCTCCGGGAGAGCTTTCCATTTGCGAAAGAGCTGGGGTGCCGCTTGGCCGGATAATATTTTCCGGTGTGAATAAGACCTATGAGGATGTGGAGCGTGCATTTGAGGACGGAGTTGCGATTTTTACTGCCGAGAGCGCTCTGCACCTTGAGTATATCAACAAATGCGTTAAAGACCACTGTGGAAAGGCTAAGGTCATACTCAGGCTCGCTCACGGAAGTCAGTTCGGTATCGACAGGGAAGAGCTCGTGAAGCTCATCTCGGAGCGTGACAAGCTGTATGAGGGCGTTGAGATAATTGGTATACATTATTTCACCGGGACAGCCAAAAAGAAAGCTAAGACCATAGCTAAGGAGCTTGATACGCTTGATGAGCTGTGTAACGAGCTTTCCGAGAAGTATGCCTTTACAGCTTCTCATATCGAGTACGGCACGGGCCTTGCCGTCGAGTATTACAAGGATATGACCGAGCAGACAGATATGGCACTTCTGGAAGAGGTGTCCGAGGTCATAAAGCAGTTTTCACAGAAGTATCCTCTCACCGTTGAGATGGGTCGTTTTTTTGCGGCCGAATGCGGATACTATCT
The DNA here is from genome assembly GCA_002368715.1 of Ruminococcus sp. UBA3800. Taxonomy (GTDB): domain Bacteria; phylum Bacillota; class Clostridia; order Oscillospirales; family Ruminococcaceae; genus Hominimerdicola. The sequence continues at coordinate 3,161 of DFEO01000091.1, forward strand.
GACAAAGGCTATGGATATAAAAACAAACGGCGGCACTAATTATGTTATTTGTGACGGCGGTATCAACCAGCTCAATTACTATGGCCAGAATATGGCAATGAATGTTCCGCCTGTCGAGGTGCTTGGCAAGAGCGGCGATGATACAGACTACTGTCTGTGCGGAAGCCTCTGCACCACAGCGGATGTGCTTGTCAGAAAGGTGAGTCTCCCACGGCTTGACAGGGGTGACGTTATCTGCTTTAAGAGATGCGGCGCCTATTCCGTTGCCGAGGGCATAGCTGCCTTTCTTTCAAGAGCTATGCCGAATGTTCTGACATTCAGCGAGGCTGAGGGCTTTACGCTCCACAGGCCTCTTACCGAGACTTATCCCCTGAACACTCCAAAAACCGGAGGTAATGATCTTTGACATACACATCACTGAACTTTCTGCTTTTTGTGGCAGCCTGCCTGCTTGTCTACGGCATCTGCCCCAAGAAGTTCCGCTGGGGCGTTCTTCTTTGCGCCAGCCTTGGTTTTTATGCGATAGTTTGTCTTAAATACATCAGCTTCATCCTGCTCACAGCCTTTTCCACCTATGGCGGCGGCATCTGGCTTGGGCGCTATATCACAAAGTCCGATTCATTTGTCAAATCACAGAAGGGCAAATGGAGCAAGGAGGAAAAATCGGCCTATAAGGACAAGGTCACAAGAAACAAAAAGCTTATCGTAACAGCGATACTGCTTCTGAATTTCGGCATTCTAGCCTTTTTGAAATACTACAACTTTTTTGCCGACTCTCTGAATGTCATTCTCAGGCATTTCGGCGGCACTCTCCCAAAGCTCGGACTGTTTTTGCCGCTCGGTATATCTTTCTATACCTTCCAGTCTATGGGCTACATCATAGACATCTACCGCAAGAAGGTTACCCCGGAGCGAAACCCGCTGAAGCTCCTGCTCTTCGTTTCGTTCTTCCCCCAGATAGTCCAGGGCCCTATCGCCTTTTATAACGACCTTTCCGGTCAGCTTTATGAGGGCAAGGATCCGACTTTTGAAAATTTAAAGCAGGGCATCCTGCTTATTACCTGGGGCTTTTTCAAAAAGCTCATCATCGCTGACAGGCTGGTGGCTGCTGTCAATATCGTTGCTCCCAATTATGATAAGTATTCGGGAACGATCATCCTGATGACAGCGCTCATCTATGCTGTACAGCTTTATGCTGACTTCTCGGGCGGTATAGATATCTCCCGTGGTGTGGCTCAGCTGTTCGGGATAAATATGGCCGAAAACTTCAAGCGTCCGTATTTTTCAAGAGACATTTCCGAATACTGGCATCGCTGGCATATCACGCTTGGTGCATGGCTGAGGGAGTATCTGTTCTATCCGATAGCTATGTCAAAGCTTTTCCAGACCTTCTCGAAAAAGCTCAAAAAGCGCTTCGGTATGAAGGCGGCAAAGGTAGTGCCTGTAAGTATAGCTTCTCTTATCACCTTCCTTGTGGTCGGTGTCTGGCACGGCGCTAACTGGAAGTATGTTGCTTTCGGCTTCTGGAACGGCGGCATTATAATGATATCGACACTTCTTGCCGATAGCTTCAAGTCATGGAAGCAGAATCTTCACATAAAAGATACCAACAAGGTCTTTATCCTTTTCCAGATGATAAGAACATTCTTTATAGTTCTTGTTGGCTATTATTTTGATATCGCAAACGACTTTACTTCGGCAATGAAAATGATGTGGCGTTCGGTAACGGATATAAAGATAAGCGAATTTGTTTCGGCCGCCACTTATAAAATGCTTACGGTAAGCAAGAGAGAGTTTTTGATGGTAGCAGTCGCCTGTGTCGCTCTTTTTGTTGTCTCCGTTTTACAGGAGCGTTCAAAGTTCACACTTCGTGAGCGCATATGCAAAAAGGGTTATATCGTGGAGTGTCTGGTATTTATCGTGCTGTTCTGGTCAGTGGTCGTGTTCGGTGTTTACGGCCCCGGAACAAGCCCGGCTGACTTCTATTATATGCAGTTTTAAAAGGAGACAAGACTGATAATGGTTTGGAAAAAAAGGCTGCCGAAGCTTCTGGCTTTCGGCATAGTTATGCTGCTTATGCTGCAGTTCATCACCTTTTTGCTTGTCAGGAACGACATAGCGGCAGAGTGCCATGTCCGTGGTTTTTACAGAGAGCCCGAGAACTCACTTGATGTCGCTGTTATTGGCTGCAGCGAGATGTATGCCGATTACTCTCCGCCGCTTGCCTATAAATACTGCGGCTTTACCAGCTATAACCTCTGTACCAGCGGAATGCCGCCCTGCTTTTATAAATCGGCGCTCAAGGAGTTCTGCAAGACTCAGGATCCTCAGGTGGTTGTCTTTGAGGTCAACGGCTTTTTCTATAATGAAGAGTTCGGTCTTACCGAGGTCAACAGACGCAACTGGCTCGATAATATCCACCTTTCAAAGGACTGGTTCGATGATGTCCTCGATACAGCCGACCCCGACGAGCTTCTGAGTTATCTTCTGCCTATAAATAAGTATCACGACAACTGGCAGCGACCCGGCAGTCAGTATGACAGACTGAAAAAGGTATCAAAGCTGTATACAGACAGCGGCGTTTCACTTATGAAGAGCTTTGGAACGAGAACGACGAACAATTCCCGTATCCATACATTGAAGAAAAGGGCACTGAGACTGACGGATTTTGGCAGAGAAAACCTTATAGAGCTTATGGATTACTGTAAGGAGCAGGGCTTAAAGAACGTTCTGTTCATCCGCTCCCCACACAGACAGAAGCTCGCTTCCGCCACCAGCGCAGAGCTTGAAAAGGTGATAACCGAGGCAGGGTTTACATTTATCGATTGTGATAAGATCTCTAAGGATATAGGCATAGACGATGCTGCCGATTATTATAACGAAGACCATATGAATGTCTTTGGCAACGAGAAGTTCACAAAGTTCCTCGGCGAATACATTGTAAAAAACTATGACCTGAAGACCGACCACGACGAGCAGACCAAGAAGCTCTGGAAGGAATGCGAGGAATACACTGTAAATGCCTTTGACATTCTGAAGGAGCGCACGCTCACGAACGAGGATCTGCCTTATAATGAGATGACTGATCTTGGCGAAGAGACTCACAAGAAGCTTCTGGCTGACGAAGCAAGAGCAAGAAAGAAGCTTGCCGAGAGGATGAAAACAATTCAGAGCCAAAGGCCCGCTGACAAAAAGAGCGAGCCTGTAAAAACCTGATAGTTATAAACAGCTGTCACCCTAAAAAATGGGTGGCAGCTGTTTTTTCATAATAAAAAGCGATATGCTAATTGCATACCGCTTTATTGTAATATCACTGAGCTGCGGGCGGGGCAGAGAAGAAATCTCTCCACGCATAACCCTTTTGCCCCTCATATTCAACATAGTACCAGCCGTTTTCGTCCTTGAAGAACTTGCACACAGCACCCTGAGGAATAGTCGTCAGGTTTGCCGAGCTTGAATTAGGCTCGGGGTGCAGATAAACAGGTCCTGTACAGGTTATCTCTCCGACAGCGTCTCCCGAACCTGGATCGCTGTAAGGATCTTCCTCCTCAGCGGTAGTCTTCTTCTTTTTGGTCTCCTTGACCTCTTCGGTCGTGGTGGTCGTCTCGGTCGGAACATACTCGGTAGAGGTTATTGTTCCGGTCTTCTTAGGTTTGCTCGTGTCATTTATAAACAGGCTCTTTACAAAGAACATAATAACAATGATGACCACAAGCAGAGTTATCATTATCGCAATGATACCCTTGACCGTTGGTGAAATGGAATTCATATATAACTGCATCCTTTCCGAATGATGTTAGTAGAAAAATACGCAATAAATTATTGCTCCAAAAACTATTATACTAAACTCTTTAACATAAGTCAATTAAAATTTGGTTACGATTTTAAGTTTCTTTGTTATTCGATAACGTTTTCGCCAAATGTGCCCTATTGTGAGCGAGTCCGCAGCTGCTTAGATGAGAGCTGCCTAAAAAGACGGTCGACATGATGCAGGAGCTTCAGGAATAATATATTATTCATAAATAAAGGGCAATGTTCTCTGACGAGGTGAACATTGCCTCTGTTCTTATAGAACTTTTCAGTTTGACTCTCTTGAACTTTCTGAGTTCTACTTGACTTCTCAGCGAAAATCATGTATAATAAATCATAGTTTTATAGTAGGCTTACTATGTTTAGGCGGTGACGTATGTTAAACCAATTTTCAAGAACGAAGTTGCTGCTCGGCAATGAGAGTATCGAGCGCCTGCAAAATGCCCGTGTGGCAGTGTTCGGAATCGGCGGTGTGGGAGGATATGTCGATCAGCTGCCGGACACATTGTATCTGTCCGCCCGG
>DFEO01000012.1 GCA_002368715.1 Ruminococcus sp. UBA3800
CACCGTCGGTAAGCTTTCCTGTGCCGTCCTTCAGCGTTCCTACTCCGCCGAAAAGCTTCTGGCTGCCCTCGGAGAGTTTGATCGTTCCGGAAGCAAGCTCTGCAAGGGAGCTGTAAAGGGTCGATGACCCGTTTTTGAGCTCGGCACTGCCGGAAGACAGCTGGCCGAGACCGCTGTCAAGAGCCTTAGCGCCATTTTTAAGCTCGGGCATATTATTATCGAGCAGGGAAGCGCCTGCCGAAAGCTGGGAAACACCATTTTTAAGCTCGCCCTGAACGCTCTTATCGAGCTTGTCAAGTCCGCCTGAGATCTGGCTCACACCGTTCTTTACATCGCCCTTTACGCTGTCGTTAAGGCTGCTCAGTCCGCCCGAAAGCTGAGAAACACCGCTCTTGAGCGTGCTGCTCTGGCCGTTTACGCTGTCATTTAGTGTGGTCAGTCCTCCCGAAAGCTGTGATACTCCGGCTTTGAGTGTGCTGGTGCTGCCGTTTATCTGCTCATTTAACTGACCAAGGCCGCCGTTCAGCTGTGCCATACCGTTTTTGAGCTCACTGGTGCTGCCGTTTATGCTTGCGTTAAGCTTATCCGTTCCGGCCTTTATCATGCCGACACCTGTTTTGAGCTGACCGACCTTTGTTTCAAGCTCTGTTGTGTCAAGCCCTGCCGCCATATCGTCGATCGTTGTTTTGGCGCTTTCGGCTCCTGTGGAAAGTGCTGCTGCACTGTCTGCAAGAGAAGCCGTGGGGTTGCCGCTTGCGTCATAGGCTGTACCTCCCGACACCATAGCATTGTAGACAGCCTCCTGACCGCTTATGGTCTGCTCGAGAGTTGCTATCGCAGTCTGCACCTCCGCTGAGGGCTCTGCTATGGCCTGGAGCGCCTGGAGCGCCTGCTTGTTTGCGCTGATAGTTGAATAAAGGTTTTGTGCGGCAGTGTTTATCCCGCCCGAGAGCTGAGATGCACCGCCTGAAATATTACTCATACCCTGATCAAACTCGGCTATCCCCTCGGATAGATCCGGCAGCTGACCCAATCCCGCATCCAGCTGCCGGTTCAGCTGGTCAACACCTGCCGAAAGCGAAGCCACACCGTTTGACAGGCTGTTCTGGTTATCTTTGCCGTAAAGCCCGTAATAAAGCTGTTCCGAGCCGTTTGCAAGGGAAGCCACACCGTTTGAAAGACTGTTCTGATTGTCCTTGCCGTAAAGCCCGTAATAAAGGCTGCCTGCGCCGCTGCTGAGGGCTGACACACCATTTGAAAGGCTGTTCTGGTTGCTCTTGCCGTAAAGTCCGTAGTAAAGCTGTCCTGCCCCGTTATTCAAGGCGGACACGCCGTTTTCGAGGCTGTTTTGATTGTTCTTGCCGTAGAAGCTGTTATAAAGCTGTCCTGCGCCTTTGTTGAGTGCGGAAACTCCGCCTGCAAGGCTTGAACTTCCGTTAAAGAGCTTATCATAGAGAGTCTTCGATGCAAGGTCTATCTGTCCGACACCGTCGGCCACCTTGCCGATACCGTCGCTCAGAGCAGAGGATCCTGCCTTTGCAGATGATATGCCCGATGACATCTGAGCCATACCGTCATCCAGCTTCTTTGAACCGTCCCTCAGCTGAGCCGAGCCGCTTGTTACAGTCTTGATACCGTCGTTCAGCTGGCCGGCACCCGAATAAAGGTCGTCAACACCTTTTACAAGCGTTCCCGATGAATCATTGAGAGTCTTGATGCCCTTATAAAGCTCCTCCGAGCCGTTTACGAGCATATCCGCAGAGTCTGCAACTTCACGGAGTATATCATCGACGTCCTCAAGCGTTGCATCGTAGTCAACATTTATGCGGGTGAATATCTCGCTCGTTGCCACCGTGAAAGAGGTCTTCATCTCAAAGTCCTCAACGTCAGCGGTAAACTCGAAATACTCGGGAATATCCAGCTCGTCCTCATCATCCAGCCCCAGGCTGTGCTTTATGCCCGGAAGCCCGAAACCGAGTATGATATCCCTGCTGCCGTCCGAGATGAGTCTGGCATTTGTAAGTTCGATGTTTGAGAATTTACTCATATCGAGGATCATTCCGGTAGCGCACAGATAGGGTATGCAGATCTCTTCGTTTTTGCCGCCTATCTTCACGCTCTTCTTATTGCGGTTCGTATAGTCATACCTTACGGTGAGCTTTCCGCTTTTTCCAAGAATGTCCTTCGGGTCGACCTCCTTGCCGTCCAGTGTATATGTTACTTTTATACCGATAGGCGTTTCCTTTTCGGAATAGCCTTTATAGAAGATATCGCCGCCGTTTGTCTGCCAGCTCATATTGTCGCCCGAGCCGGTATACCCCTCATCTGTCTTGACGTTTTCGATATCGGTAAGGTCGGAAACGTCGGGAATGGAAGTAAGACCATCGGGGTTTTTGAGCCAGTCGCTGACGATGGTCTTGGTTGCGTTTCCGTTCGGGTCAGTCATAATAAACACCGTTTCGTCCTTCTGAAGACCCTCGGCCTTGTTGATCTTGACAGATGGCATAGTTATCTTCTTTTCTTCCTTTTTATCCTTGCTCTCCTTAGTCTCGGAAGCAGCAGAAGAAGATGTGCTCTTATCTGTGGCCTTTTTGTCTGCCGAAGCTGCCACACCTGTGCTTGCAGCGCACACTACGAATGCCAGCATACCTGCAATAAGTCTGTTATAATTCTTCATAAAGATCGCTCCTTCTAAAGTTTTATTATCAGTTTATCTCGGGAAGTTTGTAAAGCTTATCTTTCTTTTTCGACATTCCCATAGTCGTGTGTCTTACAACTCCGTCAAAAAGCATGAGCATCGAGGGGAGGATGCAAATTACTGTCACCATGCTTATGATAGCGCCCCTTGACATAAGCGAGCACAGCTGGGATATCATATCCACACTGGAGTAAACGCCCACACCGAAAGTGGCTGCAAAGAAGCCCAGCGCACTGACTATTATCGACTTTATCGAGGACGACAGGGCGATATATACTGCTTCGTGCTTATCCTTGCCCAAGGCTCTCTCCGTCTTGTATCTCGTTGTCATAAGGATAGCATAGTCAACAGTTGCTCCCAGTTGTATAGTGCCAATGACGACGCTTGCGATAAATGGAATCACCGTTTTTGTATAGCAGGGTATAGCCATATTCACAAACACTGCAAACTCGATAACGCTTACCAGTATTATCGGCAGTGACAAAGATCTCAGCGCCACCAGGATTATTATGAATACCGCAGCTATGGACACGATGTTTACAACCTTGAAGTCGTGGTCCGTTATAGTGATAAGGTCCTTGGTTGCGGGCGCCTCACCGATGAGCATACCGTTTTTGTCATATTTTTTGATTATCTTGCCTACCTTGTCTATCTGTTCGTTGACTTCATCCGAAGCCACCTTATATCCCGAGCCGACCAGCAGCATCTGGTGTTCATCGCTTTTGAGCATCTTCGTTATGCTACCGGGCACTGCCTCGGAGGGTATCATCGGGCCTATCAGAGTATCGAGTCCCAGAACGAACTTGACTCCTTCTACATTTTCAATATCCTGAGCCATGGAGTTGATATCCTTCGACTTCATATCCGCATCGCAGATGATGAGGTGTGTCGATGCCATGTGATATTCTTCATCCAGCTTTGTGTTTGCCACAACACTGTTGAGGTCCTTCGGAAGTGTGTCTGTCAGGTTATAGTAAACATCCGTGTGGGTCTCGCCGTAAACGGCAGGCACAAGGATAACAAGAAACAGGATCATAAACACGACGTGGTGCTTGACAATGAATCTCGATATCCTGTCCATCGAGGGGATGATGTCTCTGTGCATAGTCTTTTCAAGCGCCTTGTCGAAAACAAGTATCATAGACGGCAGGATAGTTATACAGCAGAGCACACCGATGACAACACCCTTTGCCATAACGATACCCATATCCATACCCAGCTTATAGGTCATAAAGCACAGCGCAAGAAAGCCTGCCACAGTTGTTACCGAGCTCGACACCACCGACACGAAGGTGTTTCCTATGGCCACAGCCATAGCCTCCTTGCTGTCGGGGTTTTTCGCCTTTTCCTCCTTATAGCTGTGCCACAGGAAGATAGAATAGTCGGTCGTTACCGCCAGCTGGAGCACGGCCGCCAGTGCTTTAGTTATAAAGGATATCTCGCCCATAAATATGTTCGTTCCGAGGTTGTAGATTATCGCCATACCAACACTTGCGAGAAAGAACACTGGAATGAGGAACGAGTCCATCGTAACAGCCAGTATGATGCTCAAAAGCACTACTGCTATAATTACATAGACAGTGGTCTCCTTCATAGTCAGATCCTTTATATCCTCAACTATCGAGGATATACCGCTGAGATAGCAGTTTTTTTCGCAAAGCTTTCTTATCTCCACCACGGCACCCAGCGAACCGTCCGAGGAGGTAGCATCGTCAAAGAATACAGCCATCATAGTTGAGTTGTCGGTGTTGAATACCTTCTGTATCTTATCGGGCAGTATCTCTATCGGCAGTGAAAGATCCGCCAGCGAGTCATACCACAGAACATCGCAGACGTGATCTACCTGTGATATCTGTTCTTTCAGGCTCTTCACCTGTTTTTCGTCCATATCCTCAAGAATGACCAG
>DFEO01000088.1:0-2475 GCA_002368715.1 Ruminococcus sp. UBA3800
TGGAGAGCAGAACGCCCAGAAAAATATAATATACCCCGACGATCGCTGCGATGAACACGACACGGGTGTTGAACCTTTGTTTCATAGCTCTTCCTTCTTTCAATATAGAGTATAACACATTTTTATTTATAAATCAACAGGATTTTTTATCATTGATGTATCTGCACTATCGCATCTTGCAAGCGGCGCAAAAATGTGGTATACTTATGTTTAGCTTATCTTTTGAACGGAGATATATATGGTACTTAATATTGAACACCTTTACAAATACTTCGGAGCCGAACCGATACTCAAAGACATTTGCCTGACAGTCGAGAACAAGGAAGCTGTCGGGCTTATCGGCGTTAACGGCTGCGGAAAATCCACGCTTCTGAATATTATCACAGGCGAGCTGGACTTTGACCTTTCGGACGACGGCAAAGGGAGCCTTGCTGTCGATCCAAGAGCAGTGATCGGCTATCTCAGACAGAACAGCGGTCTTGATTCGGCGCTGACTATCAGAGAAGAGATGAAAGCCTCCCTTTCAGATCTGGCAGAGACTCTTGAAAGGATGAAGGAGCTTGAACGCACGATGGGCGACAAGAGCGGCGAGGAGCTCGAGAGGCTCAGCGAGGAATATGCGTCGCTTTCAGCCTATTTTGAGGCCCGTGACGGATATCGGATGAACACAAGGATAGACACTGTTTTAAACGGTATGGGCTTTGCTCCCGAGGATTCTTCAAGGCTGTGCTCGACACTTTCCGGAGGAGAAAAAACAAGGCTGGCTCTTGCAAAGCTGCTTCTGGAAGAGCCGCAGCTGCTCATTCTGGACGAGCCCACAAACCACCTTGACTTTGTCACTCTCAAATGGCTGGAGGACCACCTGAAAAGCTACAAGGGCGCTGTTATCATAGTATCCCACGACAGGTATTTCCTTGACAAGGTATGCACAAGGATATGTGAGCTTGAAAATTGCAGGCTGACATCCTATAAGGGCAGCTATTCGCAGTATGTCATAGCTAAAAAAGCGGCTGTGGCTAGGCAGGAAAAGGAGTATGAAGCCCAGCAGACCGAGATAAAAAAGCTGGAAGAATACATTGCAAAAAACAAGGTGAGAGCATCCACCGCCAAAATGGCAAAGAGCCGTCAGACTATGCTTGAGCGAATAGAACGGATCGACAGACCTGTTTCCTATTCAAGAGCGCCTAAGATAGAGCTTGACTATGAGATAGAGCCGACCAAAGAAGCTATAAGGATAACCGGCTGCGAGCTGAAGGTCGGTTATGGCGCCGACAGCAGGGTGTTGAGCGAGAATATAGATATGCTTATACGCCGTGGCGAGCACGCCGGGCTTATCGGCATAAACGGAGCGGGAAAAACAAGCATTTTAAAGCTTATAATGGGACAGCTGCCCCATGAAAAGGGCTCGGTCATATTCGGAGGTAACGTCAAAGTCTTCTATTTTGACCAGGAGCACGCATCTCTTGACCCGAAAAACACTGTGCTCGACGAGCTGCTTTTCAGGTTCGCAGGGCTCTCTGCCGAGCAGGCAAGAAAGGTGCTGGCCTCTGTCCTGATCACTGGAGAGGATGTTTTCAAGCCTATCTCCATACTGAGCGGCGGAGAGAGAGCAAAGGTGTGCTTTGCGATAATGATACTCTCAAAAGCGAATGTGCTTGTGCTTGACGAGCCGACAAACCACCTCGACCTTGCTGCAAAAGAGGTGCTGGAGGATGCGCTGGCAGACTTTAAGGGGACGATACTGCTGGTTTCACATGACAGATATCTTCTCAATCGTACTGCAACCAGGATAATAGAGCTCAAAGACGGAAAGCTGCGCTCCTTTGACGGAGATTTCACAGCTTACAGCGAAGCGGTATCTGCCGAACAGCAGCTGGAAACTGCCAGACAGGCACAGGCAAAGGCTGAGGCGCTTGAACTGGCAAGACAGGAAACAAAGCAAAAGGTCTACCGTTCCAAGGAGCAGAGAGCGCTTGATGCAAAAAAGCGTTTGAGGATAAAGGAGCTTGAGGGACTCATCGAAGGCGCTGAAGAGCGGATACCTCTTTTAGAGGAGGAGCTGGCAAGCCCCGAGGTGACAAAGGACTATGAAAAGCTGAACGCTAAATGCAGCGAGCTGGAGAATGCCAGGAAAGAGCTTGACGACTTTATGGAGGAGTGGGCAGCACTGTCGGATGAGCTTGGCTGACGGACTGAATAATAAAAAAGAGAGCGTTATACCCCTTGATACGGGATATAACGCTTGTTTTATCCTATAATAGACCTTACTGCCGCCGACATATCGGCTGAGTTAAAGAGATAGGTCCCCGTCACAAAGGTGTCGGCGCCTGCTTCACGGCAAAGCTTTGATGTCCTTTCGTTTATGCCGCCGTCGACCTCAAGGCGGACTTCCCTGCCGGACGCCCGGATAAGCTCACGGCATTCGCTTATCTTGCTGACAGTGTGCTCTAAAAAGCCCTGTCCGCCAAAGCCCGG
>DFEO01000088.1:2546-12605 GCA_002368715.1 Ruminococcus sp. UBA3800
TCCACCGTCATTATCAGCGCAAGCTCGACCTTGTTAATAAACGGAGCTATCGTGCTGACAGGAGTGTCGGGCTTAACAGATATACCTGCCGACAGACCCATGGAATGGATCCTGTCGATAACAGCCTGCGGATCATCACAGGCCTCAACGTGAAAGGTTATGTTGTCCGAGCCTGCGTGTGCAAACGGCTCTATATACCTTTCAGGGTCAACTATCATAAGGTGCGTGTCCACGAACATCCCTGTCTTTTTTCTGACCGAACTCAGCAGAGGGATGCCAAGGCTTATATTGTTCACAAAAAGTCCGTCCATAACATCAAAATGCAGCCACTTTGATCCGGCAGCTTCTGCTCTTGCTGCCTCTGCGCCCAGGCTCGACAGATCGCAGCCAAGGACCGATGCGGAAACGATGTTCTCCATTTTATCCCTCCAAAAAACTATGCCTGTTCGTCGATCGTCATACTGTAAGCCGGTATGAACTCCTCAAGGAAAACATCAGCCTCAGGAACCTTCAAAGACTTTATCGCTTCAAGAGTTGACCTTTCGGCAGAGCGAAACTCGGTGTTGCCCATCTGTCTTTCCTCGATGCACTTGATAAGTGCCGAAAGCTTGTCAGCAGCCTTTACAAGGTCCCACAGCTCGCTTTCCTCATCCGTTCTCGAAAAAAGAGGCCTGTAATCCTCTCTCAGGTCCTCAGGCAGACAGGAGACCAGCTTTTGCTCGGCCTTCTTTTCCACCTCGTCATAAGCGCCCCTTATCTCACGGCTGTAATACTTTATAGGTGTGGGAAGGTCGCCTGTTATTATCTCGGTGACATCGTGATACATCGCAAGCAGCGCACACCTTTCGGGATCAACGTTTCCCCCGAAGCGCCTGTTTCTTATAAGCGCAAGGGCATGAGAGATAAACGCAACATCCAGCGAATGCTCGCTGATGTTCTCAGTTATCGTGCTGCGCATAGTGGACCAGCGGTTGATATATTTCATTCTCGAGATCAGGGCAAAAAACCTGCTAATCATAGTAGACTCCTTAAAAATACTGTCAGCAAAACAGCAGGAGATCTCTCCCCTGCTGATCTTTGATTATTACTTTACTATTGCAAGAAGCACACCGGCTGCAACTGCGGAACCGATAACGCCTGCAACATTCGGACCCATAGCGTGCATAAGAAGATAGTTCGTGGGAACCTCTTCCTGACCCACCTTCTGGGACACTCTGGCTGCCATAGGAACAGCGGAAACGCCTGCCGAACCGATAAGCGGATTTATCTTCTTTCCGGAAACGATATACATAAGCTTTCCAAGAAGAACGCCGCAGGCTGTTCCTATCGAAAATGCCACAACGCCAAGACCCATTACCTCAGCAAACTGAAGATTCATTATCTTATCAGCCTGAGTAGTAGCGCCAACGGTCACTCCAAGGAATATCGTTATGATATTCATAAGCTCGTTCTGCGCAGTCTTTACAAGTCTGTCACAGCAGCCGCTCTCTTTAAGGAGATTTCCGAACATAAGCATACCTACCAGCGGAGCTGCCGAAGGCACCATAAGCGAAATGATGACTGTTACAAGTATCGGAAAGATGAGCTTTTCGGTCTTTGAGACAGGCCTGAGCTGACCCATAACGACCGAGCGCTCCTTCTTTGTTGTCAGCGCTCTCATTATCGGCGGCTGTATGATAGGAACCAGCGCCATATAAGTATATGCCGCAAGGGCTATCGTTCCGACACCGATAGTGCTCTTGTCGGTAAGAAGCTGTGACGAAACATAAATGGATGTAGGACCGTCCGCACCGCCTATGATAGCGATAGAGCCGCATTCAGCAGCGCTCATCCCGAACAGAGCCGCACCGATGAATGTAAAGAAGATACCTCCCTGTGCAGCAGCTCCCATAAGAAAGCTCTTGGGGCTTGCAATAAGCGGACCAAAGTCCGTCATTGCGCCTATGCCGAGGAAGATCAGCGGAGGATATATCTGAAGCTTGACACCCATATAAAGGATATCCAGCAGTCCTCCGTGCTGGAGTATCTGTCCATAGTCTATGTAGTGGTCGTTATCTCCCACAGTCTTGTAATTCCAGAAATCCGGGTGATAAAGGTCTGCACCCGGCAGGTTTGTAAGCAGCATACCAAAGGATATGGGCAGAAGCAGCAGCGGTTCAAAGCCCCTGGCTATCGCAAGATACATAAACACAAAGGAAATAAGTATCATAACGATGTTTTTCCAGCCGCCGTCAGCCATAAACCCTGCAAAGCCCGACTCCCGGGCAAGGGCTGCCATCGTATCTAAAAACGAACTGATTATTGACATTAAAAACTCACGTTCCTTTCACGAAAAAATCTTCTAAAACGGTCTTGTGTTCTCAACAATTCCTGCAGACGACCAGGCAGATCTCTGCGGCTTTGAAGTTTTCACGCTTTTAAGAACAAGCTTTTTGGCGCCCGATGAGCTCATACAAGCTATCGCCGCCATTATTACAGCCACCGTTTCTTCCTCTATGCCGTCCTCTATAAAGGGTGCAGCAGGCGAAACATCGGTAACATCGGCAGCCTTTGCAGGGGTTTCGGGAGCAGCTGAAGCTTTCTTTGCTTCCTCCTCTTCCCTGGCTTTTTTCTTTGCGGCTGCGCTGAACAGCGAACCGTAGATGCTGACACTGACAATAAGCAGTATCAAGGCTATGAATACGACAACTATTCCCGTTATAACGACCGACGACACAGTTCCTGCGTCCAGGTCCTTTTTATTCGGGCTGATAGTTGCCACTGTGACAAGTGATGACAAAAGATCTTGCATACTTCTTCTCCTATCAAACAAAAATTGACCAAAATAATTATACTACAAATCAAGACCAAATACAAGTGTTTTGCAAAATTTTTTAAGTGATTTAACCTTAATTCATTATTAACTTTTTATGAATTGCCCCGAGCCGACGAGCTCTTTGGTTCAACTCTCACAAAGTCGAGCCCGACACTTGAAAAACACCCGACAATGTGCTATAATGGTGTTGCGGACTTTTTGCCTGCTGTTATATACGACCTTACGGAGGTGTTTTTTACGAAATATATCACGACCACTATAAAGGAATTTCTTCCCGAGCTCATTGCCGCTCTGATAGTTTTCTTTGTCGGCAGGTTCCTTATCAAGCTCCTGCTAAAGGCTGTGGTGAGAGCTATGGAGAAAAGGGATACGGACAAGACCGTAAGAAAATTCATCCATTCGACCTGTCGGGTCGTTATGCTGATATTCCTGACCGTCATCTGTCTGTCGATAATCGGTGTTCCTATGACGTCGATCATCGCTGCACTTTCGGCTGCCGGTATCGCTATCGGCCTTGCGCTGAAAGACAGCCTTTCCAATGTTGCCGGAGGATTTATCATTCTGTTCACAAAGCCGCTTAAATACGGCGATTATGTGAAGATCAACAACGAAGAGGGCGTGGTCGAGGGAATAACTATCCTCTATACGATACTGCGCACACTTGACAAAAAGGTGGTATACATACCAAACGGTATTGCGGTAAAGAGCAGCATAGTGAATATGTCGAAGGACAGCTGCCGATATATGATACAGTGCTATCAGATAAGCTATGACGACGATTATCACAAGGCTATACAGATAATCAAGGGCGTTCTTATGAACCTGGACTATGTTATGAAAGAGCCCGACGCTCCGAGGGTGGCGGGAAACGCACACAACACGAACTCATTTGAGATAATCGTAAAATACTGGGTGCCTGTTGACAAATACCTGTTTGCAAAATCCGATCTGCTCGAGCAGATAACCGATGCGTTCAGGGTGAACGGAATCTCGATACCTGTAAATCAGGTGGATCTTCATGTTCCGAGGGAAATAAAGATATCCTCAAAATAAGACAATACCGGCTGACGGTCAGAGTCAGTCGGTATTTTTGTTTCTTTCGTGTTCGAGCCTTGTTGTGGCAATGACGGCACAGATGACCTCACTTGCTCCCATTTCGAGCAGGAGCCCAGCACAGGTGTTGAGCGTCGAGCCTGTGGTGTAGACATCATCGCACAAAAGCAGGGTCTTGCCTGTGATATCCTTATGCTTTGGAAGGATGTAGAATGACTTCTCGGCATTTAGCTTTCGTTCGGCGGCTGTCAGCCTGTGCTGGGCGGTGCCTGTGCGCTTTTTGCCCAAAAGCTTCAGCTCGCAGGGCTTTCCAAGCGTTCTCGAAAACATCTTTGCCATCTTGTCGGCATCGTTTATATTCTTGTCCTGCTTTTTCAGAAAGTGCATAGGCACAGAAGTCACAATGTCTATCTGGCGGAGGGTGCCGTCCTCCTTCATCTGTTTGCAAAGCTCTGCTGCCGCATATTCGGCAAGGTTTAGCGTAAGGCCGTTTTTAAGGTCATAGATAGCGTTGACAACACTGTCCTCATAAAGACACTGAGCATAGACCCGTGAGAATTTAAGGGCTGTGTGGTCAAGGCAGGTCTGCTTTGAGCAGATAGGACAGAGCTTCAGATCTGTGATATCAAGCTTATTAGAGCAATCCTCACAGAGAAGCTCGTCCCATTCAAGGAGCTTATGACAGACCGGACATTCATTCGTCCATATAATATTCGCCGCCCTCCGGAGCATCATTCTCTTCCTGTCCGTCAAGGAGCTCACCTCCTCTGCTGCTCTCGGTCAGCATATTCCTGAGCGCAGTATAGCGCAGTGTACGCCTGTCATTGTCTATCATAAAGTTCACACGCTTCTGTGAGCCGACGATTATAAGCATCTTTCTTGCTCTGGTAACAGCTGTGTAAAGAAGGTTTCGGTAGTAGAGCTTGTCAAAGCCGCCGAAGACCGCAAGGATGACCACATTGAACTCGGAACCCTGGCTCTTATGCACAGTGACCGCATAAGCAAGTTCGAGATTGTCAAACATCGCTCCGCTGTATATGCACACTCTGCCCTCAAAATCTATCGTTGCAGTGCGGAGCACCTTGTTCACTGCAAGGATAACGCCTATGTCACCGTTGAAGATGCCTGCTCCGCTCTCGCTCTTGGTGTCATCAAGCTGCTTTTTCCATAATATCTCATAGTCATTCTTTGTCTGCATCACCTTATCGCCCTTGCGAAAGGTATAAACAGGAGTTTTAATCTCGGACTTGCCTGCGGCAGGAGGGTTCAGCTCCCTCTGGAGGCGCTTGTTCAGCTCAACGACACCGGCAGGACCCTTTCTTGTGGGAGAAAGCACCTGGATATCCTCAAACGGAGAAAACCCGTAGGCTTTTTTGAGCCTGTTTTTCGAGAGATCGACGATCAGCTCCTGAAGCCCTTCAAAATCAAGGCGCTGAAAGAAAAAGAAATCCTTGTCACGCTTTGAAAGGTCGATATGTTCGCCGTTTACTATCTTATGGGCATTCATAACAATATCGGACTGCTGGGCCTGGCGGAATATCTCCTTCAGTGTTACCACAGGCATAGCTCCGCTGTCGATAATGTCTCTAAGGACATTTCCTGCGCCCACAGAGGGGAGCTGGTCGCTGTCGCCTACAAGGACAAGCTTGCAGGTCACGCTTATCGCTCTGAGCACAGCCTCGAAAAGAACGCTGTCCACCATTGACATCTCGTCGATAATAAGAGCATCACAATCCAGCAGGTCGTTCTCATTGTGGACAAAGGATGCGGTCTCGCCAGAACGGAACTTGACCTCAAGAAGCCTGTGGATGGTCTTTGCCTCAACTCCGGTAAGGTCGGTCAGCCGCTTTGCAGCTCTGCCTGTTGGGGCGCAAATCATAACATTGAGTCCCTGCTGGGTGTAAAGTGAAATGATAGCGTTCAGTGTCGTGGTTTTTCCTGTTCCGGGGCCGCCTGTGAGAACGAGAAAGCCCTTTGAGAGCGCAAGGTTTATCGCCTGACGCTGGATGGTCTCATACTTTATCCCGTTGTTCTCCTCTTCAAGGTCTATGACCTCGGAGAAATCTATCTTGTTGTCATAGGATATCCCGCTCATTATCGAGAGACGGCGTGATATGTAATCCTCGGCTCTGAAATACTCGGCAAGCATAATAAAGGGGCGCTTGCCCTTATAGTAGCAGCAGAGGTTTTCTTCTTCTATCTCCTCGGTCATCACCTGCAGGATAAGAGACTCATCGACCTCAAGGAAGCGCCGTGTGAGCTCGGTCAGGGTCTCCTTCGGCAGACAGGTATGGCCTGCATCGGCGTTCTGGCGCAGCACATAGGTGAGCCCAGCCTTTATGCGAAAGCGGCTGTCCAGGGGTAGCTCGTTTTTTGCCGCCAGCTCGTCCGCCTGAGAAAATGGCAGGTCTACCCCCTCGGTGCACAGAACATACGGGTTTTTGACTATCATCTTTTCGGACTGTGCTCCCCAGCGGTTCCACGCCCTTATCCCATAGGATGCCGCTATCTCGTATCTTCCGAGGTAGGTCATAAGCGACCTTACAGCAAAAGTGTTTTTAAACTGTTTTGAAAAGCTGTCAGCCTTTTCGGCGGTTATGCCCTCGATGCTGCACAGCCTTTCGGGCTCGTTCTCAATGACCTGAAAGGTCTCCTCACCAAACTCTTTTACCAGCTTTTTGGCAAGGACAGGCCCTATACCCTTTATTGCGCCGCTCGCAAGATAGCGCCTTATAGAATCCACGGTCGTCGGCAGGGAGCGCTCGAAAACGGAGACCTTGAACTGCTCGCCGAACTTTCGGTGAACAACAAATTCTCCCGTGCAGACAAGCTCCTCTCCCTCATCGACATCGCCCATCTCGCCCACAACAGTCAGCAGGTCGTTCTCATGGTTCATCATAAGAACGCAGAAGCCCGTATCGTGGTTTTTAAAAACTATGCTGTCTACCTCGCCTTTGATGGTTTTAAGCTCTCCCATTTCAACTTCCCTTTTCCAGAATTCTTGTGATGACCGACATATCGCTCTTGGATATCACCTTCAGGAGCGGATATTTTTCTTCAAGCCACAACAATGCTTTCAGCTCATCGTCCCTGCAAACAAGAAATATCCTTCTCCTCAGCTCTGTTCTTTCAAATAACTCCTCATAATAATAGGCTCTCACAGCACCGATAGCTGCTTTTTTGTCGCTGCCGCAAAAGACGACCACAGCAGCGCCTGCACCGGGTCTGCGTTTTCTCCTGCCAAGCCCGAACACTACTGCTGCCGATAAAAGACAAAAGCCTATCGCCAAAACCACTGCCGTCATTCTCATACCTCCGCACATTTGCTGAATCATTATATGCAAAAGGTGAGGCTGCTGACACAGAAAAAACTCCGTTTTGGCTGCTGATACAAAAGGGTATCCTCCGCTTCTGACGGAAGATACCCCTGTTTATCCATTACTGGTCGGTGATCTTTATGGTCTTCTCCCACTTGTCGAACTTCTTCTCGTAGGTCGATCTGTCCTCGTCCTTTGTAAAGAATGCTCCGACATAAAATGATGTGCCCTCTTTTTTCGCTGTGAGGAGCATATACACCGTGTCGCCCTCATACTGGGTGATGCACTTTGCTTTATCTCCCATATCACTTAAAAGCTCAAAGTTCGTATACTGGCTCTTCATATAGGACACCCACTTACTAACAAAGGTGTCGGCGTTGAAGCCTGACAGGTCAGCCTCTGTAAGAGTGGGATAGTCGATCTTGAAATAAGCAAAGGATGCGTCTTTGCTTGAATACATCTCCGCCGTTACATCCATAGTAGACGGATCGTAGCTGCCTACAAAGGTGGACTCGTCGAGCGAATCGTCCTTTTTCATATCACCAGCAAGGGTCACGGATATACACTTCATCTGGACCTTCTGATCCTTTGCGGCCTTCTTTGCATACTTGATAGCAAAGAATCCGAAGGCACCAATAAGGCAAAGAACTATAATGATAGCAACGATAACGCCTGCGTTCGACTTTTTCCTGGTCGGCACCGCAGCCCCGAAGGAATTGCCGGCATAGGAAGGATTAGCAAAGCCGTTGGCGGGATTATTGAAAGCGGCGTTGTTCTGGGCAAAGCCTGTCGGCTGGTATGCCTGAGGATTGCCGTAGCCCTGCGAAGCATAACCCTGCTGGCCGTAATTGTTCTGGCTGTATGCCGCCTGCTGCTGATAGGTCTGCTGCTGCGGCTGCTGATATGCGCCGTATGTGTTCTGTGATGCGCCGTAATTGTTTGAAGCATACGGGTCGTTTGCCTGTGCCTGCGGCCGGCTGTTAAAGCTCTGCTGAGGCTGCCGGTAAGCAGGCTGAGCGTACTGCTGCTGATAATTCTGCTGCTGATAATTCTGCTGCTGTGGCAGTGCAGCAGGCTGCTCGCCCGTGTTTCTCTTTCCGAACCCCGAATTGAACTGTGCATCAAGGTCAAGGTTTGAAGTATCAAGTCCGTCCATAAAGCCGCTTGTAGAGTCGTTAAGCGCAGTTCCGCAGGATGTGCAGAACGACACATTATTAGCGTTCTCGGCTCCGCAAATAGGACATCTCATCGTTTTTTCCCCTTTCAAGATCAAGGGCGGTAGTTGTTATGCCGCCGCCCATATTATCATTATTTCAGTGTTATCGTTCCCATCCACTTGTCTATCTTGGACTGATATTTGTCCATGTCTTCTTCTCTGCAGCCCATGGCTATCATAATTATAGTTTTGTCCTTTTTCTTGACAGCCAAGTTCATATAAGTAAGATTGCCTTCTGCGGTCTTATACTTTACCTTGATATAATCAGAGCCACTGGAAACGAGCTCGTATTCGCTTCTGGTCTTGAAGCCCTTTTCCATATAAGATATCATCGTTTCGGGCGAGAGATTATCCATTGTCAGTCCGCCCGTCTGGACCTCCTGATAATTGGTGTAATCTATCGAGAGAAATGCAAACACTACATCATCATTCTCATAGGCATCGCCGTCAAGGGCTATGCCGCCCTGGTTTATCGAGCTGATAGAGCCGAAAACATCGTCTGCTCCTTCGCCCTGCTCCATTGTCTTGGGCATCTCGATAGAGAACGAGTCGAACTCGAACACCTTTGTCTGCATCGGTCTGATAAAGAACCACCAGCCCGCAGCACAGGCTGCTGCAAGAAGAACAAGGATAAGAGCAACTATGCCCCCGACCTTAGAGCCGCCTTCGCCCCTTGACTTGGTCATTACATTATTATAATCTTTTGTAAAGTTAAGCTCATTCTGATACTGACTCGCCTGCATCTGCTGGTTATGTATGCCGAAGCTGGAGCCTTTGCCGCCGCCGGGCATCTCATTGACTCTTGTTCCGCAGTTAGGGCAAAAATCTTTTCCTCTTTCAAGCTGCGCACCGCAAACTGAACAATTCATATACCTTCCGCCTTTCTATACTGGATTGGGATAATACAATATCCATAACAATTCTATCATATACTTTACATTTTGTCAATAAAAAAGGCAGATTTTTTTCAATCTGCCTTAAATTATTATAATAATGTACCAAAAATTATGCCTGAGCGTTCTTCTTTGCCTCGATATCTGCAAGAGCATCCTTTCTCGAAAGGTTTATCCTGCCCTGATCGTCGATCTCCATTACCTTTACAACGATCTCATCGCCGACAGAAACGATATCCTCAACCTTCTCTACCCTGCTCTTGTCAAGCTTGGAGATATGAACGAGTCCGTCCTTGCCGGGAGCGATCTCAACGAATGCGCCGAATGACATGATCTTGACTACCTTGCCTCTGTAAATAGCGCCGATCTCGGGATCGTTTGCAATGGTGTTGATGATGTCGATAGCCATCTGGCACTTTTCCTTGTCGATGCCGGAAACGAATACGCTGCCGTCCTCATTGATGTCGATCTTGACATCGCACTCAGCGGATATCTTCTGGATGACCTTTCCGCCGGAGCCGATGACCTCACGGATCTTGTCAACGGGCACCTTGGTGCTGAGCATCTTGGGAGCCCACTTGCTTACCTCGGGTCTTACCTCGGGGATAGCCTTGAGCATGACTTCGTCAAGGATATAATCTCTTGCCTTGTGAGTCTTTGCAAATGCGCTCTCGATTATATCATAAGTAAGTCCGTCTACCTTTATATCTACCTGGATAGCTGTGATACCGTTCTTGGTTCCGCCTACCTTGAAGTCCATATCGC
>DFEO01000150.1 GCA_002368715.1 Ruminococcus sp. UBA3800
TGACGATCTCCTTACGTCTGTCCTCTGTCAGCTGAGGGAACACGAGTCTCAGCACCTGTCCGTCATTCTGAGGGTTTATACCCACATCGGATGCCTGGATAGCCTTCTCGATCTGCTTTAAGATCGTTTTGTCCCACGGTGTTATAACAAGCACTCTTGCCTCGGCAACAGAGATCGCTGCGACCTGATTTATAGGTGTGGGCGAACCGTAATAGTCGACCGTCACCTTGTTGAGCACGTTCGGGTTTGCTCTTCCTGCGCGGATTGTCGCAAAGTCGGAAAGAAGCACGTTTACGGTCTTTTCCATTTTTTCCTTAGCTTTGTTCTTGATCTCTTTCATATTTATCCTCCGTTCGTAAATAGAATTATTTATATCCTGATATCTCAGATCTCATAATCTCCGCTGCCCTTGATAAGCGTGCCTATCTCGGCGCCCATGCAGGCATCAAAGATGTTGTCTGGTCTGCCAAGGTCGAATACAAGTATAGGGATATGGTTATCTTTGCACATAGTTGCAGCTGTCATATCCATAACATGGAGCTCCTTCGAGAGTATATCGTCAAACGACAGCCGGTCAAACTTCACAGCATCGTCAAACTTCTTCGGGTCTTTGTCATAAACGCCGTCCACCATCGTGGCCTTGAAGAATATATCAGCCTCTATCTCAGCCGCTCTGAGTGCAGCTGCTGTATCTGTCGAGAAAAACGGCATTCCTGTGCCGCAGCCGAAGATGCACACTCTTCCCTTCTCAAAATGTCTCATCGCACGGTTGCGGATATAAGGTTCTGCTATCTGCGGCATCGAGATAGCTGTCTGCACCCTTACCTCAAGTCCGACGTTCTCAAGCCCGTCAGCCACCGCCAGCGAATTCATACACGTTGCCAGCATTCCGATATGGTCGGCTCTGGTGCGGTCCATAGCGCCGCTCGAACGGCCTCTCCAATAGTTTCCTCCGCCGACAACGATGCCGACCTCGACACCGGCATCAACGCATTTTTTAATGCTTGCGGCGAATGAGTTGATAACATCGAAATCAAGTCCTGTCTTCTTATCGCCTGCAAGGGCTTCGCCGCTCATCTTGAGGAGTATCCTCTTGTATTTAGGTGTACCAGCCATAGAAAAAGCTCCTTTTTGAATAAACTCAGAACACACGTTCGCACCTGTCCCCCCAAGAACTGTGCGCAGCGCATATACTTATAGTTATTATACTATATATAAGAAAAAAAGTAAAGGGCTTTTGCAAAAATTTAAAACAAAAAAGCCCCGCACCCAAGCGAAGCCTTTTCCTTATGCGCAATATTTGCAATTAGTCCTCAACGACCTTGATGACCTCAACGCCCTTATAGAAACCGCAGTTCTTGCAGACTCTGTGGGGTGAAGTGAGCTCTCCGCAGTTAGAGCACTTGCTCAGTGCGGGCGCATCAAGCTTCCATACGTTGGAACGTCTTTTGTCTCTCCTTGCCTTGGAGACCTTTCTCTTCGGTACTGCCATTTTAAAAACCCTCCTCCCGAGTGTCGTAATACAGTCTGATAGCTCAGCTCTTATCCGGGCCAGTTGCCAAACATCCCCCTGCAGTCTTCACTGCACAAAAGAAATCTCGGCGCTGCCTCAAGAATATCCTCCTTCAACACGTCGGATATATCGATCTGTTCACACAAACAATAGATCTGACCATCCTTTTTGCGTGCTAAAAACCACAGCGGATCGAATCTGTGATCGATCTGCACCAGTGTATGGGAAAAGTCAAACTCAAACAAACGCTTAACTTCCTTCAAACACCTGTGACAAAAGAATCTCCCGTCAAAACAGACGTGAGCCCTGACTTCCAGCTTATCGCCGATCTGCGAGACATGACCTTCAAACTTGATCGGTCCAGACAGAATGACAGGCAGAGCAAATAACTCATCAGGCTGTATAAGGCCTTCAAAACCGAAGCCTTTTATTTTACCTTTGAGGATGTCGCTCAGAAACAATACCATTCTCTGCACCTCACAATATTACGATTATAACCTATTTTCTTCGTTTTGTCAATAGCTATTTCAACCTAATTGTTAATTTTTCTTTATAACCTCCCCACCAGTCATCATATTGCACTGTCTTGCAAAGGACCGCCGCCCTCATCTGATAGAAATACGGCGCTTCCTATTTTGTTTCTGAAATATCTTCCTGCAAAACAAAAAGCACGGCTGACGCTATAAACGTCAAGCCGTGCTGTGAACACTTATTTCAGGAATGCTCTTACCTTTGCAGGCAGTTCCTCAGGATCTGCCGATACGGTCATTGTTACGTTTACATCCTTGGTAAGGATAGCAAGCTTCTCGAGCATATCACCGAGTGCATCATAATCCCTGCCGCCGATCTTCAGTATGCCGTCAACGAATATTTCCTGAATATCATAATTGCTTGCAAGAAAACCTGCAGCAAATCCATAGAAGCAATCATAGCTGCTGATCCCGTATTCCTCTGCATCTGCAAGTCTTACCTTGTGAGGCAGGTCATATGTCAGCTGCATTCCTCTCTCGATGCAGACAACATTACCTGTTGCGCTCTCGGCAGCCTTTTTGATAGCCTCTACGAGCACCTTGGTCTTGCCTGAACCTTTTTTTCCTGGAATTAAATTGATCATAAAATCTCTCCGTTCCGCTAAATAGCTATATTTCAAGAGCTGCATAAAGCCGCTCCGATCACCAAAATCTTAACCCAGCTTCTCCTCAAGAGCTGCCTTTGCATCCTCATATCCGGGCTTGCCCAGCAAAGCGAACATATTCTTCTTGTAGCTCTCAACTCCGGGCTGGTCAAACGGATTGACACCAAGCATATATCCAGATACTGCACAAGCCTTCTCAAAGAAGTAGATAAGCTCTCCCAGTGTTTCCTCCGAGCAGTCATCAAGCTCTATCACGATATTCGGAACTCCGCCCTCTGTATGAGCAAGTATCGTACCCTGATAAGCTCTCTCGTTTACAACGCTCATATTCTGTCCTGTCAGGAAGTTGAGTCCGTCAAGATTAGCCTCATCAGCCTCAAGGAAAAGGTCGCTCTTGGGCTTGTTAATATGTACGACAGTCTCAAACATTATCTTGGAGCCGTCCTGTATGAACTGTCCGAGAGAATGCAGATCGGTGGAGAAGGTAGCGCTTGCAGGGAAAATACCCTTTGCGTCCTTACCCTCACTCTCGCCGTAAAGCTGCTTGAACCACTCGCCCATAAGCGTGAATGACGGGTCATAAGATACCAGCATCTCTACGCTCTTGCCCTTTCTGTAAAGGATATTTCTCAGAGCTGCATATTTATAAGCATCATTACCGTCGTCCTTGCCGTATTTCTCCATTCCCTTTGCGGCACCTGCCATAAGCTTGTCTATATCGCAGCCTGCCACAGCTATCGGCAAAAGACCAACAGCTGTAAGGACGCTGAACCTTCCGCCTACATCATCAGGAACGACAAAAGTCTCATAACCGACCTCGTCCGAAAGCTGCTTGAGCGTTCCCTTCGCCTTATCAGTGGTAGCAAATATCCTGGTCTTAGCCTCCTCTGCACCATACTTGTCCTCCAGAATCTTCTTGAAGATACGGAAAGCAA
>DFEO01000021.1 GCA_002368715.1 Ruminococcus sp. UBA3800
GTGAAGATGTGGCCGAAACCGAGCTTGCTCTCATCAGTCGGCTTTGCCTTAGGTGTTTTCGTGAGTTCAATTCTGATCTCATTCATTTAAAAGAACCTTCTTTCAAAAAATACTACCACTATTATAATACACTTGTTCCGATTTTTCAAGACCTTTTGCAAAATTCTTCACGTTTTCCTGCAATAATTGCGCTGTTTTCTCAAAAAAACTGCCGATTTGAAGGAAAGCACCCCCTGTTCCTGCGTGGGAGCAAAAGACGGACGGGGAGGGTTGTGAAAAGTATCTATTTTTGAAAGAGCGAAATTGTGTGATATGGGTCTTGAAAAATGGGGGAGGATGTTGTATAATATAAGTTACAGTATTTTTTTGGAGTTTAAGACCATAAGGAGACAGATAAAACTATGGCACAAAACAACGGATCCGATCAGGCAGCGAGGGGAGGCGCCCCCACAGCAGAGCGCTCGAAAGAGGAAATGGCAAGGCAGATAGCACGCAATATGTCGTTTTCGGACACGGGCAGCTTTGACACTGAGCCTTATTATCCTCAGAGCAGGCCGCAGTCAGGCGGCACAGCCGTGAAAAGCGGGCAGAAGAAAAAAACTCAGGCGAAGACTGCGGGCAAAAAACAGAGTGCTTCCAAAAAGGCAGCTTCATCCGCCGGTGCAAAGAAGAAAAAGGCAAAGAAAAAGAGCAAGACCCCAATGCTCATCCTGGCGACGCTGATAGTCGTCATCGTGTGCGGATGCTGCGGCTTCTATCTTATAGGTATGAATTCCTATAAGGATACCTTCCTTGACAATACATATATAAATGATATAAACGTCAGCGGAAAAACAAGGGCTCAGGCTTATGAGCTTTTGAAGCAGGTGCAGACCGTTCCCGAGAGCGTTTCGTTCATAAGGCCGAACGGTCAGGTGTTCAAAATAGATATGGAGAGCATCGGCTTCAAGGACACCACCAAGGAGCAGATACTAAAGTTTTTCAACGAACAGGACCATTACAGCTGGTTCTCGGCAAAGTTCAATAATACCCATTTCGAGTTTACGAACAAGTTCAGCTATGACCGCAAGAAGCTGGAAAACGAGCTCAAAAGAAAGGCGCTCGAGGCGCAGACCGCTGCGGAGCCGAAGGATGCGTCCATAGTTCAGGACGAGGGCAAGGGCTTTTCGATAGTTCCCGAGCAGATGGGTGACAAGGTGGACGAGAGTAAGCTTGAAAACCTCTATGAGTTTGCGGCGAAGAAGCTGGACGAGGAGATATTCGAGATAGACCTTACGGATGCCGACTGCTATGCTATGCCGAAGGTGACATCCGCTATGCTGACCGACACCTGTGACAGGCTGAACGGTCTTTATAACATCGAGCTAACTTTCGATTTCACCTATGCCACCGAGACCCTGACGGGCGACGAGGTGATGGACTGGGTGATCTTTAACGGCAAGGATGTTGCCGAGGGCTATACCGTTGACGAGGACAAGGCGATGGCCTATGTCGAGGGTCTGGCTGAGAAGTATGATACCTACGGCAAGGACAGAACGTTCAAGTCTACGAACCACGGAGAGATAACCGTCGATGCAGGCTCTGGCTGCTACGGCTGGTGGATAGATCAGGAGAAGACGAAGGATCTTATCTGCGAGCTTATCGAAAAGGGCGAGTCGGACACTGTCGAGCCGGTCTACTATGTGAACCCCGATTCTCAGTATGAGTATACCTGCAATCCCGAGTGGCGCACCGCCGAGAAGGATTACGGTGACACCTATGTTGAGGTAGATCTGACGGCACAGCACCTGTGGTATTATAAGGACGGCAAGGTGGAGATGGAGAGCGACATCGTTTCGGGCTATCCGAACGAGTCGAGGAACACCCCCGAGGGCGTTTATAAGCTATGGATAAAGGAGCGCTCGAAGACGCTTACAGGCTCGGCAGACGGCAGGGCATATTCTTCCTATGTTGACTACTGGAACAATATCTCCACCATAGGCATAGGCCTCCACGATGCTTCGTGGCAGAACGGTGTTTTTGGCGGAGAAAAGTATAAGTCCGCTACCTGGGGCTCACACGGCTGTATCAATATGCCCTTCGACAAGGCGAAGTATGTTTACGAAAACATAGACTACGGAACTCCAGTTTTCGCATACTGGTCAGATTGATAATGTGCCCCGCAGACGGGGAGGATACGAAGAAAGAAAGCCGCACTTGCTGTGCGGCTTATCTGTAATATAATAGTGTACGAAAAAAGAGGTGCTGTTATGACATTGCAGGAGATCATCAACGATTCAAAGAAGATAGTGTTTTTCGGAGGAGCAGGCGTTTCCACCGAAAGCGGTATACCGGATTTCCGCTCGGTGGACGGGCTTTATAACCAGAAGTTTAAATATCCCCCCGAGGAGATGCTCAGCCACACATTCTTTGTGCGCCGCACCGAGGAGTTTTTTGACTTCTACCGTCAAAAAATGCTCTGCCTTGACGCAAAACCAAACAAGGCTCATTACAAGCTTGCAGAGCTCGAGCAGAAGGGCAGGCTCCTGAGCGTCGTCAC
>DFEO01000003.1 GCA_002368715.1 Ruminococcus sp. UBA3800
GGTGCAGGTGTACACACCTGCAAGGTTCACGCAGTGTCACGAAATGAAAAGCTAAGACTAAGCTCACCCCCTCCCCTCCGGGGAGGGCGGCGGCTATTGAATAGCCTGCACGCTCCCGGGCGGGGTGGGGGAATTAGCCGTGCGGCGAGCACCTGCAAGGTTGACTTATCGGGTGAGATATTGTATAATGAATATGACTAAACTATCAGGGTGAGCGATATGAAAAGGGTGACAAAAAAATATGTCAGCAGCATAATAGCTGCGCTGGAAAAACAGTATCCCGACGCCGTGTGCTCGCTTGACTATTCACAGCCGCACGAGCTGATGATAGCAGGCCGCCTTTCGGCACAGTGTACCGATGCGAGGGTGAACATCGTCACGAAGGAGCTGTTTGAACGCTTTAAGAGCATCAGCGACTTTGCGGATGCGGATGTGGGGGAGCTCGAGCGGATAATAAAGCCGTGCGGCCTTTACAAGACAAAGGCTAAAAGCATCAAGGATATGTGCATCCGCCTGCGTGACGTTTACGGCGGCAGGATACCCGACACGATAGATGAGCTGACCACGCTCCCCGGCATAGGGCGCAAGACCGCAAACCTCGTTATGGGCGATGTTCACGGCAAGGAAGCTTATGTCACCGACACCCACTGCATACGCATCTGCGAAAGGCTGGGACTGACGCAGGGAAAAGACCCCAAAAAAGTCGAGATGCAGCTGAGGCAGCTCATCCCGCCCGAGAAAAGCTCGGACTTTTGCCACAGGCTGGTGCTGTTCGGGAGAGAGTTTTGCAAGGCGCAAAGCCCAAGGTGCGAAAGCTGTCCGCTCGCAGAGCTTAGCGGCTGTGCAGCTTGTGCAGATAATAAAAGCAGGAAAAAAGGCTGATATTTATGAAAAAACAGAGAATAACACTTAAAAACGCATGGGGACACCTGAGAACAGTCCAGCGCCACCGCAGGGAGGTCAGGAAAAACTGCTTTCGTGCAGGCATACCGCTTCAGGGGCTTGTCCACGACCTGTCAAAGTATTCGCCCGAGGAGTTTATAAACGGGTGCCGCTATTTTCAGGGCAGCCGCTCGCCCCACGAGGGAGAGCGTGACGACTACGGCTATTCGCTTGCGTGGATGCACCACAAGGGACGCAACAAGCACCACTTTGAATACTGGACGGACTACAACAAGGTGACACGCAAAATGACCCCCACCAAAATGCCCACAAGGTATGTCAAGGAAATGTTCTGTGACCGTGTGGCGGCAAGCAAAATCTATATGAAGGACACCTATACCGACGCATCGCCCCTTGACTATTTCAAAAAGGGCAATGCAGCCTCCCGTATGCACCCCGAGACAGCGGCGGTCATAGAAAAGCTGCTGGTGATGCTAAAGCAAAAAGGCGAGGATGCGACCTTTGCATATATCAGAAGGATGAGATGACAAGGGGTCAGATGCGGCAGGCGTGAAAGGCGCTTTGTTCAAGCGGCGCCGTTTTAGTTCTGCACAGCGTTTATTTCAGAAAAAGGAGGGGTGACGATGAAACTCGGAGCAAGGCTCACTGCCTTTCTTATGGCGGCGGCAGCGGCTTTTTTTGCGTTTCCGCTGGGTGCATTTGCCGACAGTCAGAATGGACAGAACGGACAGAACGGGCAGCAGGACAGGATCTATCACGGCACCTATCTTTATCTGCCAAACTTTGAAACGCAGAGCGTGGCTGAGGAGTATTACTACTCGGATGCGTTTTTTGCCGGTTCGGGCAAGGACAAAAACGAGCACCTTCGCACAGCCTCCTTCAACCTTGTCACCACGGGCTTTTGCTCTGCCGACAGGGAGACCATGTCCTCGAATGCGCTGGACTATCTGAAAAAGACAGGCTTTTCGACCGAGGACGTTATGATAAACGATATGGAACAAAAGCCGCAGGCGGACACCCTGGGCTCCGTTATCTCCCACAAGAGCACCCCCTACGGCGAGGTGATAGCCGTCTGCACCAGAGGTGCAAGATACAGTCTGGAATGGATAGGAAACTTTGACTGCGGCACCGAGGGAGATATCCACGGCTTTGCCACGGCAGCCGACAAGCTTATAACCCGTATCAAGGACTACGAGCAGGACCATGACCTCAAAGGCGCAAAGCTGTGGCTGGTGGGTTTCAGCCGAAGCGGCGGTGTGTGCGACCTTGCAGGCAAATATATAAACACCCACCTCGACGAGTTCGGCATAAGTGATGACGACCTGTATGTCTACACCTTTGAAGCGCCGGGAGTGAGCAGCGAGAAATGCGGCTATGAAAACATCCACAACGTCTTCTCCCCTGCCGACATGGTGCCGAGGTTCTATCCTGCCGACTGGGGGCTGTCCTGTTCGGGCACAGAGGAGCCGCTCGCACCGGATATACCGCTGATAAACCTTAAAACTATCGACCTGAGAAGCCTTGCAAAGGGCGGCAAGGACGCAGATGCCGACCCCGTTTCGCTCGATGAGTTCGAGGACAGGATGATCTCGTTTCTTGCCTCCTGCTGCGAAAGAGAGGACTTTGCAGTGGTCGGAGAACACCTCGGCAAGCTTATCGCCGTGATGCAGGACGTTTTGAACAGCGGTGTCAGCGTGACGCAGATAAGCTCTTACCTGAAGGACACCTTCACCACCTGGTTTATGGTCAAGACCGGCGCAAGACTGCTCGGGATGATGGATTCGGACATCGGCTCGGAGGACTATGAGAAGGACATAAAGGCTCTTTCAAACAGCGTCGAGGAGCAGCTGGAGGACTCGGACTATGACGGAATCTTCACCGAGGAGCAGATGCAGACGCTTGTCGATGCGGTGCAGCCGCTGCTGGAATTTGCGCTGCCGATAATAATCAACGACTATAACGGCGAGATAACGCTCTCATATCTGGGAACGCTCGTTTCGGTCGGCGAGGAGGTCGGCTCGCAGCATATGTCGCAGGAGCTGTTCCCGCTCGTGAGAGCGCAGGACTCGTATTACACCGAGGGTGTGGATATCGTTCCCGGAAGAGCGAGCATCGCAGGGCAGGAATTTACCTATGAAAAAGACAGCGGCGAAGATGAGCACAGCTTTTATTCGCAAAAAGGCTTTACGGACGAGGATATCGAATACATCATGGGCGGCTATGACGTAAGCTATGATTTTGTTCAGGGCGAGAGCGTGGCTTTTGAGGACCTTGACAAGGAGAGCCGTGCGCTCATCGAGCCGTATCTGAAAGAAAACGGGCTAGAGAAAGCGGATGTTCTGATGTTTTGCCCGAGCTTTGAGCGCACCCGTGGGTTTGATGAGAGCGAAGCGGTAAAGCTTGACAAAAGCAGGCAGGTGTCGGCGGTGTTTGCCGCAGACAAAAATAACAAGCCCGGCAAAGCAAGGCTTGTCTGCATAAACGGAACAAAGACGCAGGAGCAGAGCTGCGAGCTGACAGCCGGCGAAAACGGGCTGACGGCGGTTTTTGACTATGACGGTGAGGGCAGGTATTTTCTTATCACTCAGCCCGCCGACAAGACAGCCGACAGCGCTCAGGCAGCCGCACAGTCAGACAGCGGCAAGACGGTGAAGGTCATCGTCCTTGTCACGATAAACCTCGCAGCGCTGGCAGCAGTGGTCATACTTGTCGTAAGAAGGGTCTCGCAGAGATAGGAAAAAAAGCACGGACAAAGATGCCGTCAGGCCTCTGCTGCCTGACGGCTTTTGTGTAACGACTAGGGCACAGGAGCACCGCACCTGCGCCTATTTACTTTTTTTTCGTTTTGTGCTATAATAAGTAATATATTTGATTTGGAGGCATTTTATGGATAGCTTTAAGGAACAGATTGTGAGAAAAAACCTCTCGCAGAAGGATAAAATGACCAAGTATATGCTTATGATAGCAAGCGTTGCTCTGGCGGCAGGGTGCTTTTTGCTGGTGCTGGGTACGCCCTTTATGATGATAGGCGTGCTTGCGGCAGGTCTTGCGCTCTTCGGGGGCTATCAGCTGACGACCAGGATGGATGTCGAGTATGAATACATCTTCACAAACGGCGAGGTCGATATTGACAAGATAGTGGCACAGCGTTCGAGAAAGCGCCTTGTCACGTTCAAATGCTCCTCAGTGACCGCCTTTGGCAAGGCCGGGGATCACGACACCGACAGCGGCAACACCCTTGTTTTCGCAAGCGCAAACGAGGACGAGCTTATCGACTACTATGCCGAGTTTAACCACAAAACGCTGGGCAAGACCACGCTGGTCTTCACTCCCGATGCAGCGATCCTTTCGCTGATAGTCAAGGCTCTGCCTGCGCAGATAAGGCGTGAGGCGGCAGCTCTGCTTGACGAGATAGAAGCAGACGGCGAGGACGAGGACAATTATGAGGATGAATAAAGCGCAGTACTGCGTCGGGATCGACACGGTGGAGATCAGCCGCATAAGGAAGTGTGCGGCAAGGGACAGCTTTATGAAGCGTGTTTTTTCCGCCTCAGAGCTTGAAATGTTTCGCTCAAAGCGTGACCCTGCCCCATCGATAGCCGCAAACTGGGCGGCAAAGGAGGCATTTTCAAAGGCGCTCGGCACGGGTGTGCGAGGGTTCGGGCTTTGCGAGGTGGAGTGTCTGAGGGACGAGCTGGGAGCGCCTTACCTTGTGCTTTCGGGCAAGGCGGAGCAGGCCGCCGAGGGGCTGAGCTTTTGCGTATCGCTGACCCACACCAAAGACCTCGCAGCGGCGATAGTGATAGGGCAGGGACGATAGACGCAGCGCTATGCTTTAAGCGTATTATCTGCCCTTGTCAGATCGTAACCCCCCCACTGTCGGGGGTGATGATATAAAAAGGAGAATACCTATGAGAATACTTACATTACCACAAATGATATGTGCCGAGCAGCAAAGCGAAAAGCTTGGCGTTTCACTATCGCAGCTTATGGATAACGCAGGCGCTGCCCTTGCTGACGAGATAGCCGCTCAGTGCAAGCGGCTTGGAGAGAACGCACCGCTCATCCTTGCCGGAAAGGGCAACAACGGCGGCGACGGCCTTGCTGCAGCAGGGCTTCTGGCAGAAAGAGGCCTTTCGCCGGTCGTGATGCTCTGCTGCGGCGAGCCCGACACTCCCCTTGCAAAGGAGCGTTTTGCAGCGCTTGACAAGCGTGTAAAGGTCATAAGCTATACACCCGAGCAGGATGCCGCAATAGAAGACGCACGCCTTATCTGCGACTGCATTTTCGGCACAGGCTTCAAGGGCGATCTGCCTGACAGCATAGGGCCGCTGTTTGCAAGCATCAGCACAAGCGATGCCTTTGTTATCGCCTGCGATATCCCCTCGGGCGCCGATGCCCGGAGCGGCAATGCCGACCCGCTTGCTGTGAAAGCCGACCTGACACTGACGATGCACGCCGTAAAGCTCGGGATGACCCTCTCGCCCGCAAGACACCTCTGCGGCGAGATAAAGACCGCCGACATCGGTATTCCCGAAGACGTTTATTCCACGGACGTTTTATTTAACAGCGTCACAACGCTTAGCAGCAAAGCCGAGATACCCCGTCTTCTGCCCGACCGCCTCCCCTGGGGGCACAAGGGCACCTTCGGACGGCTGCTCTGCGTCTGCGGAAGCGAGCGCTATATCGGAGCGGCAGCACTCTCCTGCGAGGCTGCAATGCGGTGCGGTGTTGGGCTCACAGAGCTGCTCTCTGCCGAGCGCTGCATAAACAGCATCAGTCCGACAAACCCCGAGATTATCTACACTACCCTGACAGGACACGAAGCTTCTGACATTTTCAGACAGCGCAGGACAGACTGCGACGCAGTTCTGATAGGCTGCGGCATCGGCACTGACGAACAGGCGAAGGAGCTTTTGTATGACGCTGTGCTCGACAGCGAAAAGCCGGTCGTCATTGATGCCGACGGAATAAATCTGCTGAGTGAGAATATAAATATACTGTTGAAGAAAAAGGCAGACATCATCCTCACTCCCCACCCTGCCGAGCTTGCAAGGCTCTGCGGTGTCACCACGGATAAGGTGCTCTCAGACCGCCTGTACTATGCTTCTATGCTTGCCGACAGCTTTGGCGTGACCGTTGTTTCAAAGGCCGCCGAGACCATCGTCACAAACGGCAGATACTCCACAGTCATCCACACCGGCAGCACAGCGCTTTCAAAGGCAGGCTCGGGCGATATGCTCGCAGGCGCCATAGCGTCGCTGACAGCACAGCGGCCGCAGCTGCCGTTTAATAACGCCGTCCTCGGCTGTTACATCATCGGTGAGAGCGCAGCTTCGCTGTCACAGGAGATGTCGGAGCGTGGTGTGATCGCCCGTGACATCCTGGCACGCATCCCAAAAACGCTCAGAGCTTTTGAAACGATGTAGACCCTGCTGCTTTCTTCGGCAACGAAGAAAGCAGTTATTTTTTTGGAGGTATTTATGAAAAAGACCCTTTGTTTTTTCCTCACCCTGTCAATGTCAGCGCTCTGTGCCTGCTCGGGCAAGGCGCAAAAGCCCGAGACCCTTTCGCCCGAGCTCAAAACCGCCGTCACCTTTGAGACAGCCGGTCAGACCTTTAAAGCAGACCTCAGACGTGAAAAGGACGGCTCCTGGCAGTGCAGCTTCTCAGAGCCCGAGACCGTGAAGGGGCTTACATTCGAGAAAACGAACGGTGTCATCACCCTGTCGCTTGGTGACCTTAACTACATCGCCGACCCCTCACAGCTTCCCGAAAGCTCGCCCGTCAGCCTTATCTGGCAGGCTGCCGACCGCATAATCGCAGACAAAGGCACCAAAAAGCGTGTGAACAAAAAAGGCGAGACCGAGATAAGCGGCACCCTCGACGGCACCGCATTTCTTGCAAAGGTAAAAAAAGGGAAGCTCCTCACCCTCGAGACCGAGAATGAAGAGCTCCGCTTGTACTAATTAGGTGTTAGAAAATGACAAATTGATTATTTAGCGAATGCAGGGCAAGCAATAACGTTGCCGTCCTCATCCTCAAAGGTGAGGTCTGCAATGTAGAAGTCTGCCTGGTTCGGGATGCTCCATCTCATGATGGAAACGAACTGAGGATCAGTGGTGTTTACGAAGGTAGCCTTGCCTGCCTTGATTCCGGGTCTCATTGTCAGCTCATAGCTGCCCCACTCGGAGACCCACTCGCTCTCGCCGAAGTCATAAAGATCGTTCCAGCTGTTGCCGCCGTTGCCGTCGGAAGGCTGTGTAACGAATGCGCCCATGAAGTTTCCGGGAACAAACATCTCTGTGCCGTCGTCGCTTACAAAGTTGCCGACAGCCTTTGTAACGATATCAGCCTTAACGGTGAAGATCTTCTCAAGATCCTCCTCGTGACCCTCAAACAGCTTCTCCATATGGATCTTGATCTTCGGGATAGCGTAGTTAGCGCCGTCCTCGGTCATGGAAAGGACCTCGACCTTAGCCATAGGGATGCCCTCAAGCTCCTCGATAGAGATAGCTACCTCGGACTCATCGGTGTTAGGAACATAAGCACCGCTTCCTGTGTCCTCAGCGAAAGGCTCGATGATAGAAGTGATATCTGTGTCAGCCTTCCAGTAAACGGAAGCGTTCTCATAGCTTGCCAGAGTTGCAGGCATATCGGAGAGAGGCTTAGGAGCCTCGCCCTCCTCGGCAGTGCTGTCAGCAGGAGCCTCGGAAGAAGCAGCCTCTGTCTCGGCAGTTGTAGTAGTTGTCTCAGCAGTTGTAGTAGTTGTGGTGGTCTCTTCCTTCTTGGAAGAAGCATCGCTCTTGGAAGAGCTGTCGCTGTCGCCGCAGGATGTGAGCATAGCAGCAGTCATTGTGAGAGCAAGTATGCTTGCAAAAACCTTTTTCATGTCAATAACCTCCAATTAAGATACGGCCGCAAGCGACCGATACATATTTACCTATGTATTATACCATAGGAGCACACAATTTTTCAATATCCTTTTTGTACAATTTGCTCTCCGCTTTTAGTATACTTTTCACAGAAAACGATTACTTTTTATAACACATCCGACAAAAATCGACGTTTTTCAGCACTTCCCGACAGTTCACAACACCTCACCGCCCTGCCGACAAAACCCGACCAAAAGTCCTCTTTCCCCTCCGTCCGCCGAAGGCGGAGGAGAGAACACACCAAGCCGACAAAAATCGACACTTCTCAGCGCTTCCCGACAGTTCACAAAACCTCACCGCCCTGCCGACAAAACCCGACCAAAAGTCCTCTTTCCCCTCCGTCCGCCGAGGGCGGAGGAGAGAACACACCAAAGCGACAAAAATCGACACTTCTCAGCACTTATCGACAGTTCACAACACCTCACCGCCCTGCCGACAAAATCAGACCGGAAGTCCCTTTTCCCTCCGTCCGCCGAGGGCGGAGAAGAGAACACACCAAAGCGACAAAACCCGACAAAAAAGGGACCTCACAAGTCCCCTTTCCCTTTCGTCCGCCGCAGGCGGAGGAAAGGCTCAGCCACAAAACCACAACAAAAAAAAGGGACCTCAAACCGAGGTCCCCTTGATTATTGTAATTATAAATTACTTTCTCTTGGAAGCAACTACTGCTGCACCTGCAAGAGCTATACCTGCGAATACGAGGCCAGCTGTTGCACCGGTGTTTGCAGAGGTGTCTGTTGCGTCAGAGCCGCCTGCTGCGGGAGTAGTTGTTGTGCCGCCTGCATTGTTGGTCGAGCCGCCTGTTGTGTTGCCTGCCTTGGAAGAAGAATCCGCTGCCTTGGAAGAAGAATCAGCTGCCTTAGAGGAAGTATCATCAGTCTTGGAAGATGTTGTATCTCCGCCGCCCTGAGAAGAAGACTCGTCGCCGCCTGCTGCTGCAAAGTGCTCGGAAGCCCACTGTACACCGTCAGTAGAGAACTCTACGGATGTGATCTTCTGACCGTTGTTACCGATCTGGAAGACAATGCCGTCGAAGCCCTCTTTGCCCTCAGCGTCAACAGCGGTAGCATTATCATAAATCTTGTCGACCTGTGCTGCAGGGATAGTGAACTCGATAGAAGTTACAGTGGTATCATAAACCTGAAGGAATCCGTCTTCCTGCCATGCATAAGGAACCTTGTTGCCGTCAGCGTCTAAATAGCCGCCGTCCTCAGCCTCGGTAAGATCCGCCTTGTTAGCCCAGCCTGCAGGAGCAGCTGCTGCACCGTCAGGTCCGAAGATCTTAGCCCAGCCGTTAGCGAAAGCAGGGCCGATAGCCGTAAAGTTTTCCGAAGTACCCTTCTCGGTCCACTCGAAGTTTACCTTAACGGTAACATCGGAGCCCTTTGTAAGAGAACCGCCCCAGATGAAGTCGTTGTCCTCTTTGCCCTCAGCGTTTGTGTACTTTGCGAAGCCATCCCACTCCTTATCGGAAGGAGTAGCAACCGTAAGGCTGTTAGCGCTTGCAGTAACAGTCATCATACCGGCGATAGCCAGTGCGGACATTCCGGCAAAAACTTTAGAAAGTTTCATATTTTTTCTACCTCCAAATTAAAATTAACCTATTGGTTTCTTGAATTGGTATTCAATTCTAAGTGTAATTATAACAGAATTGTCACAAAAAATCAAGTGTTTGTCACCTTTTTTTCAAAAAAAACAATTGGAAAATCCCCCAATCTTCCGGCTCTTTTTTTGTATATTTTTCACAGAAAACGTTACCATTATCAAAATTTTAACTTTTCCCGAGCCATTCAGGCCAAAAAAACAGCCCCGCACCCATGGCACGGAGCCGTTATATCGCATATCAAAGAGCTGTCACAGATCCCGTCAGTGCTCGTCCGCCAGCGTGAACGAAACGCCCACCTGCTTGCCCTCGTAGGTCGCAGTATACTCGCTTCCCGTTCCCTTCAGCGTCGGCACACCGTCCTCCGAAACATCGAGTATGCACTTAGGCAGCTTCTCGATGTAGAGCTCCTTTGTCTCGCCGGGATAGTTGTTGTCATACACCTGAAGCATATACTTTCTGTGGCACTGAGAATCCTGCACCAGACCGATAACGTTCACCGTATGCGTGTCGTCGATAGTCGTCACGACAGGTATACCAAGGCTCAGCTGCTCGACCAGCAGGTCAAACTTCTCCTCGCCCTCGTTAAGGTTGAACTCGTCCGCCTGATCGTCCCACTGCAAAGCGTTGAGCCTGTAAAGGCACTTCGCAAACTCGGCATCTGCCTTTGAATAGCCCGAAGCTATCTTATTCGGTGCCCCTGCGATATCCAGGCTCAGAAGCTCAACAGTCTTCCACGAAAGGTTTCCGCCCTCGATAGGAGTTTTCACAGGAACCCAGCCCTTGTTCTTGCAGTCGAACTGATAGTCGTCGATGATCTTTAGCACATCGCCGTCCGAGTCAAAGTCGAGATACTGTGAAACGTCGGCATACTTGTCCGAGAAAAGCTCGCACGGCAGCGAATGCAGCTGCACCTTGTCGTTATAAGCCTTCTCTATCTCGCTGCCCGAAAGGTCATAGCCCTCGGCATTTACTTTTATATCGCTCTTGTCCTTCGGCTCGATGCCTCCAAGGCTCATCCTTACATTTCCGACATACCAGTCTCTTGCCAGCATCGCCATACCGAAGTCAACGCTTGCTGTCGTGGTCGTCCTGAAGTTTTTGAATTCAAAGCCGTTCACCTTGGGGTCAAATCCCGTATTGTAAAGAGAATATCCCCTCACCGAGTCGTCGTTGTTCTTATACTCGACGATATCGTAATTGAGCGTAGTAACTATCTGCTTATAAACATCATCAAGAGCGTTCGCATCCGATGCGGAATAGTATTTTCCCGATGTTCCTGAAGCCAGCTCCTGAAGCCATGCTCTGTCGATGTCACGGCCTAGGCTGACTGTCAGAACTATGATGTTCTTCTCTCTTGCCGCCTCGATTATAGTGTCCACCGAAACGGGATTTTCCTCGTCGGACTGACCGTCTGTCAGCATAACGATGACGTTTCTGTATTTTCCGCCGTCGGAATTATCGAACTCGTCTATGCAGTTCATAAGGGCGGTCTGGCTGTGTGTTCCGTCAAAGAACTCGTCCAGTTCCCTTATCCCCTCCAGCGTGTCCGAAAGCTGTTTGCGGTCGGTGGTAAAGCTTACCATCCTCTGATAGCTTCCGGTAAACTTGTCTATACCTATAAGATAGTCCTTGTCGAACTTGTTTATCAGGTTCTTGGTAAAGTCTATCCTCTTGAACTCGAGGTCATTTTCGGGCGATGTCGGGCAAAGCTCCACGGGATACATCGAGCCCGAGTTGTCGATAAGGAAGTTTACTCTCGTGGTGGGCTTCTCGTTGGCTGTCGCCTCAACTCCCACCACATAGGTCCCCAGTATCGGTATATCTGCCGAAACGGTGCCGTTTGCCTTGTCAACTGTCGAGTCTACCTTAGTATAGGCGGTCTTCTCCGAATCGAACCTGAGCACTGTCAGCCCATCCATCGAATAACCCAGTCTCGACAGCTTGTCGGTGTCGATATCAAAGCTTATCGTCGCCTTGGTGAACTTGTGCTCGCTGTAAGAATCATATGCCTTTGTAACTATGCTGGCATTCGAGGATATACCGAAAAGGTCAAGCTCCGTCATCGTAACGCTCGCAGCGTTCGCATCGCCCTCAACGGTCAGCGTGCAGTCGCCCACTGTCCTGCTCACACTCATTATCCTGTCCTGGTCGGGAGTCTTGCCGTCGGTCGCTCCGTTTCTCGGGTCAAGCCCTGCCATCAGCTCATACCCGTCATAAAGTCCGTCGTGGTCGGTGTCAGGGTCCGAAGGGTCGGTGCCTGCCATTATCTCGTCACCGTCTATCATACCGTCGCCGTCCGAGTCCTCGCCCTGGACGTTTAGGTCCTGCCTTACCTCCTCGGCATTGACAAGCCTGTCGCCGTCCCAGTCCTCGGCATCAAAAAACTCCGACTTCTTGAAGGTGGTGCTTATATCCAGCTTCGAGATAACGGATTTTGCCATAGCCACCTTGTTGTCGTGCCTTATCTTCAGCCCGATAAGCACGCACACAGCGATCAGCACCGCCAGCACAGCCAGCAGCGTGATAAGGATTATCTTTTTCTTTCTTTTTGCTCTCTCCATACTCAGGATAAAAGCATCGCTCGGATTAAGATTTGTGTTTTTAGCCATATCCCAAAAAGCGCTCCTTAATTAAATATTTATCATAGCAAATTAAAATTTTAATATCCGGCATCAGCTGCCCTGCGGCACCCTTCCGCCCTAGGACAATTTTATCATACAGGTCAATAAATTTCTAGCAACTTTTGTGAACACATTGGCAAAAATCCTCTTTGAATATGTACCTTTTAAACAATAATTTTACATTCTATTCACACTCCCCGTTTATCTCTTTTACAGCATCTGCAAGCGCCTTCGTCACCCTCCGGCAAAGCTCCTCGGGCGAGCTCTCAAAACCCACTGTCTGCGCCGTTTGCGCCCAGTCGGGCATCCGTTTCCGGCTAAGGTTCAAAAACCTTTCCTCTATCGCCTCACGCTCGATGCCGCCTGTCATTTCTGCCAGCCTTTTACAAAGAGCGAGCCTTTTTTCAAGCTCCTCCGCCTCGGCGATCATCTCCAGCAGAGCATTTTTCTCTCTCCCGAAGCAGAACCACGAGGGTGCCGAGCGGCACTCCCTCTGCGCCCTTTCAAGAAAGGCAAGGCGCTCTCTTATTTTTATATCCAGCCGCTTTTTTGCCGCTGTCATCCTGCGGTATCCGCCCAGGAGCCGTGTCGGGGCGCTGCTCATACAGACCGTCCCGGCGCGCCTGTTATATTTTTTCTCTCTGCCGCCCTCCGTTCCCGCAAGGCGGACCCTCAGCGCCTGCGGATCTATGCCTGTAAGCCTTTTCACAAGCTCTCTTTCTGTTTTGTTCATCGTCATCCTCCCTTTCTATGCCGCCCTTTTGTACGGACATTTGTACACAAGCTGTGTTATGATATCATCACAGGCAGATAAGCCGCTGCAAAAGCCGCACCCATGATAACATATTTCTGTATTTTTGTACAGCCTGCCCCTTGACAATTTCAGAATTATGTTGTATAATACAGAAAATAAATCATATTTTACAGTTTTCTGTAATCCACAGCTATATTATAATACAGATTTCTGTAATTGTCAAGTACACTGACGAAAAAAAGGGAGAGTACGCCATGTCAGAGATGTATAAGAGGATAGAAGAGCTTTGCAGAGAGAACAATATCACGGTGACACAGCTTTGCAGGGAGCTTTCGATAACGAGGAGCTGCCTTTCGGAGCTTCACAAGGGCAGGAGCGAGACACTTTCGGCAAAGAACACCCAGAAGATAGCCGAGCGCTTCGGGGTGAGCGTGAAATACCTTACCGAGGGCGGCAGCCGGGACATTGACGACGAGCTGAAATTTGCGCTGTGGGGAGGAGCCGAGGGCGTCACCGACGAGATGTTCGAGGAAGTGCGGCAGTATGCAAAAATGGTCAAGCTGAGGGAAGAGAACAAAAAGAAAGAAGGGTGACAGATGACGGATATCAGACAGCTTATGAGCCTTTGCGAGAGTGAGGATATAGGAGTAGAGATAAGGGAGCTGCGCTTTTGCGAGTCGTTTTCCTTCATGCTCGGAGACAGCTGTTTCATAGCGATAGACGCAAAGCTGCCCGAGCGCCTTGTCAAGGAGCACGCAGCCCACGAGGTCGGGCACTGTGTAAAGGGTGCGTTTTACAATAGGAGCGCTCCGCTCGACCTTATCTCGCAGCACGAATACAGGGCAGACAAATGGGCGATAGAAAAGCTCATCCCGAAGGACGAGCTGGAGGAGCAGATAAGCCGCAACAATCTTGACAGTCTTTATCTGCTCTCCGAGCATTTCGGAGTCAGCGAGGATTTCATCAAAAAAGCCTGCATCCACTACGGGCTTTATGTAGAGTGACCCCCCCACACCTGTCGGGCACAGCGGCAAAAACACCCACCGGGCATCTGGACCCGGTGGGTGTTTTGTCGTTTATTGCCGCACTCTGTCGAAAGGTTTGATCTTATCTCACTTTATAGCCTGCCTTGCGGATCGCCTGCTTCAGGCGTTCGGGGTCGGCATTGCCGTTCGTGCGGACGAGAGCCACGTTTTTCTTAAAGTCCGCCTTTGCCGTCAGAACGCCCTCCTGCGCCATGAGCGCCTTTTCCACCGTGGCGGTGCAGTGGTCGCACATCATCCCCCTGACCCTGAGCGTTATCTCGTTCGGGTCTGGCTGCCTTCCGTCCTTGAAGAGGTTCAGCCTGAGCGCATTTGTCACCACGCACACCGAGCTCAGGCTCATCGCCGCCGCACCCAGCATCGGGTCGAGCCGCAGCCCCAGCAGCGGATAGAGCGCACCTGCCGCTATCGGTATCCCGAGCGAGTTATAAAACAGCGCCCAGAACAGGTTCTGCCTTATGTTTCTCATAGCCGCCCTCGACAGCCTTATCGCCGTAACGGCGTCACGCAGGTCGTTTTTCATAAGCACGATATCCGCAGCCTCGACAGCGATATCACGTCCTGCTCCCAGCGCTATGCCGACATCCGCCGCCGTCAGTGCGGGCGCATCGTTTATACCGTCGCCTACCATCACTGTGCCTGCGCCCAGCTGAGAAACTATCCTTGCCTTGTCCGAGGGCAGCAGCCCTGCCTTTATCTCGTCGATGCCGAGCTTCTCGCCCACAGCCTTAGCCGTGCGCTCGTTGTCGCCTGTCAGCATCACGGTCTTTATCCCCAGCTGTGAAAACTCTCTTACCGCCTGCTCCGAGGTGTCCTTTATCCTGTCGGCAATGACAAGCAGCGCCGACAGCCTTTCAGATACCGCCGCAAAAAGCGTTATCGCTCCACGCTGCGAAAAGCTCTCTGCCTGCTTTGCCGCCGCCGAGATATCTATCCCCTTTTTCTCCATGAGCGCCGCATTTCCGATAACGACGCTCTCGCCGTCCGCAGCGGCACAGATCCCGCCGCCCTGATATTCCTCAAGCTCTCCCGCTTCAAACCTTTCGGCGCCTTCCTTTTTTGCATATTCGCACACAGCCCATGCCAGCGGATGAGAAGAAAGGCTCTCCGCCGCCGAGATCAGCCCCAGCAGCCGCCCTCTGTCATGCCCGCCGTAAACTATCAGCTCCTCAAGCTCGGGTCTGCCCTCTGTGCAGGTGCCCGTCTTGTCGAGCACGGCCACGGTCGTTTTCTGAGCCTGCTCCAGCGCCTGCGCCGACCTTATAAGGATGCCGAGGCTCGCCGCCTTTCCCGTTGCGACCATTATAGCGGTCGGGGTCGCAAGCCCCAGCGAGCACGGACACGATATCACCAGCACCGACACCGCCATACCCAGCGCAAACGACAGCTCCTTTCCGACAGCCAGCCACACTATCAGCGTGACGAGCGATATCCCTATCACCACAGGCACGAACACTCCGCTTATCCTGTCGGCAAGCCTTGCAACAGGCGCCTTTGTCGTCTGGGTCTGCTCGACCAGCTTTATTATCTCCGAAAGGGTCGAGTCCTCAGCCGTTTTCTCGCAGCGGCACCTGACATATCCCCCCGTGATAACGGATGCGCTCATAAGCTTCGAGCCTTCCTGTTTCTCCACGGGCAGGCTCTCGCCCGTCAGTGCGGACTCGTCCGCCGTGCAGCTGCCGGATATGACCTCGCCGTCACAGGGGACAGCCGAGCCTGACCTCAGCACGAAAACGTCTCCGACCACGACCTCGGCGGCAGGTATCCCGACCTCCTCGCCGTCACGGATGACAACTGCTGTTTTCGGCGCAAGGCTTATAAGCTTTTTCACAGCATCGGCAGTTTTGCCCTTTGACCTTGCTTCGAGATATTTTCCCACGTCGATAAGCGTGAGTATCATAGCGCACGAGTCAAAATAGAGATCCTTCACAAGCTCCCCGGCAGCCGCTGTGTCTCCCCTGCCCAGCCGATAGGCCGCCATAAACGTTTTGGCAAGGCTGAAAACAAAGGATGCACACGCCCCCAGCGCTATCAGGCTGTCCATATTCGGTGCAAGGTGAAAAAGCGCCTTGAAGCCGTTTTTGAAATAGTCGAAATTTATCACCGAAACCACACCGGCCAGGAGCAGCTGTGTCAGTGCAAAGACCATAGCGTTCTCCCTGCCGCTGAATATCCCCGGCACAGGCAGCCCTGCCATAGGCCCCATACACAGATAAAAAAGCGGCACCATGAACCCTATGGAAAGCCAAAGGCGCCTTTTCTTATAGGCGGCATCCCCTGCGGCCTTGTCGCTTATGTCGGGCGAAGCGTTTTTGCCCGAGGGCAGACCGGCACCGTAGCCTGCACCCTTCACAGCCGAGATTATATCGCTGTCCGAGCAGGCAGCTTCGTCAAACTCGACGTTCATAGACCCTGTCAGCAGGCTGACGCTTACGTTTTTCACGCCCCCGACCTTTCCGACGGCTTTTTCGACATGAGCCTGACAAGCTGCGCAGGACATACCCGTCACATCGAAGCGCTGTTTTTTCAAGCTGTTCACAGCTCCTTTCCGGTCTTGTTCCACATACGGGTTAGTTCCCATTAACCATTACAGTATTATTATATCCTATCATCCCCCCGATGTCAAGCTTTTTATCTCCTGCCTGCAAAACAGGTATAGTGGTGCCTTCCCTCCGCCCACGGCGGAGAAAGACACCTCGGGATAGTCAGACTTTTTATCCCCTGCCGGAAAGACACCTCGGGACAGTCAGGCTTTTTCGCCTGCCTGCAAGACAGGTCCAGCTGTGCCTTCCCTCCGCCCCTGCCGGAAAGACACCACAGCACGCTCTTACGCCCCGGCGCACCGGACGAAAGCCCGGCTGACGGGGTCCGGGGCAAAGCCCCGATGGGTCGGTACCGAGGGCGAAGCCCTCCCCCATCTCTCCCGAGCTTACTGTGTACGGATGTACACAGCTGAGCGAGGGCTTTCAAGGCACGACACGCTCCCCTGCACGTATGCACGGATGTACGGAGAATTTATGTAAACGTTTGCACTCTGCCTAAAAAAATTTTGCGAAATTGAGCGATATGTATATTGAAAAAGGGAGAAATGTGTGCTATACTGAATAAAGTACCCTAAAAAACTGATCTTTTCAGATATAACGGAGGTTCTTATGAGCGTTACCATAAAAGATGTTGCAAAAGAGGCAGGCGTGTCCGTTGCCACTGTTTCAAGAGTATTGAACGGCAGCTGCAACGTTTCCGAGGAGTCCACGCAGAGAGTCTGCGATGCTGTCGAGAAGCTGAAGTATTCTCCGAATTTTCTCGGGCGCAACCTGAGAAAGCGTGAGACTAATGTTATCCTTGTCATCATG
This sequence comes from Ruminococcus sp. UBA3800, assembly GCA_002368715.1. Taxonomy (GTDB): domain Bacteria; phylum Bacillota; class Clostridia; order Oscillospirales; family Ruminococcaceae; genus Hominimerdicola. Next base: position 17,216 of record DFEO01000003.1, read on the forward strand.
CCGACTTCCGAGCATTCGCTCTATTCAAAGATAATAATGGGAATGCAGAAGCAGGCAGAAAAGCTGGGATATGATATAATCTCCGCTGTCACGGGCTCGGCAAGCACCGTCGAGGCAAGACAGATGACTATGCTCTTTAACCGCACCGTTGACGGTGTCGTTCTGCTGGGCACGCTTTACGATGCCGAAGCGCTCAACAAGCTCGCGCAGAACTATGACATAGCGCTTTGCTGCGAGGGCGTCGAGGGAGCGAATGTGCTCACCGTTGCGGTCGACGACGAGCAGGCGGCTTATGATGCAGTGACCGCACTTATAAGAAAGGGACACAGGCGCATTGGCTTTGTGGGACTCGAGAGCAAGAAAGCCATTTCGGCTATCGCCAGAGAAAACGGCTACCGCAGAGCGCTCAGAGAGCACGGCATAGCCGATCTGCCCGAGCTTTATTACCGTGAGAACTACGAATACGAGTGCGGCGCACGGGCAATGAAATACTTCGCATCTCTCGATGAGCGCCCGAGTGCGGTATTTGCGATATCGGACCTTCTGGCGATATCTGCGATAAACAAGGCGAGGGACTTAGGGCTCGAAGCCGGCAGGGACATTGCGATAATGGGCTTTGACAATATAACCATGTGCGATATGATGTACCCGACGGTGTCCACTGTCGAGCAGCCCTGCGAAAAAATGGGCGAGCTTGTGATATCGAAGCTGATATCGAACATCAGAGCCGACATCAAGGACAACCGCTATTACACCGTAAGGCACAACGTTATTTTAAGAGAGTCCACGGGGATGTAAAGAGCATTTCACCGCATTGCAAAAAAAGCAGTGCGGTGTTTTTTTGCCGGTAAGCTCAAAACAGTACAGGCTCTGCCTCGTCGGGTCTGTAAATATTAAAAAATGCAAATATATTAAACCAATGCCGAAAACCGCAGCCGGAAAAATCAACAAAACAGACTTTGCCGGGTTGTGAAAAATATCTAAAAAGAAATACAAGTTGGTTAAAGGTATTGACCATTTGTTGACAACGATTACATAAGGTGGTATAATGCTATTTGGAGTTATCCGAGAAAATTGGCTTTCAAAACGGAGGTTTTTATTATGAAAAATTACAAACGCCTGGCAGCAGGTGCTATGGCTGTTATCGCAGCGTTCTCTGTGGCATCCTGCGGCAGCAAGGACAGCAGCAGCTCATCGTCCTATGTTGACAAGGTCGAGGTAAAGGAGTCGGCTGATATAACACCTATCCCCGACGGCGCCGAAAAGGAGCTGGAGTGGCTCTCTTATTTCGACATCAACCCCACAAGAGCAGACCCCGAGAAGAGAACAGACCTCACTCTGTTCGAGCAGAACGGCGGTTCCATCAAGTATTCGAGAGCAGGCTCGCTCGAGAAGTATGACAAGCTCGCAGCAAGGCTTCTTGCAAACGATCCGCCCGATATGTTCTGGTATGAGATGAAGATGACCTTCCCTGCAAACTGCATCAAGGATATGTTCCAGCCTGTCGATGATATCGTTGATTTTGACAGCGCTATGTGGAGCGATGTTAAGGATGTTGCCGAGAACTTCACATTAAAAGGCAAGCATTATGTTGCACCGATAAACTTCCTGCCGAACTCTGTCATCACCTATGACACCGATATGATCGAGGCAGCAGGTCTTGACGACCCGTATGAGCTTTATCAGGACGGCAAGTGGGACTGGAACACCTGGTATGAGATGATGGAGGAATACTGTCAGGGTGCCGAGGGCGACGAGGAGAGATACGGTATAAACGGCTGGTTCGCTCCGTTTATTTTCCAGTCCACAGGAAAGACCCTTATCAAGTATGATGCCGAGAAGGACGAGTATGTATCGAACCTTGACGATCCTGATTTTGTAAGAGCTACCGATCTTCTTTATGATATCCAGAAAAACGGCTATTATTATGCTGACTGGGTAGGCCAGACCAGCGATGCTTTCAAGAAGAACATCCTGTTCTATGCTATGGGACCCTGGGCATCGTTCGGAAGCCACTCTCCAAAGGAGGGCGACAACTGGGCAATGGTGCCGATCCCGAAGGATCCGAACTCCGACACACTTTACACCACTGTTGATATGAACGCATATATGTGGGTAAAGGGCTCGAAGAAGAACGACGCTATGAAGTGCTGGCTGGAGTGTGCAAAGATAGTTTACACTCAGGACGAGTACATTCAGACAGAGCGTGACAAGTTCTTTGTAAACAATCCTTCGTGGACGGATCAGATGTATGATGTAGCGTATGTTGAGCCTATCTCCGACAAGTTCACAAAGCTGTTCGACCCCGGCTACGGTATATCCACCGTACTTTCGGACGACGACGCAGCAACCAACGACACCAAGGAAGCAGTTATCCCTTATATGTACACATCGGTAATGAAGACTGACGAGAACGGCACTCAGTACACCTGGGCACAGCTCAAGGAGCAGTATCAGCCCACTATCGAGTCCGAGCTCAAGACCTTCAACGAGTCCTACAAAGCATTCGTCGGCAAGTAGTGCTCGCCGCACGGCTAATTCCCCCACCCATCGGGGATATGCACATACTGAAAATACCCCCTGCCCTCCCCGGAGGGGAGGGGGATTTTTTTGTGTGTTCTTTTCATTTCGTGACACTGCGTGAACCTTGCAAAAGAGTGTGTTGGGAGCGTTATCTGACAGAGCACGACACTAGGCGACAAAAACCGACGAAAGCTGTAAACCCTGCCAAGGCTTTATAA